>JAFYZV010000165.1 GCA_017548525.1 Prevotella sp.
ATGTCCACCAACGCACAGAAATTGAATTGATGCGTGAGGGATTCCTCAACGAGCCTGTTTGCCAAACCATCATAGGTTGGGTAAGTGATTTGCCGCTAACAGCACGCTCCCATCACTCCGACTACCCACACATCCGACTCGACGATACGACAAGCGTAGAGTTAGGTGTAGCTGTATCAAGGCATTACCCCGAATTCAAAACCCGATTGTTGGCCTATGTACCACAAATGCGGCAAAAAGACCTGCAAATCTGTTACCTTTATCTGCTTGGTTTGAATGATTTCCAAATAGCCCTTCTCCTGCAATGTCATAACTCGACCATTTTCCGACGAGCCACTAATATGCAAAAAGCATTTGGTACCGACATTCCCATGTCCGATTTTGTCAAGAAATTGGCCATTTCTTAGAATAATTGTGCAATTATTTCGCATCTTGAAGACCTCACAATATTTGCGTATATATTTGTAGTACATTGATTTATAATGTATTATAAACATCTATGCAATTGCAAACAAATTGCAAACGCAAATCCTTGACAACAATTGATGATAGATGCTACTTTTGCTATTGCAATCAAGCAAAATTCGATGTCATGAGCAAAACAATCAAATCAGTTCTGTTGCTCTGCTTTATTCTTTCGGGAGCAATCAGCCACGCCCACGGTGCAGCCAGAACAGAAAAAGAAAATGAAGAAGGAGTTCCGATTTCAATTATTCTAAAGACCCAACATGGAGGCACCGACAAAAGTGGTTCCATTGTATCATCCATCGACGGCCACTATCTCACCGTGGTCTTCACCGAGAACCTCGGCCAAGTGGCCATTGAAATCACCACCAGCACTGGCGGCTACGTGCAAGTGGACTCTTGCATGACCCCCAACGGCTTGCAGTTCTACATCCCCAACACAGGCGACTACATCGTCAACTTCACCCTGCCCAATGGGGATGAGTATTATGGGGAGTTTACGGTAACGGATTAAACAAACACAACTTCAAACAAACTCAAATCACTAACAATCAAAACTTAAATGCAATGAGAACAAAAAGATTCTTAATGGTCACTTTATTGGTGGTAGCGACCCTGTTTGTCGCAGTGGTTTCCTGCAAGAAGGAAACGCCCGAAGCAACCCTGAACAACAACGAGGAAAAGGTGGCCTTCAGCCCCGAGAACATCACCGACATGAACGCCTACCTAAAAGGCTTCAAGAGGCAAATGCAAGAGAGCAAGGACGGCGAGACCATGAGCCTCGAAGCAGCCGCCTGGCACCTCTCCAGCCTGGCGAATTATGACTTTGCCAATGCCAATGTCTCTTACACCGACATACGCTTTGACACGGTTTACGGCCATGTGAATGTCGTCGACGGGAAAGTTAGCCTGTCCGACATGAACATCGCCTACGCCTCAATCTCTTCCGACATCGCGTCGCTTGAGCAAAACCTCGGCCTCGACAACCAGCATTTCCGTTTCATCGGTACGGACATCATGGATGACGGGACGGTGGTCATGGCCATCACAAGCACTTACACCATTTTAGACCACCTCTGGTATTTCGACAACCTTTTCTATACTGATACAGTTTGCTACTATTATTTCAGCGATGATTCAACATACGTTTGGAACAGCAACGCCGTAAGTGAATTGATTCGGGTTTTGAGCATTTATGAAAGCCACCCAACCATGACATCAAGCAGGATTTATTATACGATTAGTCGTTCACACACATTCTACTTTACCGAGAACATAGACCAGTATGGTTCTCCTAACTTCGTGGATTCAAGGTTGTTAGGCGGCTATGGCATTGTTCCGTCCGATGTCATGTGCTACTGCCTCGATTCCTATCTCGGTTTGGGTTCTGACTATTTGGCGGCGAACCCAGATCCGAATTATCCTGACGAAGCCATCGTGAGTTGGCAGATAATCTGCGAATCTGACGTATTCCCTCCTTATAACCCCATGGTACCATACCATAATCTGATAGTCAATTATGGTCATCCCCATAGTTCACAAAACCCAGGAGGAGATTTTTAGCACGCTGAATTTGTAAAAGGTGTGTCAAGAAAACGATTGGTGTCAATGAAACCATTAATAACAAACTATCGTTTTTTTTACACACCCTTTTGGTATTAAGTAGATGAGGAATATTAGTTTACATATTGGATGCGAGACACGGGACTGAGAGATGCGAGACGAAGTGCTTCATTCTTCGCAAATCGTCAGATTCGACGTTAGTCAATGATAGTCCCGTGTCCCGAAGTTCCGTGTCAAAACAATATGCAGTTTAATCTTGAACAATTACTTATTGAATAGAGAATCATGAAAAATTTTTTTTTTGACGGTGCTTGTTACTATTACGTTTGGCATGGCCAATGCCCAGACCATCGACTCAATCCCCCATCACTACATGGGACACGTGACTGAACCAGTCAACATCATGCAAATGTCGGACGGCAGCATCCTGGGCGAAACGATGGTCTACGACATCATAGGCAACTACATTGACCTCAGACCAGTGGGAAACATCTTCCATAAGGTGTCACGACACGGAGGTGCGATTATCGACACGTTGTTGATTCCGTCAAACCTGCAATGGTCCTATCCCTTCAAGGATCCATTAGGCAAAGGCTATTTCTATGCAGAAATGCTGAACGATTTGGACTCCAATACGTTCAACTTCAGGCTGAGCCGTTTTGACGAGCATCTCCGCTTTGATAGTGTCTGCGTGGTTGATTCAGTCATGGAAAACACATGGAGGCAGGGGTTCAAACCTGGTATGACGCTCGACCCGAACAACGACCTCGTGCTCGCCTATTATGATTACTACAACACATCTCTCGATTCGGCATCGATACGCATCGTCCGTATTGGGATTGACGGCCGCTTAAAACGCCAAAAGGAATACACCCGAGACGAAATCATGATTGACCCTACATTCCTGCATTGGGGGCCAAAGGTGTTCAGCGAATCGCCGCTGCGATATTGCATTTGGGGAGCGCACAGGATTGAAGAAGACGGGAGCAAGGAACTACATTGCTATGTGCTTGACTCCTTGTTTAATATTGAGGCGAACTATACTTTGGACAACAAACTTGGCTACTCAATAGGTCATGGATATAGTGGGTGTTTTTCATGGTCAGAAAACATGCTCGGCCTAACAGAAGGCGATTTCTTATTGGGTATGTCTTATTCGATTACAAATCAACGGGTTGGCGTGATGCTCAGGAAATACGACAGGGATTTCAACAAGCTAAAGGAGATAAGGTTTCCTGCCTCACCTTGTTTTGAATATTCGGATATGAGTGGAAGCCCGTTTATTGGGCTTGAGCATAGTCGCGACGGCGGTGTGTATTTCGCCTACTATAACGAGCAGTCGCCTTATGGATATTACAATCATTATTACGGACAACTGGTAGTGATTAAAATGGACGAGGATTTGAATACCCTTTGGGCACGCTATTGCCTTGAACCAGAGGGGTATGGACGTTATTATGGTTGTATGACGGTGCTTGAGGACAATGGCGTGGCGGTGCTTGGCAACATCTATAGCACAGATGAAGCCTCACCAGGTGCGTTTCCCTGGCAAGAACTGTTCTACGTCATCGTCAACGACGACTACGACGGCATCAACGAGCAGGACGGCGTCAGCATCCGCCCG
>JAFYZV010000166.1 GCA_017548525.1 Prevotella sp.
CACATCAATAATATATTTAGGGAAAAGGAACTCCAACAAGAATCAGTTGTAAAGGATTCCTTGACAACTGCTGCCGATGGAAAGAAATACAGAACAAAGTATTTCAATCTTGACGTAATCTCAAGAATCCTCAGATGTTCCCGAAGGAACTCTGTGGATTCAATTATTATTATGGTGTCCGATAAAAATGCCTTTAGGCATTAAACAAGGTAGCCAGCCATACAGCAATGCTGATAGGTATTGCGAAATGGCTGGTGTTGACAGATGGTGGAGGAAGCCTGCCCTTGGGTAGGCAATAGCTCCATGTATCGTGTACCTAAAGGCACACATTCCTCTCTATCATTTTCCCCCGCCATTTCGCCTTACCTACGGCACGGCTGCATGACGGGCTACCCTATCCAATGCCTAATGGCATTTTCCAATCCATTATTATTCCCTTTGATTTAGACAGCACCAGTCGAACAATTCTATGGTCTTATTATTCTTGTATCGGACACAAACATATCTAATACGTTCCCTTTTGGTTTATTGCCCCATCGGCATTTGTCGATGGAAGACAGGAGCCTTGTTGGAGTTACTGCCCGCCGTCAAGATGATGTTGACAATTCCCATAACATCGGTGATGTTAATCTTGTTGTCGGCATTGATGTCGGCTGCTTTCCTGCTGAATACCGACATTTCATGACCCAAGATGCAGTTGACCACCGCCATGACATCTGTCACGTTTATGCGACCGTCAAGGGTAGCATCGCCCAACAAGAAGTCCTCCACCGTCAACGTGGAACGGCTATCAGGCAAGGCCGACTCATTGAGGTCAAAGTCAGAAGCCACAACCTCAGAGAGAAGTATCTCATAGTCGCCCTCATCCATCTCGTCGCCAAGGCTGACTCTGAGCGAGAGCAACTCGCCATCGTTGCCCAAGAACGACTTGCGGGACATATTGAACAAAACCACTTGATACGTGTTGTCGCCCACATTGTCGTATGCCACATAGAAGGAATTATCAAGCCGCTCCGTCTTCTCCACGGCCGACAAGGTAACGCCATCTGGAAGCGTGAGGATGAATTGCAATCCACCAAACTCTTTCTCATTGACCAGCACGACGGGAATCGACGCTTGCGTACCCATTCGTGCAGTGATGTCCTGGGCATAAAGCCTATTAGGCTCATCTTCCCCTATCTCGATGATTTCCATAAACTCCTTCCAATAGTTAGCCGCCTTGTACAACTCCTTGGTTCCCTTGGGAACATAGAGCGTGGAATTTGCTCGGTTGGGGAACACATTGGCAGTAATAGTTACGGGTGTAGTCATTCCCACCGTAACGGTCGTCAGGTTATACACCTCGTCGAAAGCGGAGAATGCGTATGTGCCGATGCTCGTAATGGTACTGGGAAGCGTGACCGACTCCAAACCCGTACAACCACGGAAAGCACTTCCTCCAATCGTAGTGACACCCTCGGGAATCTCCAAGCTTATCAGTTCCGCACATCCACGGAACGCTCCTTCAGCAATAATCTTTACTGTTGACGGAATCGCCGTGTTCTTACAACCAATCAACAATGTGTTATTGCTGGTCTTAATCAAGGCATTGCAATTGTCACGTGAGTCATATACCGTATTGCCACCGTCCACTACGATGGATTCCAATCCCGAACAATAGGCAAATGCCCTGTCCTCAATGCTTGTCACGTTGGCGGAAATATGCAGGGAGGACAAGCCCGAGCAGACATAGAAGGCACGATTGCCAATGGTGTTCACGTTGTCGGGAATGATGATGGAGGCAAGGTTGGAGCAATAATAGAACGCGCTATCATTTATGCTCGTCAATCCCGTGAAATATTGCAACTCGTCAAACGAGGCAATGTCAGTATTCTCCTTGAACACAGATCCTAAATTGGTGACAGCATCCGCCTCGTCCTTATATAACTTCCCGTCTCCGTCTGCATCCCAATTTGCCAAGCACAACGCTTCCACGGCATTGTCGGCAAACACGATAGGCTCCGCTATGGTCTTGAAATCCTTCCAATAGTCTGCCGATGCGTATGCCGACTCACTTCCGCTTGGCACATGCAACGTGGCATTGCCACTATTGGAGAATACGGTGGAGTTGATACCTATAGGCTTTGTCCATGCTACGGTCACACTCGTCAAGTTGCCACAACCATTGAAGGCATTGTCACCGATGGAGGTAACACTCGAAGGGATGCTGATGGCTGTCAAGCCTGTGGCATTCTGGAATACACCCTCGCCAATAGCGACCACCGTATAGGTCTTGCCGTCATTGGTAACGCTTGCGGGAATGGTAACGGCTCCCGAATAAGCCACTTCACCACTCACAATCGTTGCCGTGCCGTTCTCATCATCAAACACATAATAGATACCATCAATGAGTATTGCGTCATTGCTGCCGTCATCCGTCAACGCCTTAATCGTGCCAAAACTGCTCCATGGCGAAGTGTTCCTATAACTATCAACTGAACCTTCGGGAACATAAAGGGTGGCATATTCTACCAACGATTGGTCAAAGGTGGTAGCACCTGTATTTGGAACATTCTCAGCAAGGCACTTCACCGTTTCAAGGTTTTTGCATAAGGCGAAAGAAAATCCCGTAGTTCCCCAATAACCAGTAGTGCTTCCATTACTATAAATATAATAAATAGAGCCAGAGCCAATCTGTGTTATTCCGCTACCAAACGTAACTGTTTCTAAGGCACTGCACTCGTTAAACGCATAACCATCTATATAATACACACTATTGGGAATCTCCACGGAGGTCAAGCTGCTGCATTTGTTGAATGCATACCTACTTATAATAGTCACGCTATTCGGTATGGATAGAGACTTAAGCGAAGAGCAGCCAGAGAAAGTATAATAATTGATGATGCTCACTCCGTTTGGGATATTCACCGATTCCAATGAGGAGCAGCCATAAAAAGCGTGATCACCGAGGTTCGTCACGCTGTTGGGAATCTCGACCGAGGTCAGCCTCGAACACCCATAGAACGCATTGGAACCTATGCTCGTCACGCTATTACCGATGGTCACAGAATTCAAATAGCCACAAGAATAGAACGCATAGCTTCCGATGCTTGTAACACCATCGCCAATGGTCACCGAGCGCAAGCCATCGCAATCATAGAACGCATCGGAACCTATGCTCGTTACGCTATTGGGGATGGTCACCGAGCGCAAGCCATCGCAATCATAGAACGCATCGGAACCTATGCTCGTTACGCTATTGGGGATGGTCACCGAGTATAATGCATCGCAGTTGTAGAACGCATTGTTTCCGATGGTTGTCACGCTGTTGGGAATGGTGATGTCCGTCAATGAAGAACACTCCTTGAATGCCTCGCTGTAGATGGTTGTCACGGAGTAAGTCACTCCCTCGTATTCCACACTTGAAGGGATAACGATGTTGCCAGAATATCTTCCCGTTGTCCCCCCGTTTGTCACTTCGGCGATTTTCGCCTTTGCCACAAGGTTGTAATAAATGCCGTTAATCTCGACATCCGCCCATGCGCCCCAAGGAATCATCAGGGCAAACAAGAGAAATAAAGCTTTCTGTTTCATATTCATTCGTTTTGATTAATAGTATCTGCATTTGGGTAAGCACATAAGTGTGAGCCTCTTGACATTCCCTTGTCAGAAGGTTCTGGAATTACCCGCACAAAAAAGAATGAATAAACAGCTCACACCTGAAGGTATATATGTGAGCTGCCAAAAAGACAAGCTATAATATATACACCACAGGAGGAACAGCCTTCAGACTTTATCCCTTTGTGCTTTGAATTTTCCAGATTCTCCGACGGAATGAAAGTTGTTAGCTTTCCTCAATATGTCATCACTTTTGGTAGTGACGATGCAAATATAGACAAAAAACTTGAATTATATGCTTGACTGATAAAGAAAATCAAGGATGTCTGAAAAAAACATTGACAATAATATCTACAGATACAATCATTGCAAACAAAAATTAAACCAATCGTCTATTATTGCGTCTAATATGTGTTTTACTAATTTATATTTTCAACTAACACTTAAAACAACATGAGAAAAGTTTTTATGATTCTTGCCTTGATGGCGATTCCTTTCGCCATGCAGGCACAAACAAAATTCCACGATGTTGAAGCCAATGAGGCTACAGGTCCAGTAAAGAAGATTGTCTCGAATGTCATGGGTAGGGAGCAGATTGTCAACTTCACCCAAGAGGGAAAGATGCAACGCGAAGGCATGACTGATGCCGTTTATGATGCTGACGGTTACATCCAGTCTGCCAAGATGTCTATCATGCAACAGGAGGTTGCCATCAAGTACAAGTGGGAGAACGGCAAAGTGGTCGCGCAAACCATGAACATGATGGGGCGCGATATAACCACCAAACGTGCTTATAATGAAAAAGGCGCACCCGAATCTGACTCCATCGAGATAGAAGGACAGGAGATGAAGACTCCCTACACCGACTATAAGTATGATGACCATGGCAACTGGATTAGCCGCAAGACTTCCATGATGGGACAGGAGATGGAGCAGACACGTACCATAGAGTATTACGAATAAGGTCCGACATGATTCTAAAGACTCGATAGTGTGCCATTCATTTGTCAATATTTTATCATGAAATAGACGTAAATTCTTGCCACTTTTTCGCCCAAACAACACCTTGATGGAAAAAAGGGCAAAATGAGGGTTTTCATAAGTATTTGAAAATGAACGCCTTGGCAAATGATGGAGTCTACGAATACGACAATTTAACATTTTTTGTGCCGCATCCGTCCGTTTTAAACGTGGCATTCACAAATGGTGGATGCCGCGTTTATTTTCAATAAATGCCACACAAAGAATGTTAAAATCATATCTCTGCATGTTTTGACCCAATTTTCCATTTCCGATAACCTTCATTTCGAGCTTAAATAACTCTATTTCACACTTATTTCCGAACATCATTTTGTTAAGATTTTTCATCAAAAATAGGATGCTGCTTTTTATGGGAACATAAAAGAAAATAATGATTTTTCCGTTTTATTCTTGCATTCCACATAAAAAAGTTGTATCTTTGTGCAAAATCTATCCTCTTAAGCCTTGACACATTAAAATGAAAGATGAAACTTTCAAATATATCAATGACATGAGAACAAAAACACTATTCACTACCCTTTTGGTAGCCCTTGTCATGGCGATGCCACAAATGACAATGGCACAACAGCCCAAGGCTGGCGCATTCGACTGGCCTTACAAGATTCAGAATGGCACCATCGTGACAAACGTACCCGCACGCGAACCGGGACAACAGTCGGTATTAGGACTGGTGACACCCAAGCTCGACGTGGTGCGCGTGGCATTTGTCGGTCTCGGTATGCGCGGACCAGGTGCCGTTGAGCGTTGGACGCATATCCCCGGCATACAGATCATGGCTCTCTGCGACCATGAGAAGAATCGCGCCGAGGCTTGTAATCAATACTTGCGCAATGCCAGTATGCCACCTGCCGACATTTATTCAGGTGAAAATGGATATTTGGAACTTTGCAAACGCACGGACATCGACGTGGTGTATATCGCCACCGACTGGGTTCACCACTTCCTTGTCGCCAAGGCTGCATTGGAAAGCGGCAAACATGTCGCCATAGAAGTGCCGTCGGCAATGAACATGAAGGAGATTTGGACGCTTATTAATCTCTCTGAGCAGAAACGTTTGCATTGTATGATTTTGGAGAATTGCTGCTATGACTTCTTTGAGTTGAACTCTTTGAACATGGCACAACAGGGATTGTTTGGCGAGGTCATCTACGTGCAGGGAGCCTATCGCCATGAGCTGAGTCCGTTCTGGAGTGCCTATTGGAAGACTGGCGAGGATGATAAGTTAGGTTGGCGACTGGAATACAATAAAGATTTCCGTGGCGATGTCTATGCTACCCACGGTCTTGGTCCTATCGCCCAAGTGCTTGACATTCACCGTGGCGACCGTATGCGCACACTAATTGCCATGGATACGAAGTCGTTTAATGGTAAGAAATTAGTGGAAGACCGCACGGGACAACCTTGTCCAGAATTCCGCAATGGCGACCACACGACGACTTTGATTTCTACCGACAAAGGCAAAGTCATCGAAATCCACCACAATGTGATGACTCCCCAGCCCTACAACCGCATGTACCAACTCACAGGAACCACTGGTTTCGCCAATAAATATCCTGTTGAAGGCTATGCTCTCTCTGCTAAGGACATGAATGATGCAGGTGTGAAACCAAACCATGAGAATCTTTCGGCTCACAGCTATTTAGGAGCGGAAGACACGAAGGCACTGCTTGCCAAGTACACCAGCCCCATTGTGCGCAAATATGGTGAGGAGGCAAAGGAAGTGGGTGGCCACGGCGGTATGGACTTCATGATGGATGCTCGCTTCGTATATTGCCTACGCAATGGGTTACCACTTGACATGGACGTGTATGACTTGGCAGAATGGTGCTGCTTAGCCGAGCTTGGAGCCATCTCGATGGACAATGGCAACTTGCCCGTGGAGGTTCCCGACTTCACCCGTGGACACTGGAACGACATCAAGGGCTATCGCCACGCTTTCGCCAAGCCCGAGGATGAAGCCGTCACCAATGCTTCCGCCAAGGCTTTCACCGAGCAACTGAAAGCCCAAGGTGCCAAGTATTGGGCAAAAATCGCCAAGAAAGAGGCTAAGGCTAAAGCAAAGAAGAAATAACGACCTTTGATGCTGGATAAGCAAACTTTTACTCTTGATAATATATTTACGAAAGGCAACCTTGACCATTTTCATTTGTCAAGGTTGCCTTTTATATGTATAGACACTCCTATTAAGTGTCTTTCAGTTCTTTACTTTCACACAATCCTCTTGAAACTGTAATAAGCGAATGCCGCCACAATGGCGTAGCCGATGAGCGGGATGATGAAGGGAACGGTGAGATTGCCTGTGGAATCTGCCATCAATCCCATCAACAGGAAACCACATCCGCCTACGGGGGTCATCATCAAGAGCGAGGAAGCACTCTTCGTCAGGTTGCCTAATCCTCGCAGGGCGAGGGAGAAAATCGTTGGGAACATGATAGCCTCAAAGAGGTAATTGAGCATCAAGACATACACGGAGTATTTGCCAAGGTTGACCAACACCAACAACATGCAACACACCGTGCCTATCGCGCAGATGAGAAGCAGTTGGGAGTCACGCATATAACGCATGATAAAACTCCCCACAAACCTGCCTACCATGAAGATGACCAATGCAAGGCTAATCACCACCGATGCCATGTTCTTGTCCATCCACCCATTTCCCGTGACATAGTTCACGAAATAGCTGTTGATGGAAATCTCTGCCACCTCGTATGCCAGCAAAGCCAACAGACCGAAAACGAACCATTTGTGATGCATCAACTCCCTGATACCCTGTAGCCCCTGCACCGAAGTAGCATCGTCATCATGGGCTATCTCGGGCAGTTTGACAAAGGAGAACACCACCGCCACGGCAAATACCACGATGCCCATGACGGTATACGGCACCGTCACGTCACCGCTACTGCCGTCTGTACGGAATAGGAATTGCCCCACGATGAATGTCGCGAGGAAACATCCCATGCCATTAAACGTCTGCGAGAGATTCAATCGGCTTGATGCCGTAGCCTCTGGCCCTAACTCCGTGGCATACGGGTTTGCCGCCGTTTCCAAGAATACCAGCCCACACCCGATGACAAACAATGCCGCAAGGAATGCGTAGAACGTTCCCATCTGTGCCCCAGGGATAAACGACAATGCCCCGATGCCAAAGATGACCAGCCCAAACACCACGCCTCGGCGGTAGCCATAGCGGTTGATAAACATTCCCGCCGGGATTGCCATGAGGAAATAACCTAAATAAGTCATCACTTGAATGAGTGATGACTGTGCGATGGAGATGTGAAGCTCATCTTGGAAATGCTTGTTGAGTACATCCAGGATAGCCCGCGCAAAACCCCATAAGAAGAATAAGGTGGTAATCAAGATAAACGGTACGACGTACCGTTTATCTGTCAATGCCGTGCGCTTTCCGCTCATTCCTTTTCTGTATCAATCACCTTCCAGATGCCTGCGGCGATGGCAGCACCCACGAAAGGACCTACGATGAATACCCAGAGATTGGTAAGAGCCGTACCGCCTTGGAAGATAGCTGGTGCCAAGGAACGGGCGGGGTTCACTGACGTACCCGTATAGCGGATACATGCGAGGTGAACAAGGATGAGAGAAAGACCGATAGCGAGTCCTGCAAAGTTGTTCGTTGCGCCATTGGTTTTTGCCGTTGCGCCCAATACCACCAACACAAACACGCAGGTGAAGATGATTTCAGCCAACAAGCCACCCATCAACGACACACCATTCTGCAAGTCGTTGGCACCTGTGCCAGCCAAGTCCTCCACACCCGAGGTGAGCAGGAAGAGCAATGCGGAGCCGATGAAAGCACCAATGCACTGGAACACGATATACATACCACAGTCCTTGGAACTCATCCGCCCACTTAGGAATACGCCGAGGGTAATGGCGGGGTTGATGTGGCAACCACTAATGCCACCAATCGTGTAAGCCATAGCTACCACTGCCAAGCCGAAAGCCATAGCCGTACCAATTACCGTTCCCGCATTGGCGACCGTGGCACAATCAGAAGAACAATTCAAGCTCACGGCAACGCCGCAGCCCATCAATACCAGCACCATCGTGCCAAACATCTCTGCTAAATACTTTTTCATGTTTTTAATGATTTTAAATTGAACATGTTATATGGATAAAACGCTTTTTTTCGACAATTATTGCATTTAGATTAAACATAAATTTACATTAATGATTAAAGATTAAACATTAAAGATTAAGCATTGAGAAACTGGAAAAGTCCGCCTTTCCCACATGTTCGTCGCCCTCGGTAAACATACCAAGGATGACACCCGTAAAGCCACCAGCCACCTCAGTACTGAGCAACGAGCAATCCATGCTGCACATTGTCAAGAATTCACTGCCATCGGCAGAACAGGAAAAGGTATAGTTGGCTTCATCACCCTTGATGCGTAGGCGCACTCGCTTCGTCCCCTCAGGTAAAGTCGCCTGTGCCACGGGGTAGCCTATAGACTTGAGCCTCATCCAAACCGTCACGGTGTTGCCTTCCACATAGAAATTGATATGGCCATCGTTGATTTGGTACACCGAAAGTCCCGCCTTGACATAATCCCAAGCGGTTAGTTCCGCCTCTACCACCATATTGGCACTTTCCTGTCTGACACCGACAAACGTGGGGCGGTCATTCTGTAGTAACGTGCTATGGGGGCGCAATCGCAAATGCTTGTTGCCCAACCACTCATAGTTTTCCTTGATGGGGTTCTGTATATATAATGAAGAATGAAGATTGAAGAATGAAGAATCTTTAGATGGAGATACCTTGGCGTTAGCCGATTCATCATTTTTGATTCTTCGTTCTTCATTGATTCCATCTATGTACATCAATGTATCAATAGGGTTTCCGCCGTTCACCACAGGCCATTTGTCCTTTTCCCAAGTCACGGGAGCAAGGAATGTCTCACGACCAAGATGATGGTAAGCACCACCATAATTGCGATACGCGAGGAAGACCATCCACCATCTGCCATCTTTGGCTTGCACCATGTCACCATGTCCTGTACCTTGAATCTGGCTATATTGCCCCGCCAACGAGCAATGGGTCAGCAGGGGATTATCGGGATTGGGCGTATAAGGACCTTCGATGTTCTTGCTTCGGGCAATTGTAAGACCATGTGCCATTTCCGTTCCACCCTCGGAAATGAGCAAATAATACCATCCGTCCTTCTTGTAAAGATGCGGTCCCTCAGGGTATCTACCGCCCGTGCCTCGCCACAAGGGCTTGCTGTCGGTAAGTTGCTTACCCGTCACGGGGTCTATTTCGCACAACATGATGGTGTTGTCGGGATTGCTCACCATATAACATTTACCGTTCTCAAAGTAAAGCGAGGGGTCAATGCCTTGTTGTTTCAACCAAATTGGCTCACTCCAAGGGCCTCGTGGGTCTCGCGCTGTCACCATGAAGTTGCCGCCATTCCCGATATTTGTCGTAATCATGTAATACGTGCCGTCGTGGTAACGAATCGTAGGGGCATAGATGCCTTGCCACGACGTAGCTCCTTTCAACGGTATCTGCGACTCCCTATCGAGGACGTTGCCTATTTGTTCCCAATGAACCATGTCCTTGCTTTGGAAGATGGGGACACCTGGGAAATACTGGAACGAACTATTCACCAAGTAATACGTATCCCCCACCCTACACACGCTGGGGTCTGGATGGAAACCTGGGATAATGGGGTTGCGGTACGTTTGCGCCATCATGGACACAGACAACAACCATGAAAGCAAACAAGACAATAAGCTCTTCATCATATATCAATCCTTACATTTATGTTCAACAAAAGAGAAACGATGTGTCCCTACTGCAAAAATAGGGAAAATCCATGACATATTGCATATATCTACGAAGTTTTTTACATTTTCCGCAACAAAGATTCATATTGAACGAATCGGCGTATGGCGACTCCCGTCACGGATGAAGGCTACATTGGAGTTGCACAGATATATCATTTACGTTTGGTATATGTGGCAAATACAAATGATATATGCGGCAAATACGTTTGGTAAATGCCGCATATACGAAAAATGAATGATACCTTGAAACTGTTCCAAAGTAACAGTTAGCGAGAATAGATGACTACTTTCTTGCCATTGACAATATATAAACCTGGCGACAAAGTCCCAGAAACCTTGCGACCACCAAGGTCGTAGATGGTGGTAGCCCTTTCATTTTGACTGGCTTGCATGATTCCGACCGTGGTGTTATTGCCTCCAAAGAAATGCAAGCGGAAATGATCGAACATCGTCCAATAATATGTAGCTGCCCTGGTACACTTAATACCGACACGGAGAGAACCACCCTGCTTGTCCAATAAAGCACTCACGCTGCTGTCATACAAGCCTTTGGCAAAGTATTTCTCTGCCCCTGTCATGCAATTGGGTATATAAGAACCATCCCCCATCTGCCTGTCACTTCCCCATCCACCGTCATTGAAGAGGGCGGCAGGTTGGCGGTCGTCACAGATGTGCTTGACGGCTGCCGTGGTGCTATTGATATAGAGCGAGGATGTTACCTGTGCCGTTCCTTTGTTGTATGGGGCAAAAATGTCGTCTGAACTGCCGGGTCGCTGGAAGGCGTATGCGCGTAGCTCATAGTTGCCCGATGGCATATCGTCGAGTACTTGGTAATAATCAAAGGTCTTCTCGTAGAACTCTGCTCCCTGTGCGTCATAACCTGGCGCACCGTTGGTGGATGTCCAACCCGTAGTGGCATCACTATTGAAATCAGGGTTCTCAAGCATGAAAGTGAGGTCGAAGGGGTTTGCCGTGTCTATTGCAGATACTTGGGAGAGGAATGTCACGGCGGCGGCACGTGCCTGTTGTGTAAGCGCACTCACCTCGACACCCTTGGTGCAAGTCTCAGCTTGACTCTCGATGCTTGCCAATTCATTGGTCAAGGTGGCATCGGCTCCCTCCACATCCTCATGGTGGGGTATCTCGGCAAGTTTGCGAATGCGGGCAAGCATCTCGGCGAGTTCGTTACGGGCAAGTTCTATGTTACCATTGTCAAAGTTCTCTGCCTCGTTAGCGGTCAAAATGAGCCAGCGTTGGGTCTTGGCTTTCAGGGCTACGTTCCATTGTGCCGTACCAGTCTTGCCATTTGCCAAGGCATTCAGCACGGGTGGATTGGCAGAGCTTTCGGGGTGGATGATGTAATATCCCCGATGCCCATCCACATCTACACGACCACGCATAAGGTGGAAATTGTCAGCGGAGGTGGCGTTGGCATGATTGGCAGTCTTAATACCACTGGCGTAAGTCATGTAATAACCAGTGGCAGCATTCCGCAATTGGTAATATTGATTGGCGGGTGTGAAACTGAGATACCATGCTGCGGCATCGTCATTGGCAGCCTCCTCGGCTGTCATCGTCTTCCATTGTAACTGGTGGGCACTGGTTTCCACAAGGTATGCACTACGAAGGCCACGGCTCTCATCCTCGTTCTTGATGTAGTATTTCACACCATCTTCATGGTTGAAGGCATAGTAAGGCAAAGCATAACCTATCTCACCCGACCCAGGCAGACCGTCCTCGTTGAGGGCTTGCGCCAAGATACCCATCATGCAATAGAGGTTATCACTGTGCGTGTCTTCATGTGCACCATTGCAACCGTATGGCCAAAGGTGCATGTCATCGCCCGTGATGTAGCCCGTCGTGTTGTTGTCCCAGAAGCGCACGGCCTCTGTCACTCGGTCGCCTGTCCATCGTCCGTCAGTACGATAGTCACCTGACCACCAGTTGCCATGGGTACCTACGCCAATGCCATGCAACGCCTCGTGCATGATGGTACCCACCTGCTGATACGACGAGCTGGCTCCTACACGCATGGAACCACCATAACTACAATCGGCGGTCGGTGTGCCAGGACTGTAGCTGACACTGATGCCAAAGCCGTGGATGCTGCTCAGGTTGTTCCAATAGTAGTCCATCGCCGTATTGATAGCATAGTTAATGCGGTCGTTGGTTTCCTCGTCGCCACCATTGTTGTACCAATGGCCGATGGTACCCTTGGGTACTGTGACGAACTTAATGACATCGCCATACCCCACGGCATAGTCCTTCGAGATAGCGTATGCGCGCATATAATATATGGTGGCGGGCTTGAGGTCGCGCAACCAATAGATGCGCCCCTCTTGGTTGATGTACTCGGTGGTACGGTGGTCTGTCACCTTTGGGTCGGGTTGTTCACTCCAACAGAAACCTTGTTCGACGATGTTAGACCCCTTGACAGTACTACGACCAAACGCCCAAGTGGCACCACGCACGAAACGTTTGTCAGTGACAACGGTAGGTGCCGTTCCTCCTTCTCCACCATTCTGCACCTTGAAGGCAAAAGATGCTTCAGCCAAAGCGACGATGGCTGCCTCAGCCTGTGCGTCGGTGGTCGAATCTGCATCGTAAACAGCTTGGGCGGCATCAATGGCTGCTTGGTAGTCTTCCTTCTGTATTGCTTGCGATTGGCTAATCTCATCTCTCGATGCGGCAATGGCAGCAGCAAGTCGGGCAAATACCTCCTGCGAAGTGTCGGCAGAGGCGTAGGCAGCTTCCAATGCAGTTGCAGCAGCAGGCCATCCTTCGGTGGTAGATCGTGCAAGCAGGGGCTTGGCGGTCGCAAGGGCATCGGTCAGAGCCTGTTTTGATTTGGCATTCATGCGTTTGTCAACAAGCGTCTCGGCTTTGGCTATCAATGAAGCAAACTCTGCCTTCACATCTTCAAAGCTATCGCTGATATATTCCAACTGGAAGTTATCCACGGCAATCCAGTTGCCCGAAGCGCCCTTGGCAACGAAACCTATCTCAAGAACATCGCTTACCTGTACAAACTCAAGTGTATAGTTGGCGCGTACCATGACAGGTTCGGTGTGTGAACCCGCGAATATCCATGCGCCAGTCTGTGTGGCTTGAGGTGTGTTTTCCTGGATGTTTTGTGCAGACGCTTTCAACCGATAGCGTCCTGCGGGCATATCCATGAGCTTCTGACTGAGGCGAGCATCGCCAACCGCACCACCACGTCCTGTCCATTTCTCCACATACCACGTACCTTGTTTGATACTGAACACATCGTTGGCTTGTGTACCCATGCCAGAAGATGTCCATCCCGTGAGGTCACCCGTCTCAAAACTGGGATTCTCGATGCTACTTGTCATGTCGAGCGGCGTTTCCGAACTGGCGTTGGCGCGGAGGTAGATACCTACGGCATTTTCCATCCCCACAATGGCATCAGCTTGTTCTTGGGCAGTGGCATCGCTTTTGGCAGCTACGGCACGTGCTGCCTCAATGGCATCTTTCAACTGTTGACTTTCCTTACCTGTCACATCGCCGTATGTTGCCACGGTCTGTTCGATGGCAGCCGCCAGTTCGGCACTGAGGTCAGAGCCAACAAGCGTCAAGCGGAAGTTATCCACGGCAATCCAGTTGCCCGTGGCATCAACGGCTTCGAAACCAATGGCAATACTGCCCGAGACAAAATTAAAAGCCACGGTATAGGTGTTGCGGACGGTTACGGTAGTCTTTTTCTCGCCAGCAAATATCCACGCTCCCCTTTGAGAAGCTGTGGGAGTGTCTTCTTGGATGTTTTGCGCTGCCGCAGACAATTCATAGTTTCCTGGAGGCAGGTTGCGCAACACTTGGGACAGTTTACCTGATCCCACGGCACCACCTCGTCCTGTCCATCGTTCCATGTAGGTGTTACCATCCTTAATGGAAAAGACGTTGTTGCCTTGGGCAGACATGCCTTTGTGTACCCATCCATCAGCATCTTTTTCAAAGCTGGGATTTGTAATGAGCGATGTGTAGTCAGTCTGTGCCTCCATTGAAATGGCACAGATGAGGGTAGCCAATAAGGCTATCATCTTTTTCTTTCTATTCATATAATAATTAGGTATAAGTTAGTTAATCATCCAAATCATGCAATTGTTATCTTTAATCTTTATTCCAACACAACTTTATGTTGGTTTACGATACCGATGCTTTTTTGGGGGGATTGTGAATTACGGAAAGATGCTGGGGACAACTTACGTCCATTTAGGTCGTAGATGGTGGCGTCGTTTTCCATCTGTCCCTTTCCATCAAAAACAGGAAAGATACCACTGGGTGTACCATATTGGACAAGTTTCACTTTAGATGCACGAAACTCTTGTTCTGCAGCACCGTTAGAGAGGTCTGCCTGAAAACCGAGCAACACCTCTTGAGGCTGGTCGAGTTCAAAGTAAATACCACGAAATGTCGTATTATCCTTTCCCGCATCTGCTATAGGGTCAAAGGCTAAAGATTGTGTGGGAATGTCGTTGGTGACAAGAGGTTCGGTAGCGGCGAAGATGTAGGCTTGGGCAAGTTGGTAGTTTGCCTCGTATGCAGCACCAAAATAGTAATGTCCAACATCAAGGTTGACCTTACGGTAGACACGGGCATTCGTGAGATCTCCCTCTATGTTGTTTTGGCGGTCATCCCAAACGCCAAGTGTCAGGCAGTCATAGCCAGGATAGCGGTCGAGACCATTTCGGGTACCATCGCCACCTGCGGGTATTCGATAGTTTTCCACTATCCAATTGGCGGGCGTACCATAGCGTGTGGAGGTTGACTGACCACTCACCCGAGCAAAGCGGCTGTCTTGCAATAACAGGCTATTGGTGATGTCTGTCTGGGTCTGGTCATCGGCTTTGTCACTATAAAGTAGCTTCACCTCGTCCACACGAAACTCTTGATTGCTATACCCACCTTGCATATTAGCTTGGAAGACAATCGCCACATCTTGCTCTTGTTCGAGAACAAAAGAGACCCCATAGTAATTCCCATCAGCATTGCAACGACTCATCGGCAAGTAGGCAATGGATTGTCTTATGATGGAAGAGGTGGCAAGAGGCTCGGAGGCTACATAAATGTAGGCTGTCCCCAATTGGTACAAAGCGTTAAAGGTAGCACCAAAGTAATAGTGTCCTGCGGGCAAATGCACGGTGCGGTATATGCGGGCATTGGTCATGTTGGTAGTGGGAGTACCATCTTCACCACTCCATTTGCCCAGCATCAAGTCGTTACGTCCAGGGTAATTGTCTATACCGTTCTTCGTTCCCCTTGAAGAGTCCAACTGAGGAATAGAAAAGTTCTCGACAATCCAATTCACGGGTTTCCCGAAACGACTACCCATATCGGTAGCAGAGAAATTGTTTTTTTCAAGCAGGTACTCCAAGGTGACATCTGTCCGCCCCACTTCATCGGGAGTACCTGCAGGATTAAAACCCGCCAGTTTCAGTTGATTGTACGCGTTATGAAGTTGGTTGATTATCTCAATTTGCTTTTCATCGCTGGCTGCCATAAACTGACGAGCATCTTTGAGTTGTTGTCCAAAAGCAGCTACTTTCATGGCATTGGGTTTGCCTGTGTTGTTCGATGCACGGGAAGCCAGTTCGTTGGCTTTCTGTTCGAACACCTCAATAACTTCCTGCAACGATAGGCTTTTGGGTGAATTGGGGTCAAAAGAAATCTCCAAGACAGGGGCTATCTCATTGGGATGGTTGTCAGGCAGATCGATTTCCAGTCCGTCCACTCCTTGCTCATACGCAATTTCACCATACCCCAACAAGCGTACTTTCTTCACTTTTCCAGAATAGTAGGGTGAAACTTTGCCCAAGCTCTCAAAGATGAATTGAGATTGAGAGGGCCAACGCATGATGGTGGCATATACTGTGTCGTGGCGTTCAACATAGCGCACATCATTGGCAGAATAATTGATGCCCTCATTGAAACCTTGCGCATTAAGTGGGTTTGCACTTTCAAAGAGAGGTCCTTCACCGTATACTTTCCATGGGCGAGTGCCATAGATACTCTCGCCATTGATATCCATCCATGCCTTGATACCCATAACGATGGCACGTTCTTTCTCATCGATGACTCCGCTGCCACGAACAGGAATGGAAAGCAGCAAGTTTCCGTTTTTCGATACAATGTCAACAAGCATTCTGATGACGTGGTCGGCGGACTTATAGCCACCGCGCTCGTATGTACCACGCTCATAGTGCCAGTCACCAATACAAGTGCAAGTTTGCCACGGCAACTCTTGACAACGGTCAGGTATGCCTCGCTCTACGTCCCACATCAAAGCCTTCTTGTGCATTTCTTGAAGGACTTTGCCCGTCACTACGACTTCCGCCTTTCCCGTACCATCTTGCTTGATGCTGTTGTTGTAATAATGCTGAAGGATATTGAGACCAATCTGGTCGTCACAACCCCAGAATGGAAGGACGGTATCGTCAAAGTAAATGATGCTGGGGCGATATTCGTTGACACATTGTAGAACTCGGTTTTGGAACTTCTGCTTGTAGTATTGCGAGGGGAGATTGGCTCCACTACCCCAATTCCACTGACTGTGAATAGTACCCGAATTATCCCATCCAGAGCTATGTGTATGTCTCTGCGCATAAAGCTCCTGTGGGTCAAGCCCTTCCCACCATTTCCCAACACCATCGGCCTTGGTGAGGTTGCCGTCATAACGTTGCGATGGTTCCATCCATGTCCACGTGTGGCTGGCATGGAACGACACACCTAACCGCAACCCATATTTCTGGCAAGCCTTTGCCCATCCACCAACGATGTCTTTCATAGGACCGACATTCATGCAGTTCCACTCCTGATAGGGACTGTTCCAGCAGTCGAAGTTGTCGTGATGGTTGCCCATTGCCATGAAGTAACGTGCGCCTGCACTTTGATATAGAGAAATCAGCTCGTCGGGATTCCAATCCTCCGCCTTCCAGTCACGGCATAGTTCCTTGTAACCATAAACATTAGGGTCGCCGAAATGCGAGACGTGCCAATCGTATTTCCAGTCACCAGGATAATACATGAAGCGGGCATACCAGTCGCCTGCCTCGGCTTGGCATTGAGGATCCCAATGCGCCCAGATACCAAACTTTACGTCACGATACCATTCGGGACATTCCCATCCTGACAAACTCTCCCAATTGGCAGTGTATTGTCCTGTTTCCAAAGGCACGTCTTCCATCTGTGCCCACACTGGCATAGCCAACCATGCTAATGCCAAAATCATGTTTCTTGCTTTCATTGTCAAAAGGTTTTATTTGTTGATTATTTCCTTCAACTGCTTATACGGCTACAAATATACACATTTTTCTCTAAAATAATAACCACATGACAATAAATCTATGGCTCCCATAGAGATAATCGTTAACACTACTGTCCACAAAAACCAACATGCTCTGAACTGTTCGGGCGATAAACAAACAATAAAACATAAAAAAGTTACCATCACTGCTGATCTTTTTGACCAATATCGTTATCACCATATCTTCATAGTTACCCTTCATCCAGACTTTGAAAGAGTAAGATAGAAAATAGAAAGTGTTAAAAGAATAGCTCTGCCTAACTCAATAATAACACAAAAACACTAATACCTATATGGACATCTATGTTCCCAAAAAGATGATGGAAAAACGAAAAAAGTCGGTATTTTTGTAGAAAAATGACTTTCTGAATTGTCTATATAATAGAGGGCTCCTCGAAACGAGGATAATAAACGATATTGGAATGATTGAGAAAACGATACTTCAAGGGCTTTTCTGCCAATACTATAACGAGATGTTTCATCTGGCGAGGACGTTGCTGTACGCTGACGAAGATGCCGAAGACACGGTGCAAGATGTTTTCTTGCGACTCATGGAGGCAGACATCTTGCCTACTCCCGAAAAAACAAGAGCCTATCTAATGACGGCAGTTCGCAATGGCTGCATCAATCGCATCAAAAAGAAAAGTATAATAGAACAAGTGAAAAGCCTTTATTCTGTAGAAGCCGATTCTGACATGAAGTATATCGAAGAACGGTTAGAAACGTTGGATGCCGTTTGCGACTATGCCGACAATCATCTTACAGAACCTCACCGCACCATCTTCAAACTGCGCTTCATGGAAGGTATGACACTGAAAGACATCTCCCAGCAAATAGACATGAACCTCAAAACTGTTTTCAAGTATCTCAGTCAGTCTATTCAAAACATCAAAGAACAATTTAGACATTAATCAGCAGAATCTATGGAAGCGAATCCTAACATCACCCGATTATTGGAAATGCTCGAAAACCCCGAGGCTTATTCTGAGCAGGAAATCCGCGACATCATCAATCATGATGACGAAACTCGCGAGGCATACCGCCTGATGGTAGCAGCCAAGCAGGGCTACACCCATAAGCAAACTAATCATACTACTAACGCACAAGCAGCATGGCAGCGGTTCTGCGAAAGTGAAAAGTTTAAGGTGAAAAGTGAAAAACCAAATACGGCTCATTCAACGGCGCAGCTTCATTCTTCATTCTTCACTCTTCATTCTTCATTTCAAAAGATTGCCGCCTCCTTCATTGGTATTCTTCTTGTCTCAAGCATTACCTTTGCAGCTATTCACATTGTGCGACAGCATCAGAAACAGGAGTCTCCACAGACGGAACAAACGGCAACCGTAGCGAAGACAACCAACACAATACCTGTCGATACGCTCACAACTGACACGACCACCATTCAACCCGTTATCTTCGACAACATCCCCCTCGAAAAGATGCTATCAGAGATTGCCACCCATTATAGTGCCGAAGTCATATTCCAGAACAATGAGATCCGCAGTCTCCGTTTCCATTTCGTTTGGAACCCGCAGCAGGAAATAGAGAAAGTGATCAGCGACCTCAACCATTTTGAGCGACTGCACGTAATTATGAAGGAAAACCAGTTAATCGTGGAGTAAACGGCTATGAAACGACTTCTGATTATCCTCTCCGCTTGTCTGCTATCCATCAGTCTGCAAGCACAGCGCATCACTCATAAATATAACAATGTGTCGCTCTCTGATGCCCTTCGCGAGTTGAGCCAACAGTCAAGCGACTACACACTTTACTTCCTATACGACGAATTAGAGGACTTTCGCATCACCACTACTGTCAACCGCAAGTCTTTGCCCGATGCCATCCAGCAGATGATAGGTTTCTATCCCATCCGCATGACTGTTGACACAAATGACCCAAAAGAGCAGAAAATCTTCGTAGAATGTACCCACAAGACCGACCGTCACCTCACGGGCACCATCATTGACGAACAAGGTTTGCCCATTGCATATGCTAATATAGCCCTGTTCAACCCTACTGACTCCACCCTAATCAGCGGAGGTGTCTCTAACGAGAGCGGCTACTTCGCCATCCCATATGAACAAGAAAGAGTTCTCGTCCGTATCTCATATGTTGGCTACAAGACCGTCTATCAGCTATGTGATAAAGAGGACAATGGAACAATACGGATGAAGCTTGACAACTATACGCTGAACGGTATAGTGGTGCAGGGTGAACGTCCTAAGGTTGTGCTGCAAGGCAATTCATTGATGATGAATGTGGAAGGTACAGTGATGGAACGATTAGGTACCGCAGAGGATGTACTTACACGTGTTCCGATGATTGCCAAGCGTGGCGAAGGTTACGAAATCTTAGGAAAGGGCACGCCACTCATCTACCTAAACAATCGCAAACTGACTGACTTGAACGAATTGAAGAATGTCCAGTCGGACAACATCCGCAATGTAGAAGTCATCCAAAATCCAGGTGCTCGCTATGATGCTTCGGTCAATGCAGTCATCATCATCCACACCAAACGGGCGGCAGGTGAAGGCCTGGGCGTGGAGTTGACATCGTGGAGCCGCAAAGGGCACGGATACGTCAACAATGAGCGCATCAACCTGACCTACCGCACAGGCGGGCTGGAACTCTTTGCCAATCTCTTCGGTGCCTATAACAAGAATTGGAACAAAGACGGATTTGAGCAGAAGGTCTATGCCGATACGCTGTGGACTGTCACGAACCATGAGCAAGCAGTTGCGCGTAATCCTTTCTTTGAGGGACGCATGGGCTTCAACTACCAAATCAATGACAACAACTCCTTTGGCGGGTTCTATCAGAACACATACGACTACGTGAAGACCCATAGGGAGAATGATGATGACCTGCAGGCTGACGGAGTGCCATACGACCATCTACAGAACAGTAGTGTCAGGAGAGACAAGAATGTACCCAAGCATCAAGTCAATCTTTACTACACAGGTAAAGTGGGACAACTCAGCATCGACTTCAACGCTGATTATACATCCCGCAAACAAATAAGTCGAAATCAGCAGCAGGAACTCAGTACCGAGTACGAAGACCGCGACGTGAATACTGAGAACCAAACACGCAGTAAAATGTTTGCCGAGAAACTATTCGTCACCCATCCGCTGTGGAAAGGTCAGATAGAGATTGGCGAGGAATATACCCATACGCGATGGAAAAGCAGATTCGACAATCAGGAGGGATACATTGCCAACAGCAACAACGAGCAGCACGAAAGCAACATGGCACCATTTATGGAACTTCGCCAGCATCTGGGACGCTTCCAACTCTCGGCAGGCCTGCGCTACGAACATGTGGAGTCAGAATACTTCGTGAGCGGCGTTCGTCGCGATGACCAGAGCCGCACCTACGACGACCTCTTCCCGTCTTTTGCAGCATCCACATCTGTTAAGGATTTCCGGCTCTCCCTTAGTTACTCCAAACGCACGACACGCCCGTCGTACTGGCAGTTGAGCAGCGATGTCATCTATGAGAACCGCCTGAATATGCAGACGGGTAATCCCTATCTGAAGCCTATCAAGTACCATAACCTGAATGTAACGGTGATGTGGAAATGGCTCTATCTTGCCACCAACTTCACCCATTGTGTTGACCCCATCCTGTATTCGGCAGAGAGCCTGGAAGAAGACTCGAAGGTGAACCTGGTGTCGCACAAGAACTACGACCATGCCGACTGGTTCACCATTACACTGGGCGCACAGAAGGATGTCAAGCTGGGCAAGGCCACTTGGACACCACAGTACAACGTCATGTTCATG
The DNA here is from genome assembly GCA_017548525.1 of Prevotella sp. Lineage (GTDB taxonomy): Bacteria > Bacteroidota > Bacteroidia > Bacteroidales > Bacteroidaceae > Prevotella. The sequence goes on from JAFYZV010000166.1 coordinate 21,556, forward strand.
AAACCTTGGTTCAATTCAACATTCCTTGATGAAGAAAAGCATTTCAACCATCCTATGCTGGCACTACAATTAGGTAATATCGTAACATTTTCTCACGACTGGCTGTTGCAAGCCGATTTCAATATGCACACTCACGGCTACCAACAAAACGCATGGTTCGATTGTACCCAAGCGGTACTCACGCTCAGTATCAGCAAAGACTTCTTCAAACGTAAACTCAATGTCAAGCTGACTGGCAACGACCTCTTCAACGGTGGCATCAACCGTTTCACGCTTTACAGCAACCGCATGATGTTCCGCAAAATGGAGGACAACGACTCCCGTTGCATCCAGCTCTCACTGCGTTACCGCTTCAACGTCACGCCGTCGAAGTACAAGGGTACTGGTGCCGGTAATGCCGAGAAGAACCGACTCTAACCCTACTGAGGTGTTCCTATGGCAAAACAACCTTACCAGCTTCATCATTACAAAGGAAAGGAATACCCATGGAGCACCTCTTCATGTAACTACTCAACATCCCACAGGCATGAGTACGCTTCAAATCTTGTTTTCATTGGAGAAAGGGAGGTTCGGGCAGGGAGAAAGGTATGGGCAAATAGGGTGAAAGGACGTACCTTAGCGGGGTGAAGGACGTTCCTCGTCGGTTTGCAGCGGGCGGGGAAAACATTTTCGGCGACCGCCGAAAATGTTGGTAGCGACCGCCGAAAATGTTCGCGGCGGTCGCTGCAAACCTTTTTATGATGATGCATCGCAGCCCTGGTTGCTACATGCAGAGGGTGCAGAGTAGTTACCTCTTCATCAATCTTTCCCAAGAATTATTAAAAAAGTTTCCAAAAAAGTTGTATTTTTGCACCTACAGAATATAAATACTGTAACGAACATGGATTCCATTCTATTAATCCTCAAAAATACAAAGCAATGAACAGAACGACAAAGATGCTGATGGCAGCAACACTCATTTCCCTACCATTCATAGCAAACGCACAAAAAGAGAACCCACGTGGCATCTACAAGATGATTACGCTCACGGGCAAAATGGGCGAAATCAAAGCCCCATTCGACCAATACAAAATCTGTACCGATAGCATCACGCTCATGCTCAACGTACAAAACACTTTCTTCCAAATTTCCAACACCGACCATAACATATTCATGTACACAGGCGACCAGCCTAAAGACGAGAACGATAAGAGTTCGCTCATCTACGATAGCAGTGCCGATCATTTCACGCTGAAATGGTGGAGCACAAACAAAGGACACCTCTACTTCCCAGAGAATGACTGGTGCATCGAAAAATATGAGTCAGGCAAGTATTCCGAAATGGGTAGGATAATATTCAACGCTCTGACCAGCACGACAACGACCGACCCAAAGAATCCCCTTTTAGGCACATGGCGTTTCATCGGCTACATGGACGAACTGCGCAACGTGAAGAAAGAACTGGTCAAGCTGCACGGGCAATATCCAACGAGCAAGTACTTCAACAGCTTCATGGTCTTCACGCCCGAAAACCTGACGACGATTTTCAACAGGGGCGGAGGTGTTGACAAAATCAATTTCGATGGCAAGAAAGCCTACAAGGTGGGAAACAAGTCCTATCAGATAAAGTGGCTATCGAAAGACCGCATCGCTATCGAGGACCGCATTGACTACCGCATTGACTGGATGATTCTTGAACGCGTAACCGACGGCATCACTCCATTGAGCCGCATCGCCAGTCAGTATGTATCGAAGAGTAAATAGACAGTTTTTCCCGCAAAACTTGCATATTCGAGATAATTATTATTATATTTGTCGAGAATTCTAAAAGTAACAAATATGAAAAAGACTAACACACCTACTCCCCACATCGGGGCAACATTCGGCGAGATTGCCGAAACCGTCATCATGGCGGGCGATCCACTTCGCGTGAAATTCATGGCAGAGAAATTCCTTGACAACCCTGTGCAGTTCAATAACGTCCGTGGTATGCTCGGCTTCACGGGTACATATCAAGGCAAGCGAGTGAGCGTGATGGGACATGGCATGGGTATGCCATCCATCGGTATCTACACCTATGAACTCTTCCATTTCTATGGAGTGAAGACCATTATCCGCGTAGGCTCTGCCGGCTCATACCAAAGAGACCTCCATGTAGGCGACATCGTGATTGCCTTGGGAGCCTGCACCGATTCCAACTATGCGGCACAGTTCGAGTTGCCAGGCACATTCTCACCCATCGCCGACTTCCAACTCGCACGTGGTGCTGTCGATGCTTGTGAGCGGATGGGGTATCCCTACAAGGTGGGTAACGTGTTCTCGTCAGACGTATTCTATGCCGAGAATCCTCATTCAGACAAATGGATCAACATGGGAGTGCTTGCCGTGGAGATGGAGATTGCCGCACTTTATATGAATGCTGCCCGCTCTGGCAACCGCGCATTGGGCATCTGCACCGTCTCCGACCACTTGATTACGGGTGAGGCAACAACGGCAGAAGAGCGGCAGACCACCTTCACGAGGATGATGGACGTGGCATTCTCCCTCATCTAATTTCATTCCGTAGGATGAACCTTGGACTTAATAACACCATCTTCCTTGGTGGTGCGTTGGTTATGTCGGCGAATGCTGTCGCAGCCGACAAACCCAATATCATTTTTATTCTATGTGACGACATGGGATATGGCGACTTAGCTTGTTATGGACAACGATACATCCAGACTCCCCATATAGACCAATTGGCGAGCGAGGGAATGATGTTCACGCAAGCATACGCAGGTAGCCCTGTCAGTGCACCCTCTCGTGCCAGCATCATGACAGGACAACATTCTGGACATGGCCATGTGAGGGGGAATAGGGAATACTGGCCACAATCGCCCAAGATGAAGTATGGGGTAAACGAAGAATATTCCATAGTGGGCCAAGAGCCATACGATTCCCGCCATATCATCCTTCCTGAAATCATGAAGAGGAATGGATATGCCACGGGAATGTTCGGCAAATGGGCCGGAGGTTATGAAGGCTCCTGCTCCACACCCGACAAGAGGGGTGTGGATGAGTTCTATGGTTACATCTGCCAATTTCAAGCGCACTTGTATTATCCCAATTTCCTTAACCGATATAGCAAGTCAAAAGGAGACACGGCGACCATCCGCATTACACTTACCGATAACATCGATTATCCCATGTTTGGCGAAAACTATCGCAAACGCACCCAATATTCGGCAGACTTGATCCATCAAGAAGCGTTGCGGTGGATAGACGAGCAAACGGACAGCCAACCTTTCTTCGGTTTTTTCACCTATACTCTCCCTCATGCGGAGCTTTCGCAACCCAATGACTCTATCTTGAATTTCTACAAGAAAAGGTTTTTCCGTGACAAGACATGGGGAGGCAACGAACCCAGCAGATACAATGAGGCTGTCCACACACACGCCGAATTTGCAGGCATGATTACGCGCCTTGATGCTTATGTGGGTGAAATCATGGAGAAACTGAGGGAAAAGGGATTGGATGAAAATACCATCGTTATCTTCAGCAGCGACAACGGACCCCATGAGGAGGGCGGTGCCGACCCCGAGTTTTTCGGCAGGGATGGGAAATTGAGAGGTTTGAAACGCCAATGCTATGAGGGTGGCATTCGCATTCCATTCATCGTTAGATGGCCCAACAAGGTGAAGGCGGGCAGCGTCAACAACCACCAACTTGCCTTTTATGACATTATGCCTACCTTTTGTGAACTGATTGGCGAGAGGAAGTTCCCCAAGAAATACGTGAATAAGCAACTGGCAAACGATGGCTTCGACGGCATCTCTTTTGCCCCAACATTACTTGGAGACGACACAAAACAGCAGGAACACGATTTCCTATATTGGGAATTTCACGAGACGAACCAGATAGGAGTACGTATGGGCGACTGGAAACTGGTCGTCA
>JAFYZV010000167.1 GCA_017548525.1 Prevotella sp.
AGCAGTCGATTCTTGGTTCTATTCTCTGCGCCATACTTTGCCTCGCCCGTACTTACAAAGGCCCAGTGTGCGCGCATATACCAGTAAATATATCCCGTGCAGCCAGCCAGCATACACTCATTGAGTTCCTCGGCAAAGAGTAGTTGTTCGTGCCAAGTGGGCAAACGATCACCGATATTGTCTGTCGAGGAGTGCTCGGTCATCCACACCTCCTTACCATATTTGGCAGCAAGAACAGCCGATTTTTTCATATAGTCGAGGGGCGCATGACCGTAGAGGTGTCCTGCCACGATGTCAATCTGCTCGCGACACGTTGGGTCGTTCATCAATGGGTCGGTATAGTTTTGGGTGAAACCTAAGCTCTCGCCGCTGATCAGCTTTACGCCAGGATAAGTTTCCCTATCAAGCAAATAGGCATAATTCTTGACAAGCTTTACCAAGTCTTGAGGGTCATAGAGGCATCCAGAGTAACTGACCCACCAATCGGGTTCGTTCTGGATGGATACGGCATCGACATTGACACCATTCTTCTTCATATAAGCCAAGAAAGTGTTTAGCCACGGGAAGAATTTCTCATAACAGTCCTCACGCAGTTTGCCTCTCTTGTAGCCTTGGTCTTCGGCATTACCGCCCTGTGCCGTGCCATTGGTCTTATAGTCTCCAGGGGGAGACCATGGTGTGCCAAAGACGATGCCTCCACGCTGCTTGACTAATTTGGCTGATGGCAGCGAGCCTTTCCAATCGTAGGGCGAATCCCAATTGCCCCACTCTGGAACAACGATGTCGCCGACAAAGTTAGGCGAGATTTCCATGCGCATGATGTTCAGTCCTATCTTCGATGTAGGACCGTAGAGTAGTCTCACGGGATTGGTGTCAGTGCCAAACGGACACATGGCACCATCGCAACAGGCAGCACCGAATCCCGTGATGGTCTGCTTGCGGGTACTGTTCACCGTCAGCGTGATGGTTGCGGCTTGGATAGCAGTAACGGCAACCATAAAGATAATAGAAGTAATAATCCTTTTCATTGAAGTATAAAATGAGTAATTTGAGTAATCATATTCATCAATATAGCAAAGCGAGAAAACAACTAATAAAAATTCGCTGCAAATTTAGCAATAAAAACTGGCATAATGCAATACTCTCTCTACCTTTTTATACAAATCTGCCAATAAGGAGTTCAGACAATACTCCTCCAACGGAAAAGCTAATGTCTGAACTCCTTGTAACTCTTAAACTCCAAATATGCAAGTCTACCCTTAAAGGTTCACGATGAGCCTTTGCAAATCTGTGTCCTTGCTGGAGATACCTACCATCAGTTCGTGTTTGCCTTTCACCACACGCATGGTATTGGTATTCTCGTCCCAAGTCTCGAAGTCCTTGCCAGCGAATGGGATTTGTATGGTCTTGGTCTCACCAGCCTTCAATGATACTTGCCGATAGGCGCGGAGAGATTTTAATGGTCCACCCACATCAGCCAATCGTCTCATGTACACTTGCACCGTCTCTTCGCCATCGCGACTGCCCGTATTGGTGACTTTGACGGTGATAATTCCTTTCTTAGCATTGTATTTCGGCTTGCCGATTTGGAATTGGGTGTAGCTCAATCCGTAGCCGAAGGGGAACAGCGGTTCTTCCTTGAAATAACGATAAGTGCGGTTGGCCATGGTGTAATCTTCATAATCGGGCAGTTGGTTGACATTCTTATAGAACGTCACAGGCAACTTGCCTTGAGGGTTGAAGTCACCGAACAACACATCTGCCAAAGCCTTTCCACCCTGCTCTCCGCCGTACCAAGCCTGAAGGATGGCATCAGCATTCTCCGTCTCTGGCACCAAGGCGATGGCACTTCCCGAACAATTGACAAAGACAACACGCTTGCCTGCCTTATGCAGGGCGGCTATCAAGTCACGCTGGGCTTGGGGAAGTTCAATGTCAGTGCGATCGCCGCCACGGAACCCTGGCTCATTTACTTTCATCTCCTCGCCTTCCAATCTTGGTGAGATACCACCTACGAACACGATGACATCGGTATCTGCCACCTCGCGGACAATCTCTTGATGTGTGGGAGTGAGCTTCTTACAAATGTCGAATTGCATCACTGCCATATCAAAGTCTTGCACATAGTCGATTTGGAATTGGTATGCCTCGCCAGCCTTGACGTTGATTTCCTTGCGTGTCTCGTTGATGCGGTTGCGCCCTCTCCAGTTGTCGATAAGCGTATCACCATTGATAATGAGACGCGCCTTGTCATCGCTGCCCATCAAGATGATGAGAGTCTCGTCGGCAATAGGGTTAAAAGTTCCCTTATATTGGGCAGAGAACTTTTCCAGATTCACCCCAGGGGCGAAAACCGTTGCCCCACCATTGCTCAAATTAATGGGCTGGCTGATGACGAGGGTATTGACTGGTTCTCCCTTCATGTCGGTGTTGTTCCAATAAGTGGCTTTCATTCCCCGCTGTCCATCCACCGTCGTAAAGCAATTGAAACGGCTTTCAAAAGTCTCGTTTCGCGTGAATCCACAACCTGGAATATACTTCACGTCATATCCCATCTTCTCGCGAATGCCTTTGAGAATGGTTGTCGTCTGCGTAGGATAACCGCTATAGTTGCCCCACATCATCACGGAGTCGTTAGCATTAGGTCCCATCACGACCACTTTCTGGCTTTTCTTCAGCGGGAGGATGCCACCCTTGTTCTGCAACAAGACAATGCTCTTGCGAGCCATGTCGAGTGCCAATTGCTTATGGGCAGGGCAAGCAATGACGTTAGAGGGGATCTTCGTCCAAGGCACCCTATCGTCAGGATCGAAGTCACCCAACTCGAAACGGGCGACAAGCAATCGCTTGAGGCTCTTGTCTACCTCGCCTTCGGTGACCTCACCCGCCTTGACAGCCTCGGGCAAGGAGCGGTAATCGGAACCACATTCCACATCCGTACCCGCACGAACTGCGGAGGCAGAGGCGGCATGTCGATTGGGCGAGAACCCATGATACCCTGGTTTCCAAAAATCACTGATAGCTCCGCAGTCGCTGGTGATCAGTCCCTTGAAACCCCACTCGTCACGTAGGATCTGCTGCTCGTATCGGCTATTGCCACAACAAGGCTCTCCGTCGATGCGCTGATAGGCACACATCACCTCCGCGACCTCGCCGTCTTGCACGAGCGACTTAAAAGCAGGGAGATATGTCTCCCACAAGTCGCGGCTTGGGAGATTCTCAATATTGAACTGATGCCTGTTCCATTCCGGTCCGCTATGCACCGCAAAATGTTTAGCACAAGCCAACAATTTCTTGTATTTGCCCGTAGCGGGAACGCCCGTGGGCGACCATAGCCATTCGCCCTCGTAGGTCATACCCTGCAAACCACGCACGACAGCAAGCCCCATCTTGGAAGTAAGGAACGGGTCTTCACCGTAAGTCTCCTGCCCACGTCCCCACCGAGGGTCGCGAAAGATATTGATGTTTGGAGTCCAAAACGACAGTCCTTGGTAGCGTTTGGGATTTCCTTTCTGCTTGGCAATGGTATTCTTGGCACGTGCCTCATCACTCACGGCAGTAAAAACCCTGTGAAGCAAAGCATCATCCCATGATGCCGCCATCGCCATCGTGATGGGAAACACGGTCGCAAAGCCATTACGCCCCACCCCATGCAACGCCTCGTTCCACCAATCAAAATGCGGTACGCCGAGACGAGTTATCTCTTTCGAACCGTCCATCATCAATTGCGTCTTCTCTTCCAAGGTCAATCGCTTGCAAAGATCTTCGGCTCTTTGTTCGGCAGACAATGCCGGGTTTTGGAACGGATAGGTATACGACTGTGCATGGGCAGAGCCTATCGCTATCATCATGGATAGAATCAACAATCCCCTTTTTCTCATAAGCTTTTGATATTTTAGGTATATAGTATATAATAGTCATTGACAAAGCATCTCGTGCCTATCTTTTCAGAACATGACTTTCGTGACTTTCTTCTTGTTGTCACTCATCTTCTCCACCTTAATAAACATGCCTTGGCTGGGCTGGTTGATACGCATACCTTGTAAGTTGTAATACTCGGTAGAGACGACCTTGCCACTCTCTGCCTCACGGATGCCCGAGGTGGTTGAGGTGATGATGCCTGTGACGACCACATTGCCCAACGCCATTTCCTTACCGGCATTCATGTTGTAGATGTAAATGAGAAGTTGACTGACTCCCATGGTCGCTACCACGTTGTCCAACTCCTTGCTATAATCGGTGTACCAACCTTTATCCTCTCTGTTGCGGTTGGGTTCAAGACCCGATTCGATGGTGGCTGTTCCGTTGCTGTTCATCCAGTTCACGTCTGCCACCCCAGAGTCAGTACCCACACGAGTGATGAGAAAAGCGACGTTGGTCGGCATGAACTTATATTCGTCCCCTACATCAATGGTGAACGAAACGGCATTTGAGGCGGCGACACTTTGTTTCTCAGTGGACTTGAAAGGTGTCATCGTCTTTCCGTTGACGGTTCTTGGCGCACCAGGAACGAGGTTACCACCAAAGGTCATGTTGCAATTCTTGACATATTTGGCTATGTTTCCATCGGGAACACCTGCCACGCTACTTGTCGAAGAGATGTCAGAAGACAGTTCCCAAGTGATGTTTCCCGTTGCCTGGATGTCTTTCTCGTCGGGCTTGTCGATAATGGCCACGTCGGGGTTGATGGCAGCTACAGGGATGCCATTGGTCGTCGTGTAGGCAGGATAATAGTCTTTCACCGCTTCCTCGGCATCACCATTTCCCTTGAGCATGATGTCTTGAACGAGGCTATTGCAATACACCTCAATGTTGGTGTAATAGCCTGCGGGGTCGATGGTGTATAATAGGGCATCGCTGGGATTGGTGGGGTCGAGGTCGTTCTCTAACTCCCAAGCGTCGGCAATGCCGTCTTTGTCCATGTCAAATGTCGATGCGCGTTGTCCTGTTCCAAAGTTCGATTCTGTATAACCATTCACATCCGACACCTTGTCGATACGTCCAGGCTTGCCCGTGACAGACCCCGTGTAGAGTGCCGTGGCATTCTCCGTCTCATAGACATAACGGGAGTCCACCTCATCGGGGATAAGCGAGGCACCTGCATACCCCAGCACCTTCTCGTATGCGACCAAGGCTGAATGGGTGGTGACATCGCCTGTGGGGGCTGGCTTCTCAAGTTGGATGCACACACAGTCTGTTCCTCCCGAGTTCTTATAATAGGTCACATCCTCCCCATAATAATGATTGGGGTCTGGGCTGCACCGTTTCCCGTTGATGGAATAGGTACCCGTGTCGTATGACATATACGACCATCCCGCATTCGCGATGTTATTGATTTGGTTGCCACTGAGATAATAGCGGCTCGTCATCGTCCAATATTTGGGATAGCCCGAGGCGTTACCACTCGCGCCCACGGTGACGGTCGTCAAGCGATCGCTAATGGCGGCGGGTCCTGTCTTGAAATAGTTGTTCACCATATTGATATATCCACCACCGGGACCACCATAACATCCGTTACCACAGTTGTAGACAACGCAGTTGCGGAAGTCCACATTCTCTGCCTGAACGGCATTCTGCCATTGATATTCACTATATTTGGCGTTGCTGGTAAATCCTTCCCAGTCGTACCGTGCGCCATTGAATCGCGGCGAGCGGTTGTTGACATGAAGGATAAGGTTATGGTGGAACGAAGCAAGCTTGCCTCCCCAAATGCCCCCATAGCCATGTGCGCCCTTATTGTGTCCTGCATTGTTGAGGCTCTCGCCAATGGTACACCATTGCATGGTGAAGTTATTGTTGTCATAGAACGATGCCACCTCGTCAATTGACCACGACAACGAGCAGTGGTCAAGCATCAAGTTGGTGAGATGGCGGGCGGTACTCGCGTCCGCGCCGTCGTTGACATCCTTCTCTTGTCCACGTCTTAAACGGATGAAACGCATAATGATGTTGTTGCCATTAGGGTTCACCGTGTAATACCGTAGCGTAATGCCGGGAGCGGGAGCGGTCTGTCCCTCAATCGTGGTGTTGGCACCGATGTTCACGTTGCTGCGCAAGGCAATCACACCTCCCACGTCGAAAACAACGATTTTCTTGTCAGACCCGCTCACGGCTTGTCTGAATGAACCCGTGCCAGAGTCGTTGAGGTTAGTTACATGCACAATCTTGCCACCGCGTCCTCCCGTGACAAAACGCCCATGACCTTCCGCCCCGGGGAAGGCGGGTGCCTGTGCAAACATCGCCATCGTCATGCCCATGGCGAACCAAGTAGATAGTAATCTTTTAATAATCATAGTTTGTTTTTTAAAAAAAATATAGACTTATAGAAAAAGATGAGAGATGAAAACGGAAAGCCACAATGCTTTCATCCTTCATCTCTCATCTTTCATTCCTTATTTCTTGGTATTCTTGTTGTAGTATTCCACACCTATCTGTACGTTCTTGATAAGTGCATCGGACGACATCGTGGCTCCCGTCACGCCGTCCACCTTCATCTTGGCAATCTTATTGACGGGCTTGCCCTCATATTTCTTCAACAAAGCCTTGGCGAGTTGGAAATATTTGGGGGTCTCTTGGTTGCGGATGGGTGTCACCTTCACCACCTTTTTGTTCTCAATGTATATCTTCACGGGGGTAGGACTCTGGTAACCAATGATGTCCTTCGTAAGGAGTGTCGTGTTTACAATCGTCGTATTGCCCTCCTTGGTGATGATGTCATCACCTGTGATGGCACTTGTCAATATCAAAAGCATGGCAAAACTTGCCAAAGTGTAAATAGCCTTCTTCATTTTTTATCCTCCATTTATACCAAATGACCAATCAATTCCTCACGGTCGCCAGCAAGCATGTCGATGACGGGAATCTCTATCATCGTGTAACAACCAGGCTGTTGTTTCATGGAAGCACGGGCAACATTCACCAGCACCTGACCGGTGAGGGCAGGGTTGTTGATGCTCATGTTGAACTCCAAGCGTTGGTTTTGCGTCTTGCCACTCACACCCTTGCGCACCAAGTTCACACCATGACCCATGTCACGCACATCATCCACGGATGCAACGGCGAAGACGTGGGTCTCGTCGTTGGCGAAATAGGGGTCTGCCTTGATGTCTGCCGTCACCTCTTCGAGCTTGGCACCATCCTCCAACTCCACATACACCATACGGCGATGGATGCCTTCACCCAAGGGGATGGTCATCGAGAGGGCATTCTTCACGCCCTTCTTGCTACGCACACATACGGAATGACCCATTGACATGCCCGGTCCAAAGTTGGTATAGCTCAATCCCTTGGGGGCGAGGCTCTGCATCAACGTGCGCACAATGGAGTCTGACCCTGGATCCCAACCAGCAGAAATGATGCTCACGGTATTGGTCTCCTTATTGATGGGGTCAAGGACGCGGCGGTAATCGAGGATGCTGGTGTGGATGTCAAAGGAGTCCACGGTGTTGATACCTAACGGTAAGATTTGCTTAGCGTATTCCTCACAAGAGCGAGTAGGTGTAGCAAGGATCGCCACATCCACGTCTTTCAGTTCCCGAATGTCCTTCACCACATCATACTGTGCCAACTCAGCGGGCTTGTTGTCTGCGCCATTACGCCTGACAACACCAGCTATCTCAAAGTCCTCGGCTGCTTCGAGGGCTTCCACTGTGTAACGACCGATGTTTCCATATCCCACAACGGCAGCTCTAATCTTTTTCATGTTTGTTATTGTTTTGATTTGAATATCCTTAAATACGATGCAAAAATACAAAGTATTTACCAAAAAAAAGAACGATTATAAAACATTAACGCTTATAAGGGTAAATATCGAGGTAACATATATACAAAACATTTCCGCATATTTGGAATCTTCAAATATCTTTTATATAGCTGTTAAACATACCAATAAACCTATGAAAATAGGAGAAATAGCCTTATATTGTTAAATCTTTGACGTAGATTAATAAATCCATGACGTGAATTATATAATCTTTGTCGTAGATTATTAAATCTTCGACGAGGATTTAATTTTTCTTGGGAGTTGATGCCCCTTATTACACCCACTACTACAAAATTGAGTAATACATTTTTTCATCCAAATCGCTTTGTAATTATAGATTATTGTGTACATTTGCAAAAACATTGAGTAACAAATATGAACAAAAGACTTTTGCTATTATGCGTAGGCTTGCTCACATACTCCACGACAAGCCTTCACGCACAGAATGTGACACCCAATAAGGAGGGAATGAATATGAATGCCCTTGACTGGACGAAAGAGATTGTGATGGGATGGAACTTGGGTAACTCCCTCGAATGCCCCACGTCGGAAACGGAATGGGGAAACCCCAAGACCACAAGGGAGATGATTCACAAGGTGAGGGAAGCGGGATTCAACGGCATACGCATCCCCATCAGATGGGCAGCGCATGTCACTAACACGCAAACCATGACCATAGATGCCACCTGGTGTGCGCGAGTAAAAGAACTCATTGACTGGTGCTTGGCAGAAGACATGTATGTCATTATCAACGACCACCATGAGGAATGGTACGACCGCAACCCCTACTATAGCACACAAGCGGAGAACAACCGCAAGCTGAAAGCCATGTGGACAAACATCGCCACCTACTTCCGAGACTATGGCGAGCGGTTGATTTTTGCGGGGACAAACGAGATAACGGTCAACTGGAGCGCACCCACGCAAGAGCAGCAAGCCGTGCAAAACTCCTACAACCAGACCTTTGTCGATGCCGTCCGTGCCACGGGAGGGAAAAACTACTACCGCAACCTCGTGGTGCAAACCTTCGCATGTAACCCCTATCATGGCCTCAGTGGTTTCACCATCCCCACCGACAAGGTGGAAAAACGACTCAGCGTGGAGTTCCATTACTATGATCCCTACCAATACGCGGGCAGTTGCGAATACTATTATTGGGGCAATGCCTATAAGGATAAGGGGAAAATTGTTACTACCGATACGGAGGTAACCCAAGCCAACCTCTTCGACCGCATCCGCAACACGTGGGCTTCCAAGGGCTTAGGAGTCGTCATAGGTGAATATGGCGTGGCAAACCACTACACCGAGGCAGACAAACAGACGCAACAAGAGAACATGCAATACTACCTGAAGACACTCGTTGGCAACGCCCGCCAACGGGGATTCGCCGCTTTTGCCTGGGACAACAATGCTTTCGGTAACGGCTCGGAAAACTTCGGCATCTTCAAACGGTGGCAAAACATGGCGGTAGGGAACACCTATTTCCTGAAAGGCATCAGCGAAGGGGCTGGCGTGGAGTACAAGGAACCCGACGACCCTAACCAAGAAGACCCTGTATATGGGGAGGGTGGTAAGGTTGTTTGGGAAGGCGATGCCTTGTTGGATTGGGGGAACAGTCTCCAACTCACCATTCCTGCCATGGAGTTCTCCAATCAAGACAACACCTTGCAGGTAATCCTCTCCTACACACAAGACTATACCGACTATGACCAAATACAGATATTCTATGGCGACTGGAGCCAGATGGCAACTTTTTCCGTGGGAGAAAATTCGTTTGATGGAGCTTTTATCCCCAGCCAATATTATGCCACGGGTAGTGGGGCGAAACATGTAACACCCGTAACCTTCAGCGAAGACATCTTCAAGGTCGTCCAACAAAAAGGCATCGTGATACAAGGACATGGTGTAAGGCTACAGAAAGTGTCTTTGTATGACCCCACGAAGGCAAGCATCCCATCCATCATCCAAGGCAATGCGGCACGAGAGAACCTCTATTCCATCGATGGGAAAAATATTAATAAGCCTCGGCACGGGCAAGTCTATATCAAGAATC
>JAFYZV010000168.1 GCA_017548525.1 Prevotella sp.
ATATAAAATATAGTATATTATAAACTATAAATATTTACACTAAAATAGTTACGATTTATAATACAAATTCTCAATGAAGATGTGAACCTACCAATGTGACATGTCACATGTCACATGTCACAACATGGTGATTGCACACACCTCATAAACCCATGGTTTAACCATCTTACTCATACTTCACAAACGCCACCACCTTATTTATATAATAATAGGGTGGTGGTCGTTGTATGAGCGGTTATGGTCGCTTCCCTTACTGACCTATAGCAGCTTGGGCTGCGGCTTGGCATCATTACAGGGGGTGTTGCGTGTCATTCTGCCTCGGCATCGTCCTTACGGTCATCGACATTCTCGCCCTCTGTGGGAGCCAGCGTCGCCTCAAAGTCGGTGATACCGTTGTTTACAAGGATGTCATACCACTGGATGAGTTTCCTGATGTCGCTGTCATGCACACGCTCGCGGTCGTAATCGGGCAACACCTCGGCGAAGAACTCACGCAGCTCCTTGCCACTTGCCTTTTTGTAATTCAACGAACAAGGCTTGCTCCCTTCCTTTTCGCCAAGGCTCTTGAGTACCTTCCACAGGGGAATATCCTCGCTGTCGGTGTACATGGATATGTCTGCGAGGCTAATCACGCGGTCGTTAGCGAATGTCGGCATTCGCTTCTTGTTTTCGTCGAGTGTCTCCACGATGAGGTTTTGCTTGCCACGGCTCAACATGCGGAAGAGGCCAGGCTTGCCTGCGATTGAAAGAATTGTTTCCATCTTGTGTAAAGTCTTTTGAATGTTATTAATCAGATTCTTGATTTGTATGTCAATGTCATGGTTGCCATCGTTGATGATTTCATAATCGGAACGGCGCAACACCTCCTCTTGGGGGGATTGGCAGTTTATCCACTCCAAAGTTTTCTCGCGTGAGATGCCATCTCGTTGCATCACCCTATGTATGCGTACATCAAGGGGGGCGGTAACACATACAACAGCATCAAAGTGGATGCGGCGGTCAAATCCGCTATCAAAAAGGATAGCACTCTCCAACCACTCGTAACCCGATTGCTCAAAGTCTCGCGCCACAGCGGGATGTACCACATCATTTACCCGCTGCTTGTTGGCATCAGATGCCAAAAGAAACTTGGCAAGAACTTGCTTTTGCAACTCATTCCCCTCATAGACATCCTCTCCCACCAATGCCATCAAAGCCTGCCGCAACGATGGCGAGGAACGCATGAGCCACTTGGCGGCGGCATCGCAATCATACACCTTGATGCCATAGTGTGCCAGACTTTTGCAGACAAAGGTCTTGCCACTCCCTATTCCCCCAGTAATTGCAATTCTCATTTCTCAATCAGGTAGTCCACCTGCCGTATCTCCAACTGCGCCTTGGCGGTACCATGGGGCGATGTACGGAGGTAGATGTTGCATTTGTCTGACGGTCTCTTCGCCAGTTCCTTATAGTCTGCCACCACCAGGAACTGCTCTGGGCGTATCGACTTGAACATGCTGGCTCCCACGATGAACCTCACTTTCACCTTCGAGGGGAATGTACGCAACACCATACCCTCGGGCATGTTGATGGCAACGATGGGCACTTCGATGCTTCCCTCGGTCAGGATGTCTGGATAAAGAGCTATCTTGACCGTAGCAGGAACGATCTTCGTTTCATCCATCTTGTTGAGTGCCACCACTCGCACCACGGTGTCCTCAAAATTTTCGATGTTGATATTCTCCGTCGTCACATATTTGATACTGTCAAGTTTGTCACGCGTGGCGTATACCAACACCGAGTCGGGCCAAAAGCGGGTGCGTGCCAAGTAATAGCTTTTGGCAGGGACAATCGTTCCCAAGAGGCGGACAGGCACTTTCTTGGATAGTCCATAGTTATAGGTGAAATCAAGCTTGTCGGGTTTCACCGATACCACCTTAGAGGATCCGTATATCTTACGATAGATGATTTTCTGCAAATCTACTTGCGACACCACGCCCTTGCCCGTCTTGTTATTTGCGAATGACTGGAAGTTGATCTTCAATTTCTTCAGCCTATCGGAATAAGTATAAGCGGCATGGAGGAATCCCCGATCGCGGATGGTGACAAGCACGGTGTCGTCAATAGACTTGGTGATGACGGCATTCTTGGGAACCTTGTCCAACACCATCGTCACCATATACTCCCTCTCGTAGGTCTCATTGAGCGTCATCCCCAACCAAAACAGGGCGCTGATGAACAGGAAAAGCAAAAAAATCAGAAACTCCTTGTTGATCATCCCAAACAAGAAGTTCCTGACCTTTGCGTATATGCGCATCATGGGATAACGCTCCATCGCCTATGCGTTTGTGGCAGTTTGCGATGCTGCGGCATTGGCAAACACATAGTTCTTGTCTACCGTTACCACCACACCACGCGCAATCTCCACGTCCACCTTATTGGCGGCGAGGTCAATGCGCTTCACCGTGCCATAGATGCCACCGCCTGTTATCACGCTCGTACCCTCCTGGAGGGAGTTTTGGAAGTTGCGGATTTCCTTTTGCCGCTTCTGTTGTGGGCGAATCATGAAGAACCACATGATGGCGAAGATGGCAATCATCATCACCAAGAACGTCATGGAACCGCCGCTTTGTGCTGCCTGTGCAGCCAATACTACTGTTGTCATGCTATTCGATTAATTATTTGGTTGTTGTTTAGGATCATTCATCACCTTCTTCAGCCTTCCATTCTTCACCAAGTAACGGGCAATGGAGTCGAGCATACCATTGATGTAACCTCCGCTGCGCGGTGTGCTATACACCTTTGCCAAGTCCACATACTCGTTGATGGTCACGCTGATGGGGATGGAAGGGAACGACATCATCTCCGCGATGGCAATTTGCATGATGACTACATCCATGTACGCCAACCGCCCAAAGTCCCAATTTCGGCTCGTCTCGCTCATGTAACGGTGGTAACTCTCCGCATTGAGGATGGCGGCACGGAACAATTTGCGGGCGAAAAGCTTCTCTTCCTCATCGTTATACTCGGCAAGGAGGGGTTGGTTGGCACCATTCTCCTCGTTGAATTGGTTGATGGTCTTCAACACGAAGGTGTCCACAATTGCCTTGTCATCATTCCAATAGATGCTCTTATCCTCAAGGATGGCATCAATATCCTCGTCCTTCGTGACGAGTTGCTTATAGAGCTTGCGCCATACTTCCTTATCGGCAGCGTAAGAATTATCGGCAGACTCCATGTAATCCAGATAGACTTCGCTCTCCTCAATGTGGTTGCACAACTTGCGGACATATTCTATATGCTCCTCCCAAGCCTGGTTTTCATTCTCGAAGAATGCCTTGAGCATCTTGTTTTCCTCTAATTGCAGGGCGAACTTATTGTTAATGAACTTCTCTGAGGGAGCCTCGCCACCCTCTCGCTCCGCACGTTGTGCGGCAATTTCCACACGATGCCGCTCCTCGCGTGACACTGCGACGATGAGCAAGAGCAAGAAATTATACAAATAATAAGTTTTGGAAAGGCTGAAAAGCAATTCTTTCTCCGCACTATCCATGTTTTTCTCTCCGTTTTGATAGTAGGCATAGGTTAACTGTACAATCTTAATTCTTATCAATTCGCGATTAATCATCTTTGCTATTCTTGTTAGTTATCATTTCATACCAATTGCAAAAATATAGTTTTTCCCACTAATACGCAAGAAAAGGAGTATAATTTATTTACTTTTTCCTAATTTTATGACATATTTTATACGGTTTTCGATTTTTATTTCTTACCTTTGCACCGCTTTTGAAACGCATCGTGTGATGGTGAATTAAGCATTAAATCATTCACTTAATTTAGAGTAACACAATTTATGAAAGAATTTGCACTGGCCGGCAAGAAACGCGAGGCCGTAGGAAAGAAAGCCACCAAGGCTTTGAGAAAAGAGGGATTGGTACCCTGTAACTTGTATGGAGAGAAGAAAGGTGAGAACGGATTGCCCGAGGCATTAGCATTCAGCATCCCCATGACAGACCTCCGCAAGGCAATCTACACCCCCCACATCTACGTATTTAATTTGAACATCGACGGCGAGCAGCACACCGCTATCATGAAGGAATTGCAGTTCCATCCCGTGACGGACGCTGTTCTCCACATCGACTTCCTCGAGGTACACAAGGAGAAACCCATCACCATCGGTATCCCCGTGAAGCTCATGGGCTTGGCACAAGGTGTCCGTGACGGTGGTCGCATGAACCTCACCGTGCGCAAGATTAACGTGACCGCTCCTTATCCACAGATTCCCGAGACGCTGGAAATTGACGTTACCAACCTGAAGATTGGCAAGAGCATCAAGGTCGGCGAATTGAGTTTCGAGGGATTGGAGATTGCAACAAGCAAGGAGGTTGTGGTTTGCTCCATCAAGATGACACGTGCCGCTCTCTCCGCAGCATCCACTACCGAGGGAACAGAAGAGGCTGAGGCATAATGGACAAATACTTGATTGTGGGCTTGGGAAACCCTGGCGACGAATATGCCAAAACCCGCCACAACACAGGATACATGATATTGGACGCCTTCGCAAGAGCGTCCAATATTGTTTTTGAGGATAAGCGATATGGCTACGTCGCCGAGACATCGCTCAAAGGGCGGAAAGTATTCCTCCTCAAACCCACCACTTATATGAATCTTAGCGGCAATGCCGTGCGCTATTGGCTCAACAAAGAAAACATCGACCAACAAAGGCTACTTGTCATCTCGGATGATGTCGCCTTGCCATTGGGTGCATTTCGCCTGAAAGCCAAGGGCAGCAATGGTGGTCACAACGGTCTTGGACACATCCAACAGCTCATCGGGCAAGACTATCCACGGCTGCGTGTGGGCATCGGCAACGATTTCCAGCAGGGCAGACAGATAGACTGGGTACTCGGAGAGTTTGATGAAGAAGACCTCAAGACTCTTCAGCCCACCATCGACCTTGCTGTGGACATCATCAAAAGCTTTGTCCTGGCGGGCATCGACATCACCATGAACCAATACAACAAATTAGGAAAGAAATGAACGAGGCAAGAATTGATAAGTGGCTATGGGCAGCACGTATTTTCAAGACACGTTCCATCGCCGTAGATGCCATCAAGAACGGGCGTGTCACCATCGGTGGCATGAACGTAAAACCGAGCCGTCCCATCAAGGTGGGAGAGGTTGTTAGCGTGAAGAAGCCACCCATCACCTACTCTTTCCGCGTACTACAAGCCATCGAACAGCGTGTGGGGGCGAAACTGGTTCCCGAAATATACGAGAATGTCACCGACCCCAAGCAATACGAATTGTTGGAGATGAGTCGCATCAGCGGATTTATCGACCGCTCGCGAGGAATGGGTCGCCCTACGAAAAAGGAGCGTCGCGCCTTGGATTCCTTCAACGACGATGCCCTCATGTTCGGCTTCGACGACGATGAAGACTGGGATGAGGATTTGGAATAAGTACCATCATTCAAGCAACAACACCATGAAAAAGAAGAAAATCGCCATTTTTGTATCTGGTAGCGGCACCAATTGCGAGAACATTATCCAGCATTTCGCTGGCAGCAACTTGGTGGAAATCGCCTTGGTTTGGAGCAACCGCCAAGATGCCTATGCCTTGAAACGGGCGGAAAAATACAACATCCCCACCATCGTAATGGGCAAAAACGACTTCAACGATGCCGACAAGGTGTTGCCCATCTTGAAAGACTACGACATCGACTTCATCGTCTTGGCGGGATTCCTATTGATGATCCCTGACTTCCTGGTGCGAGCCTACGACCATCGCATGGTCAACCTCCACCCCGCCCTACTCCCCAAATACGGCGGCAAGGGCATGTATGGCCACCATGTCCACGAGGCCGTGAAAGCCGCTGGCGAGCAAGAGACGGGCATGACCGTTCATTGGGTGAGCGAGGTGTGCGACGGTGGTGAGATCATCGCACAATACAAGACCCCCATCACTCCCGAGGATACGCCCGACGACATTGCCGACAAAGAGCATGTATTGGAGATGGAATACTTCCCAAAGGTTATAGAACAAGTGTTGCGGGAGCAATAACAACCTCAAAAACATACCAAGAAAAATCATGTCCCCCACTTCTCGGAAAGAAATGATAAGTCGTCATTGATATAACTCTGCCACGGGTATTTGTTTGCCATTGACATCCATCATCGTCTCGTTTCCAATCACGTTTGCCGTCGTCCAACATGCACGGTCATGATCAAGATCGACAAACTGCCCATCGCCTTTACTCGGATGATGAAATTCACCCCATGCTGTCCCAAGATAATAATTCTTACCCTTCATCTTTTCCCACATATAGTAGGTATAAGTCTTTGCCTTAGGGTCAGTTTCCACTCGCTGAAATTCCCATTTAGACAGATAATTCTCAGGAGCATCCATGATGGTCGTGAAGGTGAATATCTCAACATATTTATCCTCCCAAGCAGCTCCAGGTTTTGAAACACCCGGCACATTGCACCCATACATCTTTTTGTGTTGATTAGTGGATTCTACAATATCTGTTCCGATGAATCCATTCGACAACAACTTCAGTTCACGACCAAAATCATCATGGAACAAACGCCCCTCTATTCCCCAGTTACCGCCTTCAATAATGAAGCGACCTGTGCCTACGTTATAGAGAAAGATTGTTTTACCGACCGTTTCATATTCCGAATTGCCTAAAACAGTCGTTACGTCAATACCCTTCCATTGCCTACTTTTTGGCTGCGTAGTTGTTTGCCCTAAATCCTGGGCATGAACGCAAATAAGCAATAGAGAAAAAACAAAAGTAAATAAAAATTTTTTCATTGAGATGATTAATTTGTTTAATAATGATTTGAAAAAAAGCGTGCAAAGGTAATTATTATCTCTGAACCGACAAAAAAAAACTATTCATGATGCGTATTGCATAAAAAAATGATACATTTCGATAATTTGCAATAGCACCATGAAAAAAACAAGTTGGGCATCTACCGCCCAACTTGCTTGTTTCTTACATCACCCTTTCCATCGGCCTTCCGCCGCCAAAGCCTCCGCCGCCGAAGCCGCCACCAGGTCTAAATCCACCCTGTCCACGTCCACCAGGACCGCCAGGGCCTCCACCTGGCATTCCGCCAGGTCCCATCATGCCCTGCCGTGCATTCTTCCCGCCAAAGGCATTGAATCGGAAGACAACATGCAACATGGCATACGAGTTGATGGAGTTATACCACGTGTCACTCCGTTGAAACGAATTGAATGTACGACTGAAGTTGGACTGCTGGTGCAAGAGGTCATAGAACTGCAGCATCACCGTCAACGGCTTGCCCTTGAGGAAGCTTTGGGAAATCTGCGCATTCCACAACAGCTCATTGGTATTCATCGACTGGTCGTTGTAGCCACGGCGGCTGCGCTCGTGAATGTCCATTGCCAACGATGTTCCCCAAGGTGCCGTCACGCTCACGGAGCCTCCATACGAATAAATCCATGTATCGAGGTTGCCTTGGCTTTGCAGCTGATTGCGGGCATGGCTGTAATTGAGAGTACCGTCCAACTCAAACTCCGTAATCCACTCTCCAAGCATCGGACGGAAACTCAGTCCGAGTCGCTCGCTGACAGAAGTCTCTTTCGTGGTGTTCTTCACGGACGAAGAGTTTTGGTCGAGGGTGACATATCCCACATGGTTGGTATACCCCAAGTTGGTAAACGTGTTGACATTCCACACACCAGCGGTGTCAATTGCCATGTTATACATGCCTCCCCAGTTGATATTCCAGTTGCCATTGATGTTCTCGGGGCGTGTGGTGCGGCCACCCGTCTTCTCATCGTACGTCACCATCGACGAGATGGAGTTGCGCGTAGTGGAGAACTGGAGGAATGTCATCTCGGTCTTCATGTGGCTTTGCTGATACCCATTGTAGAACAAACTCAAGTTGTTGGTGAACGAGGGTTTCAATCCTGGGTTACCGCGAGATATGTTCAGCGGGTCGCTATCATCATAGATGTCAAGCATTTGGGACATCGACGGTTGCGACGTTGTGCCACGATAGTTGATGCGGAGGTTAGAGACATTGGAGAAACGATAGCGGAAGTCGAGCGTCGGCGTGACATTCAACACGTTGCGAACCGTGTCTACATAGACGCCTTGGTAGTCTTGAATGAAGTTAGACTTCTGCGGTTGCACCATGAAACCGACGTTGAAATTGTACTTATCACGAATCATGCGGAACATCACCTCAATCTCATGCGTATAGTTCTTGTATTCCGAATAACGGCTCAAGTTGGTATCAAGGTATGTCCCTAAGGGCTTCGAGAACTTTTCCTCGAGCAAGTTCAGGTAATTGTCCCACCCCCGATAGATTGTTGGCACCGCGCTGAAGAAGCTTTCGCCAAGGTTGGAAAAGTCGTATGTCTGGCGGTCGCTCTTGTTATAGGAGTAATTGAAGCGGTAGCTGAACTGTAAGAAGGTCGCCTTCCACAACGGCTCGCTATACGTCGTCTGCAAAGTATAGTTGTAACTCTTGGTCGGCGTGAGGCTGTAACGGTTGGTCTGGTAGGAGGAATCGTTGCCCAAATAGTTAGTCAACTGGTACAGAGACACATTGCTCGTGGAGAGGTTGTTCTGGTCTCCCTCGTTGTAAGATGCCTCCGCGCGGAGCGTTACGTTACGTCCTTTCGTCCCCAACTTGCGGTTGTATTGCAACGACCCACCAAACCGCTTGCTGTCACTATAGCTGATGCTGTTGTTATTGCGCGAGTTGACCATCAGCCCTGCGGCTTTCATCTGCTCGATGGCAGCCTCCGAAAGAGGGTCATCATTGTAGAGATAGGGGTCATCGTTGTAAGATGCCGACTCACTCCTCGATGTCCCGTCGCTCTTGGAGAAGCTGATGTTGGGTCGGAACATGATGTTGGTCATCGAGTCGGGTGTCCATTCCAATCGCATTTGCGCATTCCACGAGTCACTACGTGAGTAGTTTTGCGAAAGGCTATTGGAGAAAGAGCCGTTGCGAGTGACGAAGTTCTCGCTCGAAGACTTGGTCCGTGAGTCGCCGTCACGGTGGTTCCACCGCACGGAGCCGTCCATCTTCAACTTGTCTGTCTCCTCAAAATTGAAGTTCACACCACCCATCTTGGAGGCATTCAAGCCCGTATTGCCACGTCCACCAGGGCCACCACCACGCCCACTAAAGCCACGATCGCCCGTGTTGTTAGCGTTACCCATACCCATGATGCGCCATTTATCCTTGGTGTACATCGCCATCAAACGGGCGGAATAGCGGTCGTGCGTGCCAATTCCCACGTCGTTGTTGGTCATGAAACCTCGGTTCATGCCGCGCTTCACGGAGAAGTCGAGCACCGTCTCCTCATTGCCATCGTCGATGCCAGTGATTCTCGTGAGGTCGCTCTTCTCATCATAAACCTTGATATTCTCAATAATTGACGTGGGCAGATTCTTCATGGCGGTCTGTGTATCACCCGTCATGAACTCCTTGCCATCGACCTTCACCTTCCTCACTTCCTTGCCATTGATGGTGATTTTGCCGTCATCATCGACCTGTGCACCTGGCAAACGCTTTACCAACTCTTCCGCAACGGAGCCTTCTGGCACACGGTAGGCGGCGGAATTATACACAAAGGTATCCTCGCGCAAGACAACTTTCTGCGCCAAAGCCGTCACCTCCGCGCCTTTCAGCATCACGGCATCAGAGTTCATGATTACTTCCCCCATATTCAAGTCATGGTCTTCCACCATCTCAACTTGCTTAATCGAAGTGATGTAACCCACACTCGAAATACGCAGGAGATACTTCCCGTTTTCGGGAGCCTGTACAGAAAAATTGCCATCGTCATCGGAAACGGCTCCCGCAACAAACGAACTATCCGATTTTAATAACTGTACGGTGGTCTGGAACATCGGCTCCTTGGTGTCGCGGTCTATGAGCGTTCCCGAAATCTTGCGCTCTTGGGCAAAGGTAAATGCTGACACCAACGTGAGCATACATAAAAGAATTGATTTTTTCATCTGTCTAATTTGTTTTTACTTTTTGACGGAAAAAGGGCAAAAGGGTTTAATTCACACTTAAAAATATCAGCATCTCACACCCGACATTCACACTCACACACACCAAAAACATGATGAAAAAAACGGACAAAATGACGTTCGGGAAAATTCGCGAAATAGAATGATTATCGTTTACCCGATGATTTAAAATATCTAAATCCTCCATAAAAATTTGGCGGAAACACCCATTTAACATCTTTTGGGCGGCATTCGTCGGAATAGATGCCGCATCCGTCGCCTGAATATTTGGCATTTATGAACGGTAAATGCCGCATAAAGAATGTTAAAATGCCACATTTACAGATGACGAAAAATGCACTTGTTTTGTATCTTGTTGATATTCAGCGACTTGCAAGGATAGCGAAAAAGGGGCATTTTCACGACCAAAGTCGGGGTTGGTGGCAAATAACGCAACCACGGAGGTCCATTTTGTGATTTTATTTTGACATTCCGACAAATACTTCCATATAATATTTGGCATTGGGAAAGTTTTTTCGTATTTTTGCATCGGGGTAAGCAGCGCATCCGTGCGCCGCACCCAAAAGACATCGTGGGTAAAACAAAGCATTCGCTATTATTTCGCGCTCAGCCAAGAAAGCCTCGCAAACTTCATTGGATATAACAAGTACGGAAATAATATGTGACAAGTGAGCCGCAATGGGCTCTCTTCTCAACCATATAGCAATGCAACACGCTTCAGGCGTGGTGTATTCTTATGGTTGAGAGAGGTACCAATGCGAGGCTTCACCTCTTGCTGAGCGCAATAAGAGCATCACGCTTTTATTGTGCACAGCGTGATTGATAGTTGGGTGCAAACGAATAACTATCAATCGCCTATGGCAAACAAGAACCTGAATGCTGCCAAGACAGCCAAGAAAGATGAGTTCTACACGCAGATGACTGACATCGAAAGGGAGCTGCAACACTATTGGAAACACTTCCAAGGAAAGGTGGTACTCTGCAATTGTGACGACCCTTACGAGAGCAATTTCTTCAAGTACTTCGCCTTGAGATTCAACCAATTGGGCTTGAAAAAGCTGATTTGCACCTGCTACAACGGCTCGCCCGTGCAAGGAAACGAGTTGATGATTGACTGGGGAGACTTCACCGACGAACCCAAGAAGATTGCCTACAAGGTGGAGATAACGGAAGTGAAGGACATGAACGGCGAC
The DNA here is from genome assembly GCA_017548525.1 of Prevotella sp. GTDB lineage: Bacteria > Bacteroidota > Bacteroidia > Bacteroidales > Bacteroidaceae > Prevotella. The sequence continues at coordinate 11,206 of JAFYZV010000168.1, forward strand.
GGGGCGGTGGACCTGTCGGATGTACGCTACTTGCTCCAAAACGACAAAAACGTCCTCAATACCCTCAAGACAGGCGATTTCCGCGATCCTGAGTGCATCGAACTCCTCAAACAAGCAGACATCGTTGTGACAAACCCGCCATTCTCCTTGTTCCGTGAATACATCGGACAATTGATTGAATATGACAAGAAGTTCTTGATTGTTGGTAATCAAGGTGCCATTATTTACAAAGAAATTTTCCCACATGTAATCAATAATAAGATATGGTTGGGATATGGTTTTAAAGGTGGTGCAACTCATTTTGTATCACCATACGAAGATATAGCAACGGCTAATGACCATAAAAAAGGAATGATAAGAGTTTCTGGGGTACATTGGTTTACGAATATGGAAATACCAAAAAGAAACGAATTCATTGATTTAGTATGTAAATACACACCTGAGGAATACCCACAATTTGATAATTACAAGGCTATCAACGTCAATAAAACGTCTGACATTCCTATGAACTATGCTGGTATTATGGGCGTACCAGTTACTTTTCTTGACACGTACAACCCAGAGCAATTCGAAATAATATGGCAAGCAAGTGGCAACACCAGAGCATCTGCGCCAAGTGCAATCCTAAAAGAAGTTGGCTATTCAATCCATCCCGATGACCGTGGCGGTTGCGGAGTTGTCAAAGGGAAAAGACAATATAGCAGAATCCTTATCCGCAACAAACACCCAATGCCATCATTGCAAAAAGAGGACGAATGATTTGGTGATATATGAATATATTTGTATTTTTGCAACGAAAAGTAATGCCTAAATCGATATGAAGACAAAAGAACAAAACAGCGAAAGACATTCTCTTTCCCAAAGAACAACTTCCCCAATCATGTTAGCAAGGGTTACATCTGCCCGTGCGAGAATCGAGAAAATGAAGGAAAAGCCACAGACGATGATTGTAAGCAGGGAGGTGTTCGATGGGCGTGTACAATAAAAGAACCCTCGATGGATAAGGA
>JAFYZV010000169.1 GCA_017548525.1 Prevotella sp.
ATCATCGACAATACTTGTCAACTCATTCCACGATGTCACGTTCTTCAAATGAGGTCACTTCCTTGCTCCTTTCCCTCTCGTTCTTCAGTCAACCGTTGTCCACCCTTGTCAACTTTTGTCAACCCTGTCCACAAGATGGCAAAATAAAAGCCCTCAAAATTCTCCGCGGTAGAAATGCGTTGCAAAGGTAAGCGGATTTTTGAGAACCACCAAAAAGCAAGTCCGAAGTGTTAAAATCTAAAAGTAGTTGATATACAGAGGCTTATCTCTATGTGTTTTTCATTGTTAATAGTTGTTTAGAGGCCTCTAAATACAACCCTCGAACAACTTCTAAAAGGATTATAACCAATACTCGTAACACTATAAGGAATCTCGATTGAAGTCAATGCCGCACATCCCATGAAAACAGACCCACCAATCGTTGAGACACTATTGGGAATTGCGATTGCAGTTAAATTATTACAATTTCGAAAAGCAGTATTTCCAATGATAGAAACACTATCGGGAAGATTTATTGAAGTCATACTCTTACAATTATAAAAAGCATCTTCGCAAATACTCACCAATCCCTTGAAAAACCTCAATTCTTCAAATGTCTTTATAGTCAAGTTATTCTTAAATGCAGTTCCTAAATCCATTACTGCAGCTGCCTCAGAATACGACAATTCACCATCTCCATCCGCATCCCAATTTTCAACGCAAATACGTTTTACTTCGGCATCGGCGAAGTCAATTGTAGTAGGCGTGATTTCTTTCTTTGTAACGGTAATACTGCAAGTTGCAATCTTTTCATACGGGGCTGCAAAAAATGATGACTCTGACATGTAGAGCTTACAAGTAATAGTGGCAGTTCCCACACTTACCGCAGTCACACATCCAGTATTATCAACCGTTGCTACAGAAGTGTTGCTACTTTGCCATGTCAAAGAATAATATGTAGTATTGCTTGGCTGAATGATAGCATGTAATTGAGTCTTACACCCTTCCTCTATCGTACAACTCACACAATCCAATGAAAGGCTCTTCACATACACACCATTTACTGTTACCTTGCATGTAGTTTTAACACCACTCCCGTCTTTTGCAGTACAAGTTATTGTAGCAGTTCCTTTTCCCTGTGCCGTCACGAGACCTTTAGAATTAACTGTTGCTACACTTGTATTGCTGCTTGTCCATGTTACATTTTTGTTGTCTGCATTAGATGGTGCCATAGTTGCCTTGAGTTGTAGCGTATTTGAATCATCAATCGTGTACGAACTATAGTTGAGCGTAATGGAAGAAACTAATATTGGAGAAACAATTACTTGACAAGTTGCCTTAACACCGCTTCCATCTTTTGCAGTACATGTAATCGTAGTAGAACCTTGACTAATCGCAGTTACCAATCCACTACTATTTACTGTTGCCACAGTGGTATTACTACTACTCCAAGTCACTTCTTTGTTTGAGGCATTATCTGGAACTATCGTGGGGGTAAGCTGATAAGTATCACCTTTATTGACAGTAATACTACTCGACGGAAGAGTGATATTGGTTACGGGATTATCTTTAACCATCACATTTAATTTTACTGTAACTCCACTTCCATCAGCGGCAGTCCCTGTCACAACAGCCGTACCTTCTCCTATAGCATTAATTGTTGATAAACTAACGATAGGAATAAAGACTGCACTTATATCTACAGATGATGTTTGCATAGAAAAAGGAGAAATAGTAACAACGGCAGAATTACTTGTACTCCATACAATTTGTTTATTGGTAGCATTTGATGGCATAATTGTAGGAACAAGATCATAAGTTTCTCCCTTATTGAGAGTGATACCAGTTGATGGTAAAGTAATATTAGTTACCTTAATAGAACTAACTGTAACAACACACGACGCAAATGTCGCAAAGACACCATCATTTGCAGTACATTTTATAGTAGCCGTTCCATCACTAACACCTTCCACCGTACCATCTGAAGTAACTGTGGCAACATTCTGGTTGTCGCTCGACCATTTTAATTTGTATTTAGCATCGCTGTCTGTAACAGTAGCATTAATCTTAATAGTCTCTCCAACATGAATTGACATACTACTCGGCATTTCAATATTATGCACATAAGGCACATGAATTTTATAAGTAATAGTTATGTCTTGAATTACATAATTTGTGCCAGACTCCTTCCATCTGTAACATAGTATAGTCTTAAATGTATGGTCTCCTCCTTGTTTTGCTGTCAATTCATACTTGTAATACGAATATGGATAAATGTCATATTGACCACTTTTTTTTGTAGTTTCTACTGTAAATACTTCTTGATTACCTTTCTTTCCATTTACCCACCAACTCAAACAATCACCATAAAGATTGATAAGTTTGCTTCCATATATTTCTCGCAAGTCAGAAGGTGGAGATATTGACATCGTTTCCCCTAAAGCAAGTGTCTTCTCTATTACTACATTAGGCAATAATTCCGCAAAACAACAAATATTACTTACCAATGCTACTAAACTTAACAATAAACGTTTCATTTCAATAATATTTTGTATTTCTATATACACACATTTTTCTAAATCTTATCACTATGACATCGCATTTTCTTTCCATCGTCCCCATCCTCAAATATCATAAGCACCATCCCATTCGCGAGTAGCTTTTTTATCACGAATGAAGAGACATAAACCATGGATATTAATCTTACCTATTATCAATTATTCTTCACTATATAATTGTCAAGGTCTAGTATGAATCCATTATATGGCGGCAACTCTGACAAGGCAATATCATGCTCTTCAAAAACAATACCATTGGCTGTTCGTAAATAGTAGTGTCCTTGTGAACGGTAAACGACATAGCCCGGACGGCACAACTCATTTCGCTCTCTCAATGCAGTAATTCCCGCTTTGAAACCTCGCTCGCTGGCTATCCGATAGACATAATGGGAACATGTCTCACGGAAGATGCACTTCTGATGCCATTTCGTGGGAATTTTCCAGTATATGCGGATAGCCAGCAAGAGCAAGTATTTCATCATAAATGCCTCTTACTTTTTAAAGATAGCCACGGCAACAGTTACCATATACCCAGGCTTTGCACCAAAGCCAAGACACCCATTTGTGCCCTCCACACTGGTTGTGATGTCTTCTAACCTCACAAATTCATAGCCTTGCGACCGTTGTTGATCGATTAGCTGTTGTAACTGGCGGGCAGCCTCATCAGCAGAACCGTTCCTTTTGAGGGAAGCGTTAAAAGGAAGAACTTTGTATTCCATAATAAATGATATTGTTAATTAGTCCCTACTCTATTTAGGCTTTTCGGGATTTCGCCTTTATTGGTTATCTCAGATGTTGAATCATTTTCCATCGTGATGGTATAGGCTTTCATTTTTGTACAAAGCGATTTTTTGATGAAAGCACCATCTCCATTGGGAAGCAACACCTTGTACCACTTCCCATCAATTGACAAAACCTCAAATTGTTCACCCTTACTGGCTTGCATTTTTGTTCCATCTGATTGTGTGTAAACACTATAGTTTGCACCAGGGCCTATACGCAAATTTGCCTTTTGAGTCTTTACCGTGATTATACCTATCGTTTTGTGTGTCTCAGTTGAACTTATGGTCGTTCCCTCTTTATGGTTGTTGAAACTTAAAGTTGTAGCCAAGGACAACAGCCATAACAGCAAGCCACTCACGACAATCGCCCCTCCTAACCATACGAAAGGAAATGGCTTCCATTCAAAGTTTACAGATAACTTGTAAAACATCACGGCTATACCTATACATACCGCAGCAGCAAGGTAGGGAATAAGTGAATTGACCAAAGCAAAAGGTAGCATGACGATGTAATAGAGAATAGCCCCATATAGACAGGGAATGAGAAAGAGATGGGCTATCAAAGGGAAAAGACAATTACCAAACATCCAACTTATAATATCATTGTTCTCCACAAACCTTTCTCGACCCCAACTATCTTTAATAACCCATCCTTCAGTAAATGAGGTGTGTTGCCAATCAATAAATTGTAGGAAAAAGCCTATTACACTTAATGCTGGCCAAAGAATGGTTGAATTCCAAAATTTCCATTCTACATCAAATCCCCAATCACGGTTACTACTTATATAGAGCCAAGCCACATAGATACATGCAATGGCGACAATAGCAGTTGTAAGATACAAGAATATTCTATAAAATTTATGCTGTCTTTCCATCATATCGTTTTTTGAAACCACTCGTCATATTCATAATCGCTTTTTACGTGAAGTAGATTAAAAGATAGGCTTCCTCACTTTTCCCGTTCCACTACAAAATGTACACTTCCCATAGCCTTGGCAACTGTGGCACTCATCACCCATGACATCAACTTTCCTTCCTCTGCACACCGAGCAAACGCCATCGCCTTTACAATAATTACATGTCACCTTACCTGTATCATCAGTAATATCAAATGCCGAGAAGTCACCACTAAAGACATTCTCAAGAATACCTCCTAACACGCCCATCATTACAGCATTCCCCATGTCTTCACTGGATGGCAATGAATTTTCAACTGAATTTCGCAATTTTTCAGTATCCACTTTCACAAAGTTGCCCTTGGCGAGTAGTTTCCTGTTACCTACATCGATGAGATAAGCTTGCACGTAGACATTCTCCTCGCTGCCTTTGAAGCCACTCTGTTCCAAGAGGATGGAGACGGTGACCTTCTGTTGGGTCTTGGTAGATGTGAGCATCTGCTCGCCATAACATAGCTGTTCACTGAGGGTAAGAATGTCGTCAAGGGTGTTGACCGCCCATTTGTAGTTGCTCATGAGGGCGAGGCAGGCATATTGCTTGCTGCCTGTAGTGGGCAACGATACGGTGACATCCGTCTCCACCGTCACCCCATCAAACTGTATGCCCAAGGTCTTGGGATCTGTTGCGATGACTGCTGCCCCGTTGGTCGATGTACCTTGCGTAGATCCGTTGCTTCTCAAGATGGAAGAGCCGCGCTTCGTGTTGCCCTTGGTGGTTTGCTGCGAGTTGCCGTCGATTGATCGTTGTCCATTGGCTTTTTCTTGTCCATTTGTGTTTACTGCCGTGGAGTCTGTAGAGATGCCAAAGGCATTCATCACGTCGCCTAGCCCTTTGTTCACTTTCTCCAATGTCTGTGCACCCTTGCCTATCGCCTTCCCTATCTTGTTGAGAAGTCCCTGTGCTGATGTGGTTTGCACCCCTCCCGTCAGGAGGAGTGCCACCATTGCTATTTGACAGATATATTTACACATATTTATACTATATAAGTTGCTATTGGTAAATAATGATATGATTCTTGATGGTTGATGTTACAAGGTATCAGAGAGTTTGCATAGCGAAACGTCTCACCACACTCTTGCCACTTTTGGTATCTGTTATCTTGACCATCACCACGCTACCCTTGGGTGCGTTTCCGATAGATAGTGTCACGGTATTCACATTGCCTGACCACTCTGCCGTCGCTATCGTCATGCCCGAGAGGGTATAGATTTCCACACGGCTGTCACCACGGCTGCCGTCGCCATGGTCTGACAGGATACATGTGCCACCATCGAGGCGGATGCCGATGGGCATGTCCCATGTCACTTGCGCGATACCATCGTTGATGGTGATGGTGAACGGCTCGCTACGCACGACGCTCCACCGTCCTTGGTCATCTTTGGCACGGACGGAGAACTGATGCTCGCCCTCGGCAAGACCTTCCATCGACACGTCAAAGGCATAAGCCCCATTCCCTTGGTGGGCGTTGTCGAGGTTGACCGCCGTAGCCTTCCCCTCGCCTGGGTCTTGCTTGTCGAAGAAATATTCCATCGCCACGATGCTGCCGTCAGCCTTGTTGGTGACATAGAGCGGGCGAGCCATCACCATCGACCACTTTCCCTGCTCGTCTTGGGCGCGGAGATACAACACATGCGCTCCCGCATCGATGTCGCCAAGGTCAAGCGCAAGGGATGCCTCCCCCTGTGAGGGGTAAGAAAGGCTTTTTGCCATGCCATACCCTGGGTCGGTGTCAAGGAAGTATTCCATGCGGGCTACCCGCTGTCCCTTCACCGAGCAGACATAGATGGGTCGTGAGAGTGTCTGCGACCAATGGTTCTGGTCATCCCACGCACGGAGGCAGAGGATGTGTGCGCCAGGGGCAAGCCCCTCGAATGACATCTCGTAGGTGTTCGTTCCCGTGCTGGGGCGCGACAGCGGGATGCCGTTGCCATAGCCAGGGTCGGTGTCGAAGAAATACTCCAACCGAGCCAAGTCGCCCTCCTCCATGGGTGGGTCGGGGTCGACGGGAATGTCTGGGTCTATCTTCTCGACGATAGTGAATGGGCGTGTCATCACGTCTGTCCATTGGTCATAGCGGTCGAGGGCGCGGACGGAGAGCTGGTGGTCGCCGAGTGCAAGCCCCGTGATGTCAAGCGAGAGGTCGAGCGAGAGATTGCCCTTGTATTCCACATCGGGCAGGGGAACGGAGGTCGCCTTGCCCACGCCAGGGTCCTCGCCGTCAAAGAAATATTCCACGTACACGATGTCTTGGTAGCGGTCGATAAAGAGTGGGCGGCTCATCGTGGCAGACCAATGTCCCGTGGCATCCTGACTGCGCACATACAGCACATGTGCACCGTCCTTGATGGGCGAGAGGTCGAATGTCAAGGCATTGTCGCCCACCCGCAGGTTATTGAAGGTTGCCGCCAAGCCATACCCCGGATCTTCATCCAAGAAGTACTCCACACGAATGGGCTGCTGCGGAGCCTTCTCGCGGATAAACAGCGGATGTGCCACCGTTGCCGACCACCGTCCTTCGCTGTCTTGGCTGCGCACATAGAGGACATGCGCTCCAGGCTGGGCTTCGCCAAGGTCAAAGCTTAGCCCATTGCCCCCCTCGCCAATGGCGACTGACATGGCAAGCCCATACCCTGGGTCGGTGTCAAGGAAATACTCCACCCGCAAAGGTTGCTGCGCCATCAGCGTTGTTGCAACCATCGCAAAGCAAAGCGTGAAAACTCTCGGGATGCTCATTTTACCATGCCAATTTTAACAGTCACATTCAGTTTGCTACCCATCTCCACGGTGGTGGGAACATCAAGGTCGATAATTACAGGACCAGAGGGTACACCTGACAAGATATATGGGCTGTCGCCAGCAAAAGCACCATATTTACCTTGATCTTCAGATGGTAACTCAATAGCATAATAATCGCTATCTATACTTCCTCCTTTTATTCCTGAATTATATAATGATGTCTTGTAATTATTATTTGCACTATTGCCACTATAATTTTCGTCTTTTCTAAACTCATTTGCAGCATTATATTCAATAGTAGAATTATTTACTCCGTTAAAGTTAATAGACGATAATCTTGAAGTATTGTAAGCAATATAACTATTACCAATATATTGTATTGTATAATAAGCCCAAGTTGCATTACTATGCAAAATATTATTAGTAATTTGATGATATTGAGTATTTGATTTACCTCCAGTTATATAACCCGTTATAAAATTCTGACGAACTATACAATTATCTGCATTTAGAGCGATAGCACCCACTTTGCATCTATTAACAACTGCTTTTGGTGCCTGAATATCAACCGAACTGATTTCAAGACCTTTAACAACCGTTCCTTCGCACATAATCGTCAACTTGCCCAAAGATGCAGAACTTGCACCCTCTTCCATTACTCCATTCTCCACCAACCAATATCCGGGACCTATTAACACAAGTTGCTTATTGATACTCAACGTAACTGCACCATAACTTGTATTGGAAGCATCTATCATAATTGTATCTCCACTTTCCGCCGCCTCTTGAGCCGTCTCTATCGAAGCATACGGTGCCGAGCTACCACTCACATTACTTACTCTGAGAATTCTCGCGTTGGCAGCGGCTGTCATGCAAGCGACTGCCAGAATCAACATAATTTTTTTCATACTGATAACTATTTAAATGAATATTTAGGTTGTTTATTCGGTTGCAAAAATAATAGGGTAAAGCCCTGTTTCCAAACTTTATCAATCATACTACACGAAAGGTAGGGATTAAGGTATGAAATACCCACTTTTATATGACATCCTGTCTTTCGCAAAATTATAAAGAATTGGCGGGATTTCCCATCAAGAAACCCCGCCAATTATCGCCCGAACCCTCATTTTCACCTCTTTAGGTGACAAATATTTGGGGCGCAACTCCCTTTTTTCAAAGATTTATTAACCTATCCCGAATCAAAGAATGAGAGAATGATAACATCGAAATGTTTCTCCATATCTAAAAATCCCTCGTTAGGGATAAATAGGAAAGAAGCAATAAGTAGATACGATAAAGGGATGCTAAATCGTTTGTCGGTCTTCCAAGTACTTTCTTGCCGCTGCAAGGAGTTGAACGACATTGTGTACACCGAACCTAACCATGAGCCGATGGCGATAGGTACCCACGGTGTTCTCGCTGAGATACAAGGCTTCGGCTATTTCCTTGGTATTCATGCCTTTGCTGAGGCATTGCAGCACTTTCATTTCCCCTTCAGGCAAGGTGAATGGCGGACTCGACTTGAGGACATCATTCTTCGTCTGCACTTGCTTCAGCTGCTCCAAGAATGCCTCGCTGAAGGATGTGCCGCCTTGGCGGATGGTATTCACTGCATCCACCAAGTCGGATGTGGGACGGTTTTTCGACACCACCCCCTGGATGTCGAGCCGTGCCAACTTCGCCAGTAGCCACGGCTCCTCGTGCATGGTGTATATCAAGATGGCTATTTGCCCCAAGCGTTTCCTCACATCCTTGATTACCTCAAAGCCATCAGCGTTGGGAAGTTCCAAGTCGAGGATCAACAAGTCATATTCACCATTGCTATATAGTGTATCAGTAAGTGTGCCGATGTTGGTGAAGCCCTGGCATGTCGTGTCGGGCAAGGAAGAGAGCAAATGGGTAAGCCCTTCGAGCACCACGGGGTGATCGTCGAGGGCAAGTATTCTATACACATCGTCTGTCAGTGGCATAATCAATATCTGATAGTAGTTAAAAAAATCACACAAAAATAATAAAAAAGTGAACATCGGAACGGTTGGCAACCTCCTATTTACCCAATGACTTCGCAATTTCACCTATTCAAGTGACAAAAACCATGCTCAATTGAAGTCAAGAACAAAACGATTTCCCGTTTCTTCGTGTGAAGTATGCAGACGAGCAGCAATGCTTGTCAAGCGGTCTTTCAACGTGCGGTTGCCCAATCCCGTCGATTGACCTTGGTCGGCAGGGTGTCCATTGTCGGTGATGGAGAGTTGGTAATGGTAGCCTTCGCCCGCAAGGGTTGACAATGAGATTGTGATTTCCGTAGCCGTGCGTCCCTTCACGATATTGGCAATTTGCTCCTGTGCGATGCGATAGACATTGCTTGCCGTCGCCTCATTGACCTCTTTCCATGTGTCATCATCGGCAGGGATGGCAGAATAGGTGATGTCGACATGCAAGGACTTCGCCATCGCGGTAGCATAAAGCTTAAGCAATTGGTTTAAGTTGAGATAAGTAAACTCGGGCGGCATGAGCCGATGGGAAATCTGCCGTGCCTGCTCACGCAGTTCGTGGAGACGCTCCTGCACCAAGGGCGAAGTCTGCGGCTCCGCCATTTGCATCTGCATCTCCAACGCCAGCATGTCGTTGCAGAGACCATCGTGAAGTTCTTTGGCGAGCCGCTGGCGTTCCTGTTCCAACGTGTCGATACGCAACTGCGCCTCACGCCTGGCTCGCCACAGCCGCCACCACAGCACCGAGAGTGCCGCCGCGAGCAAGATAACACCAATGGCTATCGCCGCCCACATCCGCTGTGTTTGCAGCCGAGAGATGGCGAGGTCTTTCTCTACCGTTTGGTATTTCACGTTAAATTCACTCAACTGCTTTGCCAAGTTCTCTGATGCCAATGTATCGGCACGCACCAAGGCACTGTCAAGATATTGGTATGCTTCACGATAACGCCCCAAGTGTTCACAGCAACGCGCCATGTTCTCATACACCTTGCGGGTGTTAACACCTCCCATTTCTATCTTGTTGTTCTCTTGGTAGTCTGCCAACGCCCTCGCCCAGTCACCCTCCATATAATAATGGTACGCACGGGCGGAGACATATCCCACCGAGGCGACGCTATTCCGTGACAACGTAGCGAGGATGCCATTGCCCTCTTGGATGTAGGCACGGGCAGAGTCGAGCTGCTCGCGCATGTCAAAGAGGGTCAGCATCGTGGTGATGCAGCGCAATTGCCAATCAGGCATCTCCGACTCCTGCGCCAATGCCCAGGCGGCGTGGATGTCCTTGTCTGCCACATCCAACTTATCCAAGGCTATCTTCACCGCCGCCCTCATCTGCAATGTACACATTTCCATATAGGGGTCTTCCGTCTGTTCCAGGTCGTTCATGGCACGGTCAAGGAACACCTCCGCCTCCTCCATTTGTCCAAGACTATGGTGCAAGACACCGATGTTGTGGTGTAGCGCCACCATCCATTCCATGTCATGTTGCTCCTGCGCAGCCTCCAAGGCGCGGTCGTAATAATAGAATGCGGAGTCCATCTTGCCCTCCCGGCGATAGATTACCGCAAGGCTCTGCGCCACGTTGATGCTTACGTCGGGCTGGATTTCCACAGGCATCATACCCCATAACTCAAGAAGGATGGCCTTTTGGCTTGCCAAGTCGCCCTTGACAAAATGGTAAAAACCTTGGTGGACACGAAGGATGGGATATATCTTCGACTCTTTCGCCCCCTCCATCGCCAGGCTTTTCTTGATCAACTTCCCAGCCTCCTCGTAGGTGGCAGGATTATCAAGCATATCGGCAATGCGTTCGGCATTGCGGGCAAGGATGGTATCGAGTGGCACCTTGCCCGTCTCTTTCTCAGTTGCGCCAAAGCCATGCAGACTTACGACGACCAACAACAATAAGGAAAATATACGATTCATACACTTCAAATTATACAAATAAAAAAAAATGGAACTACTACCCATTACACCATCTGAGGTTCTGGAATACCTGTACGCATGTAATAAAACAATAGTTCCACATATAACCATCGACCCCGTCCCATGCACTTGCACGAGACACATCGATATGCTTATACGTGAAAGCTGTTGCATATTACCCTTACGTACTTGAAATGTTCCAGATTTCAGAATGAGGATAATGTCGCTAACGCCTTAACGTTTCGCTTCCACAATGTCATCACCTTACTTTCGTACGGTTACAATGGCAAAAATAACGAAAAAAAAGGAATCCCCAAAGAAAAACGGACAAAATTCGTTCCAACTCAAGGCATTAAGCAAAAAATAGGTCATTAAAACCAATGTCAAGAACTTATACAAACAACACGTTAACATTCGGACAGAACTTTTACTGAAGCAGAACCCCAAGTATTCACCCCTTCCTACTAAGCCGTTTGTGTTCCCCGTATCTTCAGACCCGACCATCGGCCCTAATGACCTCCTGGCAGGTATCGAGTGGACGCATCCTGCGCAAATGAAATTCTCCAGATTCCAGATGGGATGCGAATTCTATCGCCGTACCGCCAGTATTTTTTGCCTAATCTTATCTTATCAATACCATCTTCTCCAACACGTTGGTGACAAAAAACCACTATCACTTCCTCTGTCACATCCACAGGGTTGCCCTCGGAAGGGAACGGAAGAGTAGGGATTTGTGTCGCAAAGGTACAATAAAATCTTTCATTCCAACAAAGATGAGAAAGAAAAATGAGTCGATAAAACATAATCATTGGGGAAGCCACCACAAGCAACAGGCCACATGATACGGCACAAATGCGGTATTCATGGGGAGCGGATGATTCATTTATCGGGTCTAAAGCATACCTTTGGCACTTTGCGGCTATAGCCAAAAAGGTTTGCGGCTATAGGCAAAAGGGGTTACGGCTATAGCCGAAAGGGTTTGCGACTATAGCCAAAATAAAAGTCGTTCAAAAGAATAGCTCAAGCAAACGCCATCATCATTGTTGGAACACCATCATCTTTCCATCAGGAAAGACTTGCCAACTTCCTTCGCCACATCCACGGGATTACCTTCGGGAACGGAAGAATAGGGATTGTGTCGCAATGTCCATGGCTCTTCCATGGCATAGAAATCGAGTTTCACTTCTTGCTCGAGAGCCAATCGGAAGAGTTCGTCGGTGGAAAGTCCCTTGTATTTGCCATTGCCCAATTTCTCAATGTCGGGCTTCGACTTCGCCTCCATCTGGTCTTCAAGAGCCTTGAAATAGGCTGCCCAGCGCATATAGTAAAAGTCTTTCAGCAACCCATTCCACTCTTTGTGAGCATAGTCGCGCAAGCCGCCTTGGTCGGCACAGGTGCGGTTGCCCCACGTGGTGATCTGCACACGGGCATTCCATTCATACAAATCCTTCTCCTCGGGCGTGGTGCCAAGGCTCCTTGCGCTCTCTATCCAACGCCCTAAGCGGAACTCAGTGCGTGTACCCAACAGCTTGTCTTGTGCCAAAATCATCTCTAAGAACCGTTGGGAATCTTCCTGGAATGCTTTTCTGCGGAAAGACTTATAGTCTGCCATCGTCTGTAGATACTGCACTCTTCCTTGGTCTGCCAAGGCTTGGCGCACGACATCCACAAGGTCATACTCGAAGTTGTTGTTCCCTCTATACTTGTCTGCCACGCTCAACATCAGAAGAGCCGCCCGCTTGGTGTCATCAGGATCATAGTAGTTTGACATCTTGGACCAACTCGAAACTTGGTAGTTGTTGGTCGATGGCCTTCCACAGAAGACGCTCTCATGAGGTCCTTGCTGGTTGTTGCCCATTGGACAATTGTAAATGGAATTTCCCAAAATCTGCCATGCCTCACACAGGGTAGGGTCATCCACGCCATAGCGTGCCTTAACGTAATGGTCTATCCACTGCTTCTTGACGATATTTCCATCGAACCACGGCAGCTCGCTCATCAATTCAAACATGATGGGATTGTTCTCCGAACCCTCCATAGTAAAGCCTATGCCCTTCAGATGCGATGCCATGGGGTTGGTCTTCGTTTGGTCGAAATTGCTGAGGAGTTGGTCCATACGTCCATGCAAGCCCACATTCCCGCCGAAATTTTCCAATAGGCACATGAGCCATTGGTGATGACCAAATCCCTTATCGTTCTGGAAGATGGAAGCGATGCCCCATTTGGGACGGCACTCACTAAAGAGATCGAGGATTAAAAGGTCACCCTCGGGCAAGTTTCCAATCAGTTCCTCCCGTGGGTTTTCTTGCCATCCCTGTATCACCCATACTGCATTAGGATTCACTTGTTTCATTTCTCTCATGATGGCTTTACCCGAAGCATCAAGGTCCACGCCCACCGTATTGCCACCCTCATGGAATGGATCCATGGAATAATAGTTGGCTTTGCCATAAAGTGCAGTGAGCTCTTTATAATATAAGGTGGCGATTTCATGGAATCGTTCATCGGTAGGCTGAAGGAACGTGGGGCGCGTGTAGCCATTCCACTTGCCGCCATCTGCCACATTCACGCCCAACTTCTCCTTGGCGTTGCTGGGAAGCATTCCCGAATAGCCCGGCAACACGGGTTCCATTCCCCACTCTTTCATGCGATTGAGGATTTGCTTTTGCAAACGTTCTTGTTGCAGATACCATGAGTCAGGCAAGGGACCGCCCCACCCTTCCAAGTTGTTCATCTCCCACCAAGCCAAGAATGCCGGGCCAGCGATGAATTGTCCAACCTCTTCTTTCGTATAGCCCAACTTCAACAGCATATTGCGCCATACACATTCCTCGCCCACGATGGCAAGTGGAAGGTTCACGCCATGCAATGCCATCCAATCGAGTTCCGTCTGCCAACGTTTCCAATCCCAAAACGCCATGGTATAGGAGAACGTGCAATAATTGAAGTCATAGCGTAATGTTAGGTCCGTCTCATGCCGTTCCCGTTTGTCTACCCGTGGCAACATTGGCGGCAGGGAAGCCTTCATGTTGTTCCATGTGAGGTGAATGCCCACATGATATTTCAAGTACCAATTCACACCCGTGGCGATATTCACCCACGTATTGCCGCGCACCACCACGCGATTGCCACTTTGGTCAAGCTCAAAGAAGTCCTTGTCGGATTTCTTCAATTCCACCTTGAATTTCTTTGACGCACCATTGTCTATGCGCTCCAACATGTCTGTCACAGGGTTTGCTTGCATGGTCATCATGCAAAGACAAGCCATCATGGTAAGGATTGTTCTCATCATCGTATTCGTTGTATTTTTGCAAAAATACACAAAAATCCTCATGTTTCGCGCCTAATGGGCAAAAAAAAGTCATATTCCGATAGAAAACTAATGCAAATGCACACATACTCTGCGATACGATACCAAATGATACGGTCCATTATCATGAACTTCGCAAATGACATGAATGGTATCATTTTGAGCATCGGCTGGGATTCGCACGAAAGCAATGGGTTGGTCTGCCTTGTCAATAACCACCTTTGTCTTCCCTATTTCTGGTTGTTGCCACCAACGAAAAGTCAACTTATCGCCATCAGGGTCAGAAGAGTATAAAGCCCAAAGACGAAGCACCTGTCCCGCTTTTGCATCCATAGAAACAGGTTCCAATCCTCCTTTTCCATTCACTTTCACCTTCGGATTTCGATTCCCCTTGCCTTCGTGAGCCCACTGCATACGAGCCATGAAGTCATTGAGCTCATCGGGATAGAATCGGGTCTTATAGCCTACCGATACATTACGCACAGGATCTTCCCAACTCGTCCAGGCGGTAGTGAGCGAGTCGGCGCAAATCCCCCGTTCATGATAGCCTGCCCATCCTGCTTGCCGTGGGTCTTCGGGGTCACTCAAACCATTGGGTATGACATAGAGGAAACTGGGCGTATCACCTTCCACGCCCCATTTATACGTGGGATAGACCTTGCCCAAAGCACCCTTGCCTTGAATGTTGTCGGCGTGTTGTTGCCAATGACGTTTTCCCAACTCACATTGTTCTTGCCACGTTCCCTCATCCCAGATGAATTGCAAATCATCCTTGAACTCGCGGCGCATCCATTGATGGGAGCTGTAAGCCCGATTCATGCGCATACTGTATTGCATGTCTTGGTCGGTGATGGTGTAGACACGCAACTTATTAAGAAAAGCCTTCAACTCTGCTGGCGAGCGTTCCTGTTGCACTTGCCAAATGGCTTGCGCCAACGTGTTAGCTCCACCCCATGCCGCCACATAGATGGGACGCGGGTCGTCTTCGTCAACCAGCCGAATGATGAGGTCACTGCCCACAGAGCGATTCCCCCTGCCAACGACACCAATCCCTGCCCGCTCACTGCCCATCGCCACACGGCTACGCAGATACTCAGCACTGGGCCAATAGCCGATGTCCTGCTGCCCCTGCTCTTCTTTCAAAGGCAAAAATCTTTTCTGCCCAGAGCGTTTCATCAAGTTCTTCACGTCGTGACCATACGCATCTATCACTGTCCACAGCGAGTCTGCCCATCCTCTCGGATAAGGGTCGCAGTTCCAACCAATCGTGGTGATCAAT
>JAFYZV010000170.1 GCA_017548525.1 Prevotella sp.
ATTGTTGATATCAATGATTTGGAAACTGACAAACATTTTGGTTTTGTTCAGTTTCACCCATCGTACGATTATACAGACTTCGTGGAAGGATTGAGACCAAAGAATGGTGATAACGGGAATATCGGTTTTGAACGAAAAAATGGAGTGTTTAAAGAGTTTTGTAAGAATGCTATTGGTTTAAATACGTCTAATGATTTTACACTCGATTCACTACAAAATGTCGGTAACGATTTTGAAACTATATATCAATCAATAGTAAATGATATAAAAACTGGTAAGATTACACAGTACAATACAGCTTATAAGACACAAAAAGTAGGTGTAAAGAATAATCGGATAGTATATAGGGTAGATTCTACATCCCCAAGAACAGAGAGTGAGAGAAACGTGAAATTATTATATGACTACTTCGTGAATCATAACATCTATGATTTATCTGATTATGGAAAGAATGAGTATTGGGAGTTAATTAGTAAACTTACTAATGGAAGAACTGTAACAATAGACTATATGGAATACAGTTGGATACTTCAAGAACTCTTAAAACGAACAACAGTGTATCAAAATTCGGTGGAAAAGAGGTTACATGATTATATGCATCCCGATATCATTATGTCAGATGATACCAAGTCTATAATAGAGAAAAGTCGAACTACCCCAAAAAGCCATAACAAATTTGTTTTCATCATTGACGAAATCAATCGTGGAGAAGTTTCTAAGATATTTGGTGAACTATTCTTTTCCATTGATCCAGGTTATAGAGGAGAGGTGGGTAAAGTGAACACCCAATACCAGAATATGATAGAAGAAGGTGATGTATTCTATAATGGTTTCTTTGTTCCCGAGAATGTATATATAATAGGTACGATGAACGATATCGACCGCAGCGTGGAAAGCATGGACTTCGCCATGCGTCGGCGTTTTGCTTGGAAAGAAGTAACGGCGGAGGAAAGTATGCAAATGCTTGACGGAATGTCGAATGAACAAGCATTGAAGAACCGTATGCGGAACCTGAACAATGCCATTCTAAAGATTCAAGGCCTTGGCAAGGCTTATCAGATCGGAGCAGCCTACTTTAAGAAGATTGAGAATTATGATGGCGACTTCGAGAAACTCTGGGAATATCACCTTGAAGGATTACTGGCCGAATACCTACGTGGGAATCAGAACGCCGACAAACAATTAGAGGAACTGAAGAAGGCTTACGACAACGAGACTGCCAAGCATGAAGCAACAGATACTGACAACGGACAATCGTAGCAGGGATCTTGATGCACAAGAACAAGAGATTCATTTACAATACTTGCAAAAAATGGCAGCCAAACCACTTTGCGAGTTAGACCTTGACGAGCATCCGAACTTGCTGATATTCCCACAGGATTTCAAAACCCACGGGGATGATATTGGTAAGGAACATATCTTTACGCTCAATGGCAATAGCCTTATCACAGGCAATATCATGGGGTTCGTTGGTTATCGCGATACACAGATAAGCATTCGTTCTCGCTTTGCACAACAAGATGGCAAGGATTATTTCCTGCATTACATGCTCCAAAGGGTCTTTGCTGTGAATTTATTTGACTTAAAATACAACTCCGACACAGAAAGCATCTTTGATTTCCTGATTTATCTGTTCCCCTCTTTCCTAAAAAGAGCCATGAAACAAGGGCTTTACAAGGAGTACCAAACTCGTCGATATAATGATGCAAATGTTCGAGGAAGGATAGACATAGGGAGGCATATCCGACAGAATATCCCTTTCGCTGGTAACGTGGCATATACCACTCGTGAATATGCCTTTGATAATCATATCACCCAGCTCATCCGTCATACCATTGAATATATAGCTACCCACCCCTTTTGCGGAAATATTCTTGACAATGACGACGAAACAAAAGAATTGGTCAGTCAGATACGACAGGCGACCCTGACATATAATCGTAATGAACAGCGACAGGTAATGAATCAAAACATTCGTCCCGTTCATCATCCTTATTTTGCGGAATATAGAAACTTACAAAGACTATGTATGCAGATTCTCCGCCACGAGGAAACGAAATATGGCAGGGATGATGAACAAATTTACGGCATTCTCTTCGATGGGGCTTGGCTGTGGGAGGAATATCTCAACACGTTTTTGAATAGTTATGGTTTTAAGCATCCTCAAAACAAGATTGGATCTGGTGGTAAACGAATCTTCATTGATAACATTAGCCACGAGACCGTGATGCCAGACTTCCATAAATCAGGCATTGTCCTTGATGCCAAATACAAAGGTTACTCAAACTGGTCATCCGTGAGTCGAGAAGACCGTTTTCAGCTATTGGCTTACATGTACTTGTATTGTGCCACCCATAGTGGTTTCATCGTTCCGATAGGTAATTCCATTGGCATGAAAACAACGAGGAATCTAAATGGTCGGGGTGGAACCATGTCAATATTTGGGATGAATATTTCTAACGGTTGTAAGGATTTTAAGGAATTTATTACCCGTATAACAAAGGAAGAATATTTGTTGAATCAAAGAATAGTTAATCTTTTTCAACCATAATAATTCTTCATTCCAACCCTATTATTCATAATCATCAATGACGGCATTCATGAAATCCATCATGGGTTTGGCTGTCTTAAATATTTTGATGGCTTCATCATACCAATCTTCGCCATTGAAGAAATCATCGGGAACACGTTTCCAACAACAATAATCCTTCATTCTCAGGTATTGGATGAATTCATAATCACGTGGGAAGCCACTCGGACACGTTTTCAAGTATTCCAAACCGAAACCTTTTTCTGATTGTTCCCATGTTCCTTCATTGGGTCTTCCGAAGTTTTCCACAAATTGCTTGTTTTCTACTGCTTCTCGCCAAACATCAATGTTTCCC
This sequence comes from Prevotella sp., assembly GCA_017548525.1. Lineage (GTDB taxonomy): Bacteria > Bacteroidota > Bacteroidia > Bacteroidales > Bacteroidaceae > Prevotella. Next base: position 2,886 of record JAFYZV010000170.1, read on the forward strand.
ATAATCTCATTACGGCAGGAAGTTAGAATATTGGTGGGCAACCAATAGCTACCCGTAGCAAGCAAACAATTGCCTGGTTCTACATGGATGTAGTATCCACCCCGCAAAGCCTTCTTTCCCTTGGCACAAATATAAGCACCAAGATGACGCTTATAGGGCGACTTATCTTCGGAGAAACGTGCATCTCGATAGAAGCGATAAACACAATCTTTCACTTGAAGATGCGCCACTTCGTCATCAAACTCCGACAACCGAATAATGGCCTTTGTAATATCTTGTTCGTAGTCATTCTTACATGCCAAATATTCAGCCTTATGTTCTTGAAACCAAGGACGATTGTTATTGTCAGCAATATCCCGCAAGAAACCCAGAATCCTTTTCGTATTCATAACTTGGAATCATCTAATAATTTAGGACAAATGTCATTGAAGTCACATTTGGCACAACGAGGTCGCTGACTCGTACAAACATACCTGCCATGCAACAACAACCAATGATGAGCCTGTGGAATATCCTCTTCGGGGATATGTTTCACCAACTCCTGTTCTACCTTATACGGCGTGTTAGCTGATTTAGGAACCAATCCCAAACGGTGGCTCACCCGATAAACATGTGTATCTACCGCCATCGTCGCCTTGCCAAACCATACGTCTTGCATCACATTGGCAGTTTTACGTCCAACGCCAGGCAACTTAGTCAAATCATCCAAATTATCAGGCACTTCTCCCCCAAAATCCGAAACCAACATTCGCGCCATTTCCACCAAATGCCTCGACTTGGAATTTGGATAAGAGACGCTCTTCACATATTCCAACACATCCTCTGGTTCTACCTGTGCCATTTCTTTAGCAGAGGGGAAACGAGCAAACAAAGCGGGAGTCACTTGATTGATACGCTTATCCGTGCATTGCGCACTCAACAATGTGGCGCAAAGTAATTGAAACGCACTGGCATATTCCAACTCTGTTGTCACCACAGGCATATGCTCGCGAAAATAGCCCAATATATAGGTATATCTCTCTTTCTTAGTCATTATCCGTATCTGATTATTTTCGTAATATCGTTTTATTAAACTATTGAGGAAGCTGTTGTACATACTTAACTGCAATGCCATCGCCCTTGAGAATGTCGGCGAAAGTCTGGGGCTTGATGGTGACAGAACCACTCATAAATTCGGGGATGTTGTAGCTCCGCATGAACTGACGGTGGTAGTCGGGGTCTTGGGCGGGCAGTTCAAAGGGTTTCGTGGCATTACCCTCCTTGTCGATATGCGCGATAAACGGACGGGTAAACGCCCCATCATCGCGGCGACTACTGATGATGAGCCAACGCCCATTGCTCGACCAAGAGTGATAGCTCTCGGTGTCAGGGGAGTTGCATTCCTTCAATGGACGGACATCTCCCGTCTGCAAGTCCATCAGCCATAGGTCGGCATCGTGGTGCCAAATGTGGAAATAGCCGTACTGTCCCATGGTGAAGAGCAGGAAACGACCATCGGGAGAGATGCGCGGGAGGGTGGCACTCTGGTCGATGGCGGCAGCGTCGAACACCAATTCCCGAGGTCCAAACTGGCGAGTATTGGGGTCGAAACTCTTGCGATAGATGTTGTACTTGATTTCCTTGAAGCGATTGATGATCTCCACCGCTTTCGTCTTGGTAGTGTCCTGTCGCTCGAAATGGGCACTACAATAATAGAGTGTCTTGCCATCGGGGCTCCATGCTGGGAACACCTCAAACTCCGTGTCGTCATTCTCCAAGTTCATCACCTCGTCATGTTCGACATCGTATGCGATGATATCGCTCTCCAAGTCGTAAACCTCCACCTTGTTGGAGTCAACGGTGTGGAAGCTCTGGTGGGTCTTGTCCGTGGCATAGACGATGAGATTGAGCGTGGGATGCCAAGTAGGATAGACACCAGCCGAGAGGATGGAGTCATTCTTCATGTTCACTTTCTTGATCTTACCATCGTAGGCAATGATGGTGCCGCCGTGGTGTTGGCGGGCGTGAAACTGCATCCGCCCTGGGTTGAATTGCTGGTAATGGTGGCAGTTGATACATTGCCCGTCTTTCTCGAAACCACAGAGCATGTTGTCGTAGATGACACTCTCGTCATAATTCTCCAAGCAACGCTGGTTGATGGTCAATGACTCGTATGACACAAACGACGGAGCTATCAGACGATAGCTGATATAGGGGTCGATGGAATCGGGAGACACATAGATATGGAAAGGCTTGTAGCGTGTCCATTGGGAATCGTGGCGGGTATAGACCTCAACGGAAATCGCTTGCCCTTTGGCTTTCTGCACCAAGGAATGCCAGTTGTCGATGTCTGGTTGTCCGTCACACACGATGGCATCGTCGCCCATAGCGTAGCGAGCCACCATCTCATCAACCTCGCCATCATACTTGAAAGATAAGGGTGCGATGTTGACAGGCACCGTCACATTGATATAGTCGGGGTATATCTTGGGTAATTGTGTTGATTGCGCGAACTCCGTCGGCACTGAGGAGCCACCACAAGAAGTCAATAGCAAGACACAGGCGATAATCAATAAATGCAGTTTTTTCATGGCATCAATACTCTGGAAGGTTAGACATCAAGTAATAATCGAAATAGAAAGTGTTGCCATAGAGCGGGTACATCAGCTCTCGTGCCTCCTCTATATCCATGCCCTCATAATTTGCCGACCCCTGCATGAACCGATTGAAGCCGTCTTTCACGCCTTGGCTGAAAGGCATGTTGTCAAGATTGGGGCGGTTCTCCAACTTGCCATAGAGATAGGCTGCCTCTTGGTAGGCAATGGGAATCGGTCCATCGGGATGCAATTTGACATAATGCCCGAAATGATACCAGAAAAGCCCAGGGTCTTTCATCCACAACGAGGCGAGCAACGACTGTTCCTGGAAGACAGAATCGGCGGGATAGCTGCTGTTGGAAAGCTGCCTCATCAGGAAACGCTCCACAAAACCTTGGTCGGTGGAGAGTGTGTTCGGATAATGCAACAGATGGGTGATGGGTTCCAGTTCATGATCCTTGGCAATGAGTTCGGGATGGTTCAATAGGTTTTCTGCCCCTTCCGCCCATTTGTCGTGGAAGAGTGTCTTCTTCACGATGTTGATGTATTTGCGGGCAACCTGCTTGTCACCATCTAACAACGCACATCGTATCATGTATTTGAAATGTTCTACTCGCCAACCAAACTCCACGCCCAATTCCGTACACAGGCGATTGCAATAGTTCAACATGCCATATTGGTAATAGATGAGCGTCCCGTTCACCAACAACATACGCATGTCAAAGGGGGCGTTGATTCGTTTCGAGCCGTTCCTATATGAATACATTTCATCGCCCTGCCTACCCAAGCGTGACAAAGCCAAGTTTCGCATCATCACGATGGCACGTGTCGGTTCGTCTTGTTGGGTGGCGGCTTCACGTAGCACACCTTCCCAATCGGTCTGCTCTACCAAGTGCTGCATCTTCAGTTCGTGGTGGAAGTTCTCATCTTTGTACCAATAACGAACAACACCCCATACCACGAAAGCAAGCACCACGGCTTGTATTGCCCATCCCAATTTTATCTGTTTCTTGGATGGTTCCTTACGGGGCGACATGGGTAGGCATACCATGACCACCATGAACAAAGCCAAGAGATAGAAGGGGATGTAATAGGAATGATATTCCTCGGTGATGTAATAGAGCGGAAGCCCCACATAATAAATATTTGCAAGGTTGGTCTCGTGGTAGACATAGCGATAGCAGATGAGTGGAACGGCTATCACGAACAATATGGCTATCAGGCTATAGACCATGCTCTTTTGCTTCGACATGAGCCGCCATGACCAAATAGCCATCAGCAACGTGGCTGCCAAGGCATAAATGCCTATCAGTGGATAGCCCAAGATACACGTCAGCACCATCCATGCTGCCCGCAACCAGTACTTGTCGGGGAAGCTACGAAATGCCCAAAGCAATGCCACCACCGCCGTTGTTCCGATGGTCGCAACAAAGAAATGTCCGCGTAGCTTGAGCATATAAATCCAATAACCCATATCGACAATCGTTATCAACAACAGGGCTATGGGAATGAGCATCAGGGAAGCCCATCTGTCGGGGATGGAAAAAGTCTTTTTGAGCAAGAACATCAGCAACAGCCACCAAGCACATAACAGCGTGACACCCATCCATGGATGGTAAAAAAACTGTGTGAACCATGTGCCTAAATAGGACAACATGCCCCCTGCCGCCACCATCTGCTCCTTGAAAAAGAGGTGGGTGGATAGAAATAGATTCAGTTCTTGCACCTTCCATAGGAAGTCACTCTCATAGACCAATAGCCCACAGGCGATGGCAGCAAGAGCGGCTATCCATATCATGACATGTTTCATAAACATTCCTTTCATCTTACATTGGTCATCTTTCTCATTATTTTAACGCAAAATAACACGAAAACCATGCAATATGGGGGTTAAAATATCTTAACAAACAAGACTAAAAGACATGGATATCTATGGAAAATGCCATTAGACATGACCCATACGGTATCATTGTCGGTCACATCTGATATGGTTATGCGGAGTGAAGTGGACAATCATCGGGAACGGATGCATCATTTATCACCTTGCGGCTATAGCCAAAAAGGTTTGTGGCTATAGGCAAAAGGGTTTGCGGCTATAGCCAAAATAAATAGGAATATTTTTGTTCAATCCTTCTTTTTTGCGTCAAGATGATAGGTGAAACTGACACCGACGTAGTGGTGGCGATGGTCGTACCAAGTGGATGTCTGTTGGTAGGCGGATTGTTGGCTATAGAACCCGTCCTCTTTGTTTAGGATGTCGTCAAACTCCAACTTGAGACGCGCTTTGTTCTTAAGGATTTTCCACGTGATGGAGCCATTCCAAAGAAGACGGTTTCGATTCATGGATTGGGCGACATAGCCACGGCGGTTGTTTTCGGTTAGGTCGCTTTGGAAAACAAAGTTGCCAAATGTAGCCTCAGTCTCAATGCCAAAATTGTTGTCCCAAAGGGTGGTGTTCTGCTCGGGCGATGCGGTGAAGCGCAGACGGTCGGCATCAATCTCACCGAAGATGGATGCCTTGAGCCAGTTCATGTCGAGCGAGAAGGTGAGTTTCTCTTTAGGATGGAAGTTGGATTGGCGATTCAGGGTGCGACTGGTTTGTGTGGGTAACAGGGTGAGATAGCCATAGTGCCGCTCGCTTTTGAGACTGAACTCATTTGCCAACCTAAACAGTTCGCCAATGCTTTGGTCAAGATTCAAGCGGAACGACCATACTTGGCTTCCGTGAACATTCTCTGGGCGACTGGTATAAATGGCAGTAGCGGGATCGTAATTGAGGGCTGTCACCTCGTCGCGATCGATGGTCTGATAACCGATGGTGGTGCTGAATGAGGTCTGGCTACGGGCAAGCACCATATTGTAGGTTAGCGAGACATCGTGAATATGCGAGTCTTTCAAGTCAGGATTTCCCTCAGTGATGAAAAGCGGGTCGGTGAGATTGCGGTAACCGATGGTACTGATGATATTGGGCTGGGATGTGCGAAAACTGTAGTTCAGCTCAAAACCCACGGTCTTGGTAACTTTCCACGTGGCGATGAGCGATGGCTGGACGAGTAGGCAACGACGCACGGCAGCGGTGTCGAGCAAACCTCGTTGGTAGTCTTGGCTCTCACGCAACCATTTCGCCGCAATATTGGGTCTAATTTGAAAGGGGGTGAGGTTGATGGTGGATTCCACATTGAGGCTATGGATATTGGCGGAGTAACGGTCGCGGAAACTATTGGCGACATCTGCCATGCCGTTGGTCAGGAAATCACAGTCATTGTTGTTCCGCTTGTGCTGGATGCTGTAGCGAGCCTGTACCATCCATTTCTTGGTGAGCCAATGGGCGCGATGAATCTCTGCCTCCATGGACAACGCCGTGGTGGGTGATGTGGAGGACTGGGTAAGTAGTGAGGTTTCGAGTGATTTGATTGTGCGGTCGGTGTAGACATCATTCTTGCTATCCGTGTAGTTCAAATGGATGCTGCCGCCCAACTGTCCATCCTTGACGTAATGTTCCCAGCCAGCAGAGGCATTCAGTTTGGTTTCGTGACCTTCACTATGGGAGGCGGTGTGTTGCGATAACACCGAAACATACGGGACAGACGGGGCTGTCGCCTCACTCTGTTCGGTGTCGGTGCGACCATGGGAACGTTCCCGCTTGTGTTCCACACTGGCACGGAGGGAGTATGTATTCAATGTGTCGGTTGCCCAACGGAGGTCGGCATATAGCGTCGGGTTCAACTCGTGGCGGCGGCTGTAGCTCTCACTCGTGATACGGGAAGCAGCGGTATTGGGGAAGAAGTTATCTGTCTCGGTTCGCAACGTCTGCCATTTGTCGTCGTGTGTCAGTCCACCGCTAAAGCTATATTGGCTTTTCAACTCTTGTGAGCCTGACTTCTGATTCCATTTATGTTGATAGCCCGCAGAGGCACCTTGCTCCTGCCCGAAACCACTGCCCCACGTACTCATGCGGCGGTTCATATAGCGGCGATGTCGCTTGTTCACGTTGTTGGCATCGGCAAACACCATCATGGGGTCGGTTTTCGATAAGCGGTTCATCGACAGTTCGCCCTCGTAGTATTTCGGCGACTGGTAACCCGCCATCACGTCGCCATACCATCGGTCGAGGAAGCCGGGCTTGATGGTTAGGTCAAGCACCATATCTTGCTTTCCGTCATCTCGTCCTGTACGCTCGCTGAACTCCGATGCCTTGTTATATGCCTTGATGTCCTGTACCGCCTCGGCGGGTAATTGTTTCATCAGACTCTCGCCCCCAAGCATACTCTCGCCGTCCATCGTCAGGCGGATGGGCTTGCCGTTCCACGACATCTTGCCCTCGCTGTCTACTTCCACGCCTGGCAGTTTGCTGATAAGTTCGTCAAGCCGTGCACCCTCTTGTAGATGGAATGCCTCGGGGTGGAAAACAATCGTGTCGCCCTTCACCGTAAAACGGCGGGCACGCCCTGTCACTTCCACCATCTTCAACATTTGCGGCGACATCTTCAACTCGATATTTCCTATGTCTATCGTGTCCTTGCGACTGTTGCTGAATCCCAACACCATCTTCGTCTTGTTGTAATAGCCCAACATTGATACTTCTAACGTACCCCGCCCTTCAACATAGACGTTGAATACACCTACAGAGTCAGCTTTGGCGGTCATGATTGAGGTGCCGTAATCGCCAAACCGCTGCGTTAACTTCACCGATGCGTCTGCCAGCGGCTCCTTCGTCTCGCCATCTACGACACGCCCTCGGATGATGTCGGCACTACAAGTTATCGTGACTAAAAAGACGGCAAGCAGCGTGGTGATGACGTTTTTTTTCATGTTCATGTTCGTTTCGTTCCTATTATTATAACACTGTTCATACGGAAAAGTGTCTACATTAGGCGTTAATTCTTCTTAATTCCATGTTTTTCATTGTTTTCCTTGAAACATAGTCTCTTGTTTTATGTTTTCCCCAAAAACATCGAGTCGTATGGAGGGTGATATATGATGACTTTTTCAGGAAAACAAATAAATGATCATCCATTTTACGCAATTTTTTAAAAGATAGTCACATAGAAGAAAAAAAATGCGTATCTTTGCGGATAGAAACAGTATATATATCAATAATAAACACTTTTTTATTATGACAATCGACCAATTTAATTTTGCTGGAAAGAAAGCAATTGTTCGCGTGGACTTCAATGTGCCACTCGATGAAAACGGAAACGTGACGGACGACACCCGCATTCGCGGCGCTCTCCCTACACTGAAGAAAATCCTTGCCGATGGCGGTGCCGTCATCATGATGAGCCACATGGGCAAGCCCAAAGGAAAGGTGAATCCCAAGTTTTCACTCTCCCAAATCGTGAAACCTGTCTCTGAAGCCCTCGGCGTGGAAGTGAAATTCGCTCCCGACTGCGCCAATGCTACGGCAGAGGCAGAGGCTTTGAAACCTGGTGAGGCACTACTCTTGGAGAATCTTCGTTTCTATCCCGAGGAGGAAGGCAAGCCCGTAGGCGTGGAGAAAGGAACTCCCGAATACGACGAGGCAAAGAAAGCCATGAAGAAGAGCCAAAAGGAATTTGCCAAGAAGCTCGCCTCATACGCCGATGCCTATGTGATGGATGCTTTTGGTACGGCACATCGTAAACATGCCTCCACCGCTGTCATCGACGAGTATTTTGATGCTGACAACCGTATGTTGGGCTATCTGATGGAGAAAGAGGTGCAAGCCGTTGACAACATCCTCAGCAACATCAAGCGTCCCTTCACCGCTATCATGGGTGGATCGAAGGTCAGCACAAAGATTGGCATCATCGAGAACCTGCTTGGAAAGGTTGACAACTTGATTCTTTGCGGTGGTATGACCTATACGTTTGCCAAGGCTCAAGGTGGCGAGATTGGCAATTCCATCGTGGAACTTGACAAGCTCGATGTTGCCCTTGATGTCATCAAGAAGGCCAAGGAGAACAATGTGAACCTCGTGCTTGGCTCCGACTGCATCGCCGCAGATGCTTTCTCCAACGATGCCAACACGCAAGTATGTCCAGCCAATGCCATTCCTGAAGGATGGGAAGGTCTCGATGCAGGCCCCGAGACGCGCAAGGCTTTTGCCGAGGCTATCGAGAATGCCAAGACGATTCTATGGAACGGTCCCGCTGGCGTGTTCGAGTTTGACAACTTCATCGGCGGTTCCAAGGCGATTGCCGATGCCATTGCCAAGGCAACAGCCAACGGTGCTTTCTCACTCATCGGCGGTGGCGACTCCGTTGCTTGCATCAACAAGTTTGGCATGGCCGACCAAGTTTCTTACATCTCCACGGGTGGTGGTGCATTGCTTGAGGCCATCGAGGGCAAGGTACTCCCCGGCGTGGCAGCCATTAAGGGCGAGTAAGTAAGTAACAATATTGAAGATTGATTATAAATTGGTCGCACCACAATGTGGACAGCGACCTTTTTTGTATATCTTCGCCCCACAATGGCCACAGAGAAAATACCTATGACGACGACGAAGGTATTGCCAAAGTGCAAATATCACATAGATGATGAATAGGAGATACCCTATATAATATAAGGTGAAGACGCTGAACACGATATAGTCTGCCGCGCATACACCCACTAAACCACAGAGATAAAGCACCGTCTCGCCCAATGGCAGTTGACCATGGACATCATCAACCACCGCCAACCCCACGATAACCATTGTCCAAAACAAGATAAGGAATAATGACAAGATGAATGGAACGGAGAAAGGATTGAGCGTGGGATGGTAATAGAAATGCTGCCACAGCTCAGGACAGAACATCTGGATGGTAGCATACACTACTGCCCCCAACGACACCACCAATGTCAGCAGCGTAGGATAGAATGAGTCGATGTCATTGAAATGGACGATATGCGCATTCCTCCTGATAATCACTCGATACAGATACGCCATAGCGATGAGCGTGATGACGATGAAGAAGATGAATGTATGTTTGTCGGAGAAGGTAGAGATGAACTGTGAAATAGGATCGTCGGGTACGACATTAGGCAATAGTTCCGTCTCATGAATCCATCCGAAAGAAGGCTCTGCCGTCGCCACCTGCACCCATACCGAGTCGATGCTGTCATTCGGTACGATGCGAATGTCCGCCACGACAACGTTCTCGTGCCTGGCTACGACAAACGAATCGGTGAGCAAATCCGACAACTTCTCCTCAGGCTGTTGGCGGAGCAAGATGATGGAGTCCGCCTTGACCACAAAATTATAGTTGAAAGAATAATGGCGCATGGGAGAGGACGAGCATATCGAATCGCACTCTACCGCCGAAAAGGATGTCTCCTTGTCTCCTTGGTGGCAACCTGACATAAGGAGGGTGGCAAGCAATAGGATGGTGAGGCTAAGTTGTCGCATAGATATTCATCTGGCATTTTTGACAATCAAACTGCAAACGGAATCGGCGGCCATCGGAAAGCCGCAAGAAGAGGGGGCTGCGCCAAGGCATCTGCCGATGTCCTTGCTGGGTGCAAAAGCCCAGTTCGTGCCTGATGCAATAACGACATTGCATCAACAACGGTTCCGCCAGGGGCTTCCCATTGGTTAGTTCGAAGGCATCGACGGAGAGAAAAATGCCTTGTGACTCATAGAATTGTTGTGCCAAATGGTTGGCTACATTGTTCAAATACGACGGCTTGACATCCCACATGGCAGTCTGCGACCGCCGTTTATCCAACGTTTGACCGTTATCGGCTGCGGGCAGATACGCAGATCTGCCCCTACAAGTAGCATTGGCTGATTCCCATAAACATTTCTGTAATCCCTCGATAGCAGCTCTGCGCCATTCTGTCAACACCTTTGATGGAATGAAATACCGCCCTACCCCATTCAGTTGGATGTCCTCGCACACGAAGGGCGTATTACCTAATTTGGTCAGTTGTCGGATGATATTCTCGTCTTGGGGCTTCTGCGCCAGTTCCTTTTCAATAGATGAAAGATGAAAGGTAAATGAAGAAAGAATCGTGAGGGAAAAACCATCCTCCGTTTCATGAACGTCCATCGTAATGGGAATCTTCCGTTCGGCGGTCTTACCCGCTATGAGCTTTCCGAATGCCTCGTCATTGTTGCGATAGAGCCGCATTCCCACCCACAAGCCTTGGGGCATAGACAGGGGGAAGAGGTGGTTGCCATCGGCACGGTTGACACGGAAACCCACTAACTGCCGCTCGTCATTCATGAAACACAAGCCGTCGCCATTGGCAAATGCTGCTGTGCCTGCCACGACAAGAGCCTTGGACATGATGGTCTTCACCGTCCCAACATACTCACCCTTCGCCTTAGGAGTGTCAAAGGAGGCAATGCCCACCTTTCTCCCATGAAGGAAATAGTCGGTATAGCCACGATTAAAGGTCTTGACAAGGTCAGGAGTGAAATGATATGTCACGCGCCCGAGCGACGCACGGCAATATTCCTCGGGCCTTCGGGCGATAACGTCATTGAGTCGTTGACTATAGGCAGACACCACATTCTTCACATAATCGATGCCCTTAAGTCGTCCCTCAATCTTAAACGACACAACTCCCGCATCCGCTAACTCCTCCAAATAGTCTATGCGACACATATCTTTCAGTGAAAGGAAATGCCGCCCACTATCAATCACCTTACCCTCACCATCCACTAAGTCATATTTCATTCGGCACATCTGAGCACACTCGCCACGGTTAGCACTCCGTTTCATGCAATATTGCGACGCATAGCACACGCCACTGTAACTCACACACAACGCCCCATGGACAAATGCCTCCAACTCCACATCGGGTACACGGGTATGGATGTCGCGGATCTCGTCCACGGAGAGTTCACGTGCCAACACCACTCGCCGAAAGCCCATATCCCGCAGCCAAGCCACCTTCTCCGCCGTACGGTTGTCGGTCTGCGTAGAGGCATGAAGTGTTATATCTTTGGTAGGAAACGAGGGAATCAAGAAAGCCATATCCTGCACCAACAAGGCATCGACACCCGCTTGCTTCAATTCGCTTACCATCCGCTTGACATCCTCCAACTCGTCATCATAGACAATCGTGTTGGTGGTGACATACACTCTCGCCATGAACTGATGGGCATAACGGCACAACTCGGCAATGTCAGCAATGGTGTTGCCCGCCGCCGCCCGCGCACCATAGCGGGGTGCACCGATATACACCGCATCGGCACCATGGTCAATGGCGGCAATGCCCGTGGCAAGGTCTTTGGCTGGAGCTAACAGTTCAAGTTTTCGCATCATCACAATATGTTATGCTTATTCTCAATTCCTTTTCGTTATTCATCTTTTCTTTTCCTTACCAAGAGTGGTTGGAGAGGATGATTCTATGAACTCACAAAACTCATTCAACGACTGTTGGATAACCTCTTTTGGTATTAACATTCGATGGTATTACGCAACCATTGTTGGACATAAACTACGACTCATAGCATATTCCACGACGCTATGGTCTGCTGAAGGACAAAGCAGAATCCCAATACTTGGATTCTCGTTGCTACGCCTAACATCCCTATCCAGAGCCTCAAGATAAAATTCCAATTGTCCTATATACTCTGGCTTGAAATGTTTTGCTTTCAACTCAATAGCAACCAAACATTGCAATCCCCTGTGATAGAACAGCAAATCTATCTTAAATATTGAACCACCAACTTGCAGAGGATATTCACTATCAACGAACAAGAAATCCTTACCTAACTCCAAGATGAATTGTTTGATGTGTTCCAGAATGCCTTTATGCAATTGCTTCTCACTATGTCGGCTTGGTAAATTGAGGAAATCGATGAAAGCCCTGTCTTTAAACTGTGCCACCGACTGTGGATAAGCAGACTTGAGACCAATCGACAAATTTTTCTTGTCGCCCATGAGCGAGCCAAAAGTATCATTCAAGATACATCGTTGTAGTTCTTTATACTTCAAATGTTCTCTATTGGCATATATGATGTAGAATATTTGTCGCTCTACATCCTTGCAACGATTCAATATCTCAATATGGTTGGAGAATGTCGTTAATGTCAAAACTTTCGGCATTTGTGCAGATGCCGTCTGCACAATTTCAGTGTTTATTTGTGCAGATGCCGTCTGCACAGAAAGAGGAAAAGACAAAGATGCTACTCGCGAATAGAATTCCGTGGAGGAATATGCTTCGTAGAACATAACCATATTATACAAATTTCTTCGACTATATCCTTTTAGTGTAGGGTCCTTTGCCCTCAAATATTCCGACAATTGTGTGACAACCTTACTACCCCACTCTTTGCTTTTTAACCGCAGGGAAACTATTTGCCCAACCTTCCAACTCATCTGTAACGACTCCTCGTTGACATCAACAAGTGCCTTCGTGCGGTGAAACACGATGACATTGTGTATTTCTTCAAATTGTTTCTCAAAGTTTTGTATCTCGTTGCTCATATCTTCATAACGATTATTTATCAACTATTATTGCTCTCCCATGTATTCATCCCGCGTGATGGGCGTTTGTGGGTCTACTACGCATACTTCATCATAGGTCAAACCATAGAGGTGGTAGACGCGGAGGTCTATTTCCTTGTCGGTGGAGGCTATTTGTCGGGATAGGTCTTGACAGACTTGGGCATTTTGGTTGAAGTATTCTTCCCACTCGTCTTGTTGCAAAAGCGAGAGTTTTATTTTCTGCTTTCTCAACTCCGAAACGAAGGAACCAAAGGTCATCTGGTCAAACTTCTGCAACGAACCAGTTATCTTTACGCCCTCCACGTTATCAGCTAAACGGCGGAGGAAACGGTTTCGCTTCTCCTGCAACTCTTTGTTAAGGGAAAGCATTGTGTCAGCCAAAGACACTAATTGCCGTGGGTCTGCTTCTGGAATATGCAATTTCTCGAAATACACTTTGCTTAATTCCCGACGGTCTTCACCCAATTCAGGACATACAAATCTAATCCAAAATTTCGCCAAACAACTATTTAGAATGGCAGTCAAGAACTTTAATGAAAACCCTTCCATGTTAGAAGTGATGATATAACACTTCTGATTTGCCAATGCCAGTGTCTCGTCATAGGCAAAAGGAAGGTATTTTGTCATGTTAGGATACACAATTTTTGGCTTGGCAAACTCCTCTAAATACGCACAATTACGCAGATGATAAGGTGTATTGCCTTTATCCCCACGTTTTTTCAACTTGTCAAAATATTGACCAAGGTGATTCTTAATGGCTGGGTAAACGTCAATATTTACGGGTGGAATGCCTTTATCCTTGATGCCATTATGCACATTGATTAAATAGATATCTTGGTTTTGTGTAATCCATGGTGTCACATCTCGTCCTCGATAAAGTGGAAAAATAATCTCTGAGGACTTTTCATCTTCAGCTATTAACTTCTTACGAGTGGCTCCATCAATATAATAAGCATCATTAAATCCTGTCAGAATCCCTCGATAAATGCTTATAGGTAGGTCTTTCAGAGCCTTTCCTTGAGCATCCATTTTGTTGATAATGGTTGTTATTTGTGGGTCTTTTATTATCCACGGCATAGAAGATAGCGTGACTTCCATCATGTCGTTCGCAGTAATAGATGTCAAGTCATCTGTTTTATCTTTCACTATTCGCGCCAAAGTCTTGCCAGAATACTGTGCTTTTTGCATGATGAGTATTTGCGGATCGACCGTCGCATCATCAAAGACGGGTACGCCAGGGAAGTCTATAAGAATCAATGGATTCATCTTCGTCGTGATGAAGCGGCGCAAAGGTTCGCCATAATTAATCTTCAGCCATTTATTGGATGCAATAAAACCTAACATTCCATTGTCCTTGAGTAGCTTACACCCTTGCTCATAGAATAGGCAATAGAGATCTGCACTTTTATTATACACCTCAAAATCACATTGGGCGTAAGCCTTCCCGATGATGTTTCCCATGCCTTGAAGTTGTACGTACGGCGGGTTGCTAATGACGACATCAAAACCTCCTTTGGCGAATACCTGTGGAAATTCCTGCTTCCAATCGAAAGGATGAAGGGCAGAGATAGTGATGATGTCACTACAAACGGAACGAGAGGGGTCGATAAGGGAGTTGCCGCACTTGATTTTCTCATTTAGGGAATTGAGCTTGCGGTGTGGTTTGGCGGTACGAAGCCATAGTGCCAGCTGTGCAATCTCCACGCTCTCCTCGTTGATATCTACACCATAAAGGTTGTTCTCCAAGATGCTGTTCTCCACATCCTGAAATACAATAGCGGAGCCTGCAACCTTCGCCTCCATCTCGTCAATCAGCTTGTGTTCCTTCATCAGAAACTGCAGGGCAGCATTGAGGAAAGCACCACTTCCACAAGCAGGGTCAAGAATAGTGATTTGCAACAGCCATTCGCGATATTGTTGCAATTGGTCGAGCAGACGTTGTTTGGTCTTCAGTTGCCGGCGCTGGTCGCTGAAGTATTCTTCTTCAACAATATTCAGTTGCTGCTTCTTTTCGGCACATAGACGGCCAACGGTGTTTTCCACGATGTACTTCGTGATATACTGAGGAGTATAGAACACACCGTCTTGCTTGCGCTTGGAGGTTTGGGGAGCCTTGCCTTCGGTAATCTGTTGCGTCACCTCTTCAATTTCTGAAAGTGAGTTCTCGAAGATATGGCCGAGGATATTCACATCGACATCACTCTCGAAATCGTATTCCGAAATCTTGCGGCAATGCTCTGCCAGCAGTTCGTCTGTAATCTTGATATTGTCGAGCACCTCATCGGGTTTGAACAGACCGCCGTTGTAAGCGAAAATCTCGTATTTCTTGCCCTGATGCCCTTTGTCGAGATAATTGAAATAGAGTTTCACACGGTCGTAAAACGGCACGTAGGCATCTAATTCCTTCAACGTCTCCCATTGGTCAATAATCTGCATCATCGAGTTTGGTGGCAGCAGCCCGCAATCTTCGGCGAAGAAGATGAAGAGCAGGCGGTCGAGAAGTTTCTGTGTCTTCTTGAAAAGCAACAATTGCCACTCGCGCTCATCACCACCCTCGCACACGGGATTCAGTTTCAGAATGTCGGCAAAGAGCAAGCGTTTGAATTGCGAGTAATCCTTATATAGGGCTTTAGTTATTTGGTCTTCGGAAGAAACTGATTCGTCCTTCATCTTCAAGGCTGTTCCCTTTTTCACCTGCTGCCAAGCCAGGCAGAGGTAGAGTTCGCGGAAGTCTTCTTCTGTAATCTGGAACATGTTCCATTCGCAGTACTCCACGGCATTGTCGATATAAAGGCGCAGTTTCTCGAAGTTAGAGATGATAACCAGCCGCGTGCCTTTGTGCTGGCTCTTGTAGCCGAATGCCTGTGTTTCAATCTTCGAGAGGTCGGTGGTCTTGTGGTCTTTCAGTTCAATCACTCCCACCACGTTTCCGTCGAGCAGGATGGCTCCGTCGGCTTTCTTGGCGTTGGTCTCGTTCTTCTTCTCGGTGATGAGGTTATAGTCGGGCGAAGGATTCAGCGTATAGCCCAGCACTTTCACAAACAATTCCCTGAGGAAGCCCTCTTGGAACTGCTCTTCCTTCGACTGGAGAATGTTTGCCTGTATCTCCTTGTCCATGAAATAACGGCAGTACTTGCCCCACGCCTTATCCGTCTCTTCCTTTGGCAAGGCAGCAAGATATTTTTTAACGATATTCTTCTGAAACAACATTTCCTTCCTTGTTTAACGCTTTCTTGTCATCGGTTCATGGTAAACCATCCACGATTTGACGACAAATATACACATAAAAATCCAAAATCAACGTTGTTTGGGAAAGAAACTGATAGTTTAAGACAAGTTCATCCTATACATTGCCATTGACAGAGCTATCATTTGGATTTGGTATATGCCGCATATAATAACATTATATGATACATATAATAACTTTATATGCCACATATAATAACATTACATGATACATATAATAACTTTATATGTCACATATAACAAACGTAAATGTGACATTGACGAAATGCGAAGCATAACTCCGAAAAAAGGAAGGAGGCATCAGTCGATGACAAAGAGGTCTTTGCCGTCCACGCGGAAATGAATGTCGTGACCGTCAAAGAGCATCCCGTAGACCTTATTGGGGTCGTCGTGGTAATGCGGACGCGGGTCGAGCGCGAGTGTTTGCGCCAATGCCTCACGTTGTTGGACAGAGAAAAGGGCGGCAACCTCATCGGGGATATGCACTTCTAGCCTGTCCCACTTGCGGCGGTCCACGAAGCCACACCTCGCCTCGGGGTGGGCATCGGCGTAGGTGAGATAGGGTTTGATGTCGTAGATGGGCGTACCATCCATCAAGTCTCCACCAAGGACGTGGATGATGGGACCACGGGACGATTCCCATTCGATATGGTCAATCTTTACCACCGACAATCCCAATGGATTTGGACGATAGGGTGAGCGCGTGGCAAACACCCCCATGCGCTCGTTGCCTCCCAACACGGGCGGACGTACCACAGGGCTATTGGCACGGTGGCTGTTGGCGGAAAACTCCCATATCAACCAGATATAGTCAAACTCTTCCAACCCACGAAGGGAATCGACGTTGCGGAACGCTGGTTCGAAGACGACCTCTCCGCACAACTCCTTTACCAACCCGCTCTGCTTGGGAATGCCAAACTTGGTTGTAAAAGGGGAATGGAAGGTGGCAATGGGCTGTATCTCCATATCAGATACGATAGAAGAATGAGGCGGCAATGATACAAAGCCAAGTTAGAAGTCCCACGTATATGGGTAGATAGAGATGTTTTCCGTCGGTTTGTATATGACTTCCCGTCAAGCGGACGAATATCTGATAGACTGTCCATGCCCCAACAAGACCCAACAACATCCCCACAAAGATGTCGCCAGGGTAATGTACGCCGAGGTACATTCGTGAGTAACATACCATCATTGCCCACGCCGCCATGAACATCGAGAGCCATTTCTGACGGAAAAGCAACACGACGAAAAAGGCAATGCCCCAGCAATTGGACGCATGGTTGGATGGAAAGCCATACCGTCCGCCACGATAGCCATTGACGACATGAACCATCGCGGAGAGGGGATTGTCGGTATTGGCGGGGCGCAGACGTGCAAAAGATGACTTGAGGACACTCGCGATGAAGGTATCGGTAAACAAAATCATCACCCCTATCGCCACGGCACACCACAGAAACGCCTTCAGCGAGTGGTTTCTGAAGATGACATAGACCAACGCCACATACATGGGAATCCAAACAAGCCTGTCGGAGAAGAGCCACATGTATGTGTCCCAATACGTCGAGTGCATCCCGTTGACCGCCAATAGCATCTGGTGGTCGAGGTCAACGAGTTGTCTATAGAGACTTATAGCCATTTCATTCATCATCAAATAGATTATGGATAGATTCTTGAAGATTATTGTCTTTGCGGAATACCAGATGATGATTGACATCTTTTTTATCCCGAATTTGAGAATTAGAGAATAATATTTTACGTCTATTCTCTATTTCTCAAATTTGGGATTCATCTACAGCGTAAACGGTGGTGTCGTTAATTCCCGCGTCATGCAATGCCTCACGCCGCTCCACACACGTACCACACTTGCCACAATGCACCTCGCCACCCTTATAACAGCTCCATGTCTCAGCATAGTCGATGCCCAATTGCTTGCCACGGAGGGCGATTTCGGTCTTGGTGATATGGGTATAAGGGGCAAAGATGCGGATATGTTGGTAAGTACCCGTCACGGCGGCGGAGTCCATCGCGGTGATGAACCCTCCCCTACAATCGGGATAAATGGCGTGGTCGCCACCATGGTTGGCGATGTAAACCCTGATTAAGCCTTCGCTCTCGGCTATTCCTACGGCAATGGCGAGCATGATGCCATTGCGGAAGGGTACGACCGTGGACTTCATGTTTGCGTCGGCATAGTGCCCTTCGGGAATAGCATCGCCTCCTTCCAACAACGAACTCTTGAAATACTGGTGCATAAATTCCAGGGGAATCACGATGTGGCGGATTCCAAGACGCTCACAATGTAAACGGGCAAAAGGTATCTCGCGGGCGTTATGGTTGCTGCCGTAGTCGAAAGAGATGGCAAGGGCGATGTCTTCCTGATATTCATAGAGCAGGGTGATGGAATCCATCCCCCCGCTCACAATGATAGCACCCTTTTTCATGCCACCTTCTCCAAACGTTTCATCATGGTAAACATGAAGATGGCAGCGATAAGGCAAACAGCGATAAACACACCCCAGACAATCCATAAGGGGAGGTTACCCCAGAGGTATCCACCCACTCCAACGAGCTTGTTACCGATGGCGGTGGAGACAAACCAGCCACCCATCATCAGTCCCTTATATTTGGGAGGTGCCACTTTGGACACAAACGAAATGCCCATAGGCGAGAGTAACAACTCACCGAAAGTAAGAATGAGGTAGGTTCCTATCAGCAAATTGGGTGTCACATCAGCGACATGCTTGCCAACGGTGGTACCGTCTGCCAATGTCTCTGTCTCTGGCATGGGCAATCCCCATGAGAATACTGCCATCAATACGTATGCCAAGGCGGCGACAACCATACCATAAGCAATCTTGCGCGGGGCAGAAGGCTCCTTTCCCTTGGCTGCCAACGAGCCGAAGATAGCAAGGCTGACGGGGGTCAATGCCACGACATAGAAGGGGTTGAACTGTTGGAAGATGGGTGCGGATACTGCCACCGAACCGCTGAGATTGGCATATTTAAAGCCTAAGAAAGCCAAAGCAGCGAGGATGACGAGAGCAGAAATGGTCTTTGCCTTTGAGGTCTTGCTCTGGAAGAATGAGAAGCCAGCATAGACAATGAAGATGATGGCAACCAAATTCCACACGTCAAATGCCATACTTTGTACGCCCGTTGACGACTTAGCGGTGAACTCATCGGCGAAATAAGTCAACGAAAGACCATTCTGATGGAATGCCATCCAGAAGAAAATGACTACAGCGAAGACGAGACACAATGCAACTATGCGCTGCTTGGTCTCCTCTTTGGTCAATTCGGGTTCATTGGTTTCAGCCTTACCCTTGGCAGCCTGTCCTTTTCCTCCCTCCACATGGCGGAAGGTTGGACGGAAGACGTAATAGATGCAGATGGAAAGAATCAACGACGCACATGCCACCGCGAAGGCGAAATGATAAGAGTCATTGACGCTCACGCCCAAATGTTGTTGCGCCCATTCCATAATCCTGACGGCAGCGGTCGGTGCAAAAAGGGCACCGATGTTGATTGCCATGTAGAAGATGGAGAATCCAGAGTCGCGCTTGTCCTTGTATTGGGGGTCGTTGTAGAGGTCACCCACCATCACTTGCAGGTTGCCTTTGAACAGGCCGGTACCAAATCCTATCAACACCAACGCCGCCAACATCACGACGAGTGCCAACGTGTCGCCGCCCAGAGGCACGGAAAGCAACAAGTAACCGGCAAACATGATCAAGATGCCAATGGTAACCATGCGGCCAAAGCCAAACTTGTCGGCGAGCCAGCCACCCACGATGGGGAGGAAATAGACGAGCATGAGGAAGTCGCTGTATATCTCGCCAGCCCATCCAGCATCCAGTCCATAGTTTGCACGTAGAAACAAAGCGAAGACGGCCAGCATAGTATAATAGCCGAACCGCTCTCCCGTGTTGGCTAATGCCAACGCATAAAGTCCTTTAGGTTGTCCTTCAAACATAATTTTTTATTATTTGGTTTTGGTTATATCAAACAGATAAGTCAACTTGATGACGATGTTGCCATAGTTGGACTTGGAGAAATAGTCGCGCTTAGAGTCACCATAGATGTTGCCAAGGCCATAGTAATATCGCCCTTCCAACAGGAAATGCCCCAACTTAGGGATGGAACACTCTATGCCTGCACCAGCAGCAATGCCATAATCGAAATGATGCGCTACCGACATGGTGTCTTGCGCATAGGTCTTGTTGATGCGATCAGCCAAGTTCATCTGTGAGAAGTCGAAGTTCGACTTGCTACTCTCATTGAGGAAAAAGCCAAACTGCGGTCCCGCTTGGAAGAAGAACTGCATCCCCTTTTGCTCTCTTCCCCATGCGAGATGGGCAAAGATGGGCACCTGTATATAATTGGCGGTTCGGCTATACTCCTCTGCCAATCCCGTGTAGGCATTGATGACGGGCTGGTCTGCCTTGTCAAGAATGTCCTCTTTCCACCCCAAGCTGGCATAATTGACCTCAGCATATACAGAAAAGATTGTATTAAAATACTTCTCGCAGACATAACGAGCGGAAAAGCCTCCTGTGATGCCACCATGCAGCCCTTGTGGGACGGTGGGAACAAAACCAACATTGCTCAACACATATCCACCGTTGAAGCCAATGGCAAGGTCATTTCGGTGTTCTCCCACCTGTGCCTGTGAATGAAGAATGAAGAATGAAGAATGAAGGATCATCAAACATATAACAAGTGTAAAATGAAGGTTTGACGATAGCCATACACCAACAGATGCACCTTTCTTTACCATATAATCATTTTGTATGGCGGCAGAAGATTCTTCACTCTTCATTCCTCACCCTTCATTAATAATTGATCGACTCGATATTTCCATTCTTCATGTAATGCACCAACATGAAAGCCTCGTTTTGCATACCACCCGTTGCGCCCGCTGGTTTGAAGTTGAGCGGAGTCTGCAAGTGGGCGTATGCGTTTTGGTCTTTCGTCCCCTTAAAGTCCTTACCGTATTGATGGAGACCTCGCAAGAAGAAGTTCGCCTGGTCATAACCAGTAATGGCAAAACGCGGGAGAGCTGACATCATGTCGCCCTTGAACCACTGTTTGTAATTGCGTTCAAGCTGTTGAGTTTTGGCAGACTCGGCATTATAATAGAATGTAGTGGGGATATATGTCTCGTATTTGTGGAAATAGTTGTTGTATACCTTCGTGTACATCAACCACTCCGTATAGCCATACATCGAGATGTTGACATTGGGATTGGCGGCAATGAGCGTGTTAATCTTCGCCAACGTAGCGTTCAACTGGGGTGAACGACCCGTATTGAGAATCACGACGTTGGGCTGCGTGGCACTGAAAGCACGGGCAAAAGCCTCATCGGGCGACTTCAGATTAGTGATGCTATACTTCACCCCCTTGTCATCCAACTGTTTCCGCAGTCCCGAGGTGAACACTCCTTTTTGGCTGGTGGAGTCATTGCAGTCCACGAAGATGGGATGGTGCGACGGGAAACGCTCCAGAAACGCCTTGATGGCATCGTCATTGAGATTAGCTGGCGACTGATATACCTGGAACACATTGGGATTGGTAAGTACGACATCGCCTTGGATAGAGAACGGGATGACCATCTTGATGTTGTACGTGCGGCAGAAGTCGGACAGCGCATTCGTCTGTTTGGTATAGAGGGGACCGAAGATGATGTCACAATTGTCAGCATCCTTCTCCAACAAGGTTTGGCGTATGTCGGCATCAATGGGAACGTTCCAGG
Organism: Prevotella sp.; assembly: GCA_017548525.1. Taxonomy (GTDB): domain Bacteria; phylum Bacteroidota; class Bacteroidia; order Bacteroidales; family Bacteroidaceae; genus Prevotella. Next base: position 24,884 of record JAFYZV010000170.1, read on the forward strand.
CGTGGATGTCGGTGGAGATGCCCTCCGCCTTCAATGTCTCGCAAGCCATGAGGATGCCACGGTAATATTCCACCATGCGTCTGCCATCGCCATCGACATTGTGCAAAGGCAACATCACGCCGATACGAATGGCGCGGTTGCGCACATCGTTGGCACCATAGAGCTTGAGACGCTCGGCCTCTGCAGCTTTCTTCGCCTCCTCAGCCTTTTGTTCCTCTGTCTTATCGAATGGGATAAACACCATGTCGCCCTTCTTCAGCTCATATCCCTCTTTCTTCATCTCGGGATTAGCCTCCATCAAATCGACCATGGAGATGTTGTATTTCTTGGCTATGCCAAATACCGTATCTTTCTTCTTTGCCTTATAAATGTCGCGCCATTGAGTAGTTTGCGACCATGATACCATACATAGCGATAAGGATAAACACAACAAAAAACACCTTAATTTCACCATCTTAACCTTCCGTTTTTGATTTCTGAATGCAAATATACATGTATTTTTGAAATATTCGGACACTTTTATGAAAAAAGTTGTGGGAAGTCCTTGCAGAACTCCCCACAACTATATGAAAATGAATTTTATCCGTAACAAGTGCATGGATTCATTTCGTCTCCTCCCGAAACTGTGATGGTTTGCGGCCCGTCTTGATTTTGAACTTAGAGGAGAAATAGTCGGGCGATTCGAAATTAAGACGGTAAGCAATCTCCTTGATGCTGAGGTTGGTGGTGGAGAGTAGTTCCTTAGCGCGTTGGAGCCGCAACTCCTGTTGGTACATAGCTGGTGCAATGCCTGTGTATTCCTTGAACAACTTGCGGAAGTTACTATATCCGATGCCAAGATCCATGGCGATTTGCTGGATGGTGAGGTTACTTTCGAGCGACTCGCGTATGCGTAGCCTCGCCTTATTCATCACGTCCACATAGTCATGTTGCTTGTTGAGCGTGATGTTGCGCTCCAAGGAATACATCAAACCGACAAGGTGATTGACGATGCCCGCGAGAGTCTGCTGGGCATAAGCCGCCTCTTCCTTCGCCTTGGCAAATGCCTCGTCATAGAGATGGACAATCTCGCTGCTGAACCCCACATGATAAATGGGCTTGGTAGGTGATAAGAACCCTGCCCTCACACGGTCGTCCACATTTCTCCCCTTGAACCCTATCCAATAGCTTTTCCATCCTTTAGTCTCCAACGGATGATAGGTATGCCACTCCCCAGGGAACAAGAGAAAGAGATCTCCCTCCTTGATGCGCGTAGGCTTTTGGTTGGTTGACTCAAATATCCCCTCTCCTTCCGTGAGATAGAGCAATTGGTATTCGTTGAGGATACGCCCTTTCTTAAGGTCGAAATAATAGCCATCGGCATGGCCACGCGTGGGATATTCGTCGCCAGGGGCAATCTCTTCATAGCCCACGGTGCTTACCGTGAGTCCCCAGAGGGAATCCCGCTCGTTGGCTATCAGGTATTTACTGGTTTGCATGGTATGGAAAGGAATAATTAACGAATTATTGGATTACCTTGTAACGGATGCGAAACGAGCGGGTAGACTGATCCCAATTGGTTCCCAACATCTCAAAGCGTCCGATTTGCGAAGTAGAACGCACATGTTTACCGATGCAGGGGCAGACATCGAAGTCGCCGATACGCACCAGCCGAATGGTATCGCTGGCATCGTCAGGCAACCGTTCCAAAGACAATTGGGCATCAGGCGACCCTTCCTCTGCATCCATGATCATGCCCTCTAACTGTATGCGAGTGACATACTCGAATGTAACGGGCAGGTCTTCCTCTATCAACTCGTTCATTCGACGTTCTATCTCCTTCTCCTCCTTGCGGTCAGGCTTATAATCGAGGATATAGGAAATCTTGCTCTTCTTGCGCTCGATGTGGGCATTACGGCTACGCTCACATCCGAACATCCGCACCATTACCTGATTGAGCAGATGCTCCGCCGTGTGCGCAGGTGGAAACTCCTCCTTGTTATGGTCATTCAGAAATATATCGTCCATTATCTCTTGAGATTGATTTTCCATACATTAACTCCACGGCTGTCCATCTGAACGTTAACATGACCATCCTTGCGGAGGACAAAAGCCTGTCGTTCCTTGGAGAGTAGGTCAACCGCCTTCACATCCTGTTCGATGACGTGCAGGAAGTCGAAAGCGTATGCGGGAATGCAGATGTCTATGCTGACAGGTTGGTCATCATAATTTGCGGCAACCATCAACATTTCATCCCCCGCCTTTCGCAGGAATACATATTGGAGTTGGAGATGGGGGTTGGCATACATTAAGTCAAAGAAGAATCCCTCGCTAATACATTTCTCCTGTCGGGCGATGTTCAACACCTTATGGTGAATGGCATAAACCTGTTTCTCCTCTGGGGTCAGTTGGTTCTTCGCAGCACGGCACACAGCGTCAACAGCCCAATAATCGAAGATGGTTGTTCGCCCATCCCTACCGCTGAAGCCTTCGCTATCCATGCCCCTCTCGCCGTACTCCTCACCGAAATAGAGCATAAAGGGATTCTGCTGCATCAATACGGCAGTGGCGAGGGCGGGGATTCCCTTCAGCGACGAGCCAGCAAAGAAGTCGCTGCCGATACGTTGCTCGTCGTGGTTTTCAAGGAAATACAACATCTTGTCGCGTATGTCATCCGTCTGTTGCCACGCACGTGTGATGGCATCGGTACCAACTTGGTGACACGTCACGGCTCGTAACGTGTCGTACATCCCCACCTTATCATATAAGAGATCGAACCCACTGGCAATGTAGTGGCGGTATTCATGGGGATTATACACCTCGCCTATGAACAGGATGTGCTTGAATTTCTTGCGCACGATGGCAGTGGCATAAGCCCAAAATTCGGCAGGTACCATCTCCGCCATATCACATCGGAAAGCATCAACGCCCTTCTTCGCCCAAAAAAGGAGGATGTCTGCCATCTTCTTCCACGTGTTGGGAATGGGGTCGAAATGCCCCACCCTACCCGCATAGTAGTCAACACCATAATTCAACTTGACCGTCTCATACCAATCGTTCTGCCCTGGGGCAGGATCGAAATGGTCATTGCCTGTCGCCTTGGCTGGCTCTTCGATGTAGGGTTTGCCATCTCCTTGCGATAAGTCAAAATGAGGTGCAAACCGTTGACCGGGACAATAGTAAAAGTTGTTTTGCGGGTCGAAACCTTTGGAAGTGTCATCCCCTACACCCAAGTCCTTGACATTTCGTGGCTTGCATTGGGAATGGTATTGGCGGGCTACGTGGTTGGGTACGAAATCAATAATCACTTTCAGCCCTGTCTGATGGGTTCGTTCCACGAGACCCTCAAATTCCACCATCCGCTTATTGACATTGACGGCGATGTCAGGGTCTATATCGTAATAGTCAGTAATAGCATAAGGCGACCCTGCCTTGCCCTTGATGATGGCGGGATGGTTGTGTGGGATGCCATAACCGATGTAGTCTGTTTGCGTAGCATGTCGGATAATACCCGTGTACCACACATGCGTAACACCCAACTTGGCTATTTTCTTCAGCGCAGCATCGGTGAAATCCTTCATCTTACCACAACCGTTTTCGGCAATCGTGCCATTCGCGATGCGCGAAATGTTGCGATTGCCGA
>JAFYZV010000171.1 GCA_017548525.1 Prevotella sp.
ATGATGCCGGGATGCCGTATGTATCGAATGGCGAGGGTAGGCTGATGCCTGTAACCCAGCAATTCGTGACGGACAAATGGGAGATGAAAATCAAGACGAACAGGGAGAAGGCGGGATTTAGTAAACCACGTTCCATCGCACCAAGACGTGTTGGTGAATCTGGAGCCACCATAGGCAAGCATCGTGGTCTGGTCATCTTGATGCAGTTTAAGGATGTGTCGTTTGTCACCCCCAACCCAAAAGCGATCTTTACCCGCTTTTTCAATGAGAATGGATATAGTGACTATGGCATGAGTGGGTCTGTCAAGGACTATTTCTTGAGTCAAAGCTATGGCCAGTTGCAAATTGACTTTGATGTGGTGGGGCCATTCACCACCAAGAACAATATGGCATGGTATGGCGCACCAGAGGGTGATTCCAATGATGCGCGTCCCGCCTACATGGTGGCAGAGGCGATAGATGCTGCCTCGGCGGAGGTGGACTTCACCTATTATGACTGGGATAGCGATGGAGACGTTGACCAAGTGTTCGTCGTCTACGCTGGCTATAACCAAGCACAGGGTGCCGATGCGAATACCATTTGGCCGCATGAATGGTCGCTTGCCGCACAGGGTCTTACCCGCACTTACAATCGCAAGACCATCAACACATACGGTTGCTCTTCGGAATTGATGGGAAATGGTAAGACAAACACGGGGATAATAGATGGTATTGGCACCGCTTGCCATGAGTTCAGCCATTGCTTAGGGTTGCCAGACATGTACGACACCTCTACTGGTAATAGTAACTTTGGCATGTCAACGTGGGATGTGATGGACCAAGGCAGCTACAATGACAACTCGCGCACCCCAGCGGGATACACTTCATACGAGCGTATCTTCTCGGGGTGGATGGAGCCTACGGAAATCAATTCCATGACACGCATCACGGACATGAAGCCGTTGGCGACAACCCCGGAGGCTTACATCCTGTATAATGATGCCCACAAAAACGAATATTATTTATTGGAGAACAGGCAGCCTGTGGGCTTTGATGCCGGGCTATATGGCCATGGACTGCTTATCGTGCATGTGGATTACGACGAGGGTGCATGGTTCAGCAATACCGTCAATACCAGTGCCACTTGGCAGCGCATGACGATTATCCCTGCGGATGGCCAATTGTCATATTATACCCTTGGCGGTGACCCTTGGCCAGGAACGAGCGGCAACACGGCATTGACCAATTACACCGAGCCAGCCGCCACTCTGTATAATAAGAATGTGGACGGCACCAAGCTGATGAGCAAACCTATTGACAATATCACGGAGAACGCTGCCAACCATACTGTGTCATTCGTCGTATGCCGGCCCGAAATGGATGTACCTTTGCCCGATAATGGTACGGAGAAGGATGGAGAGTCGGCTTTCACTGTCACTTGGCCCGCCGTGAATGGTGCCATAGGCTATGAGTTGGAATTGACAGAGATAGGCAAGGCCGCCGATAATCCGAGTGAGGCTTTAATCCGTGAGTATGACTTCAGCGGATGTGAAAGCAAGACGACGGGATTCTCCGACATCTCCTCCAAGCTTGCCAACTATGGTTTAACGGGGTGGTCAGGCAGCAAGTTGTTTACTACTCCCAACAAGTTGCGCATTGGCACGTCGTCAACCACTGGCTATGTGCGTACGCCCACATGGCCAGTGCCGCAGTCTACGGAGATAACCATCGTTATGGGAGCGGCACCTGGTACGGCGGGATCCACCGTGAGGGGTACGCTGCAATTGGCATACGGTAATAGCGGAGAGCAGGCAACGTATGAAAACGCATCGTTTGAAGTGACTGCCGATGGTAAGCAAGTGTTCCATTTCACCATACGCAAGGACTTGTTCTTTCTAATCATCACGCCCGACAAATGGATGTACCTCAATTATCTCGCCATCTACGATGGCACATGGACGGCAGAGCAGTTGGGCTTTGGCGATGGCGGAAACGCCAAGGGCGTTGCTCCTCGCTTCGCCACCACGACGAGCAAGTACACCACCACGACGAATAGCTATACCTTCGCCAATCTCAATACCACCTCACGATATATTTACCGTGTACGCGCCTTGGGAGAGGAAAGCACTTATTCCAATTGGAGTGAGGAGAAGACTTTTGTCTTTAGTGCTGCCGACATCGACAAGATAACGGTTGAGGGTCAAGCCACGCAAGTGTATGACGCGATGGGGCGGCTTGTATCTACATCTGCCGCTACGCTTGGCAAGGGCATATTCATTGTCAAGCAGAATGGTAAGACGCGGAAGGTTGTCAATCCATAATTTTACTTGATGCCCGCATCGGGTCATCTAAACAATGCCGTTAGACATCAAAGGTTCTTTATAAGGAATGTCTAACGGCATTCTTCTATTTGCTGGATAATATATGGCATGGAATAAATGTCTTTATCCAACTTCCATCATGTCGTAAAACATCAAGCGTGTATGTTCGTTTTCGTCTCTCTTTGTAAGATGGACAAAACCATTCTTTTCGTAAAAAGGGATAGCAGAGATGTATGCATCAACTGTGATATATCGGAATGCTGAATGTACATTCTTAGCGTTAAGCAATTTCTTCACCATGCTCATCAAATCACTTCCAATATTTCTTCCATGGTAATGTGTCGAAACAGCATAGCGTCCAATCTTGATTGTCGGATAACTACTGAATTGTTTACCTTTGGGAAAACTATTCTTGATTTTCTTCCATCTGCTACCGATGATTTCATCTTTGCTCACTTTATCATTTAGCAAACAGAAATAAGCGACTATTTGCCCATTATCTTCGAGGATAAAAGTATTGGCAATGCGTAATTCCTGTGATGGCTTTGCATCATCAAACAGGAATTTGTTCAAATCATTGTTTCCACAATCAAAATCAGATATTTCATAGTCAGAAGTTAGGCGTACAAGTTTCATTTATTAAATACAAATTTCAATATACTTACTTGCTTTTTTAACTTGTTCTTCCAACTTGCGGCGATTCTCAGCACGTTGCTCGGCACTCATGTTGTCTACCATTAACCTTCGCATTTCAAAGTTGAAAGCATCTTCGCCTTTTAAAACAGGGGTTTCTCTAATCGGTCTTGCCATAATATTAAATTTTGATTTGTAATTGATTGTGCTTGCAAAGTTAAGAATAATATCTGAAACAGCCAAATAATTGGCAGAATGATGTTCAATGCTTGACAAACCCTATAGACAAAACACTAATTTTCACGTCGCCCGCCTTGGCAAGCTCTTGTCCGCAGGAGCAGATAGTGGCACCTGTCGTCACCACGTCGTCGATAAGTAGGATGTGCTTGCCTTGTACTTTCTGAGGTTGGAGGAGTTGGAAGACACCTTCAACGTTATCATTTCTCATCCATCTGTTCTTTTCCGTCTGACTCGATTCATAAACCTTGCGGATGATGATGTCTGTGTCGATGGGCAATCCCGTAGCATCACTCACACCCTTTGCCACCATGAGGCTTTGGTTATAGCCGCGTTGTCGCTGACGTTTCCGTTCCAAGGGGATGGGGATAATGAGGTCGATGCCCTCAAAGAAATAGTCTTTCTTAAACTCTTCTGCCATCATTTTGCCGAGGTATTCGCCAATGTCAGGTCGGTTGTTGTATTTCAGGAAATAAATCAGGTTGGCAGAAGCCGCCTTCGCTTGGTAATACATGAAAGGCGCACACCGCTCCACGGGTATGCGACCCCAAAAGACTTTCGCCATCTCGTTTTCATAAGCGTCGTAAGAAAAACCTGTCCGAGGCAATCGGAAGTTACATATGGCACACAGAATCTCCTCTTCTATGGAGAGCCTGTTGCCGCAAACCACACAGCTACGTGGTGCCACGAGGTCGAGGAGCCTCGTGAAGAAGCTATTGTTCTTCATAGTAATCCTCGGCGTTGTCAATACATTTGCGGATGATGTCGATGGTGAATCCGCGCCCCAAGGCATAACGGATGAGTTTCATGTTGCGCTCATAGTCGTCATTCGCCTTGATGCTCTTTTGCTTGGCTTGTAGCAAGGGGCGGAGGATGGCGATATATTCGGCATCGTCAACGTCGTCGAGAGCCTCCTTGATGAGGGCAGGGTCCATGCGTTTTTGCCATAGTGCCTGTTGGATTTTGCGCTCTCCCCATTTGTCGAATTTCATCTTGTCGTGGATGAAAAGTTGGCAGAAACGCCTGTCATCGATATATTTCCCCTCGATGAGTTGGGCGATGACAGAGGCTTTTTGGCTCTCATCGAGTCCCCATCGCTCCATTTTCGTGAGCATTTCACCCGTGCAATGTTCGCCTTTTGCGCAGATGGAGGCGAGCTTTTGCAATGCCTCCTGCTCTGTCATAGGTTTCCTTTGTTGTTTCTCTTCTGGTGTTTCCATTCTCATAGTATTGGTTATTTCTTGCATTTCATGAATCGTTTTTTCCCAAATTGGTCATCATGGAGAGTCGTTTCGTGCCAGCCCATCTCTTTCATCATTCGTTGGAGGTCGGAGGCATAGAGGGGATTGACCTCGAAATAGAGCCATCCGCCATCCACTAACGTCTGCATGGCATAGTGGGCAATGTGGCGATAGCATACCAAAGGGTCATCGTTGGGGACGAAGAGGGCTATCTCTGGTTCGTAATCTAAGACATGACGCGCCATCGTGGAGCGTTCTTGGTAGGTGACGTATGGGGGATTGGAGGTGATGATAGACCATCTCTTTGATGGAGTGGGTGGTTGTGCCTGTTGCGGCATTGCTGCAACATACGGGACGGTGGATGGCTCAAGGGGGGTAGAGGCGGTGAAGTCCCTTTGTTCGAGAGTAATGTCTGCGGATAGTGCTTCGGCATTTCGTGCCGCGATTCGCAGGGCTTCGAGTGAGATGTCCCATCCCGTTACGTGGGATTGGGGAATGTCTAATGCCAACGTAATGGCAATACATCCCGAACCTGTACCCATATCGAGAATGTCTATCTCTGAGGGAAAGTCCTTGTTAGAGGTAACATCCTTGACCACCATCTGGCACAACTCGTAGGTCTCTGGGCGCGGTATCAGCACCCCAGGCTCCACATGGAACGAGCGTGGACCGAAATCTGCCACGCCCAAGACATATTGCACGGGCATTCTTTGTTCCAGTTGGTTCATGATTTCCGATAGCTTTTGTGCTTCTTGTGCGCTCATCTTTTCGATGCTTCCGCAAACAATATCCGTCAAGGAGAGTCCAAAACTCACCTCCAAAACCAAGCGGACGATGGCGCGAGCCTCCCTTTCGTCGTGTACCTTTGACAGTCGATTGACGAGTTCCCTTTCATTCATCTTACCTACAAAAGTACAAGGATTCGATGAAAAACACAAATGATTCGTGAAAAAACTGGACTTTTTTGTATTTTTGCAAGTCGTAATAGGATAAATAGCATGAAGAACGATGAATCTATATACATAGATGAATTATATATGCACCGTTGCCTACAGCTCGCAAGGAATGGCTTGATGGGCGCAAGGCCCAATCCTATGGTGGGATGTGTCATCGTTGCCGAGGGGCGGATTATCGGCGAGGGCTACCATATACACCACGGCGAGGGTCATGCCGAGGTGAATGCCTTTGCCTCCGTGCGGCAAGAAGATGAGGCGTTGTTGCCGAAAAGCACCGTCTTTGTGAGCCTTGAGCCATGCGCCCATTATGGCAAGACCCCTCCTTGTTGCGACTTAATCATCAGTAAAGGCGTGAAAAGGGTGGTGGTGGGATGTCAAGATTCCTTCTCCAAGGTGCAAGGACGCGGCATTCAGCGCATCCGCGAGGCGGGCATAGAGGTGACTGTGGGTGTCTTGGAACACGAATGCCGTGCCTTGAACAAGCGATTCTTCACGTTCCATGAGCAACATCGTCCCTACGTTATCTTGAAATGGGCGCAGACCGCCAATGGTTTTATCGATGACCACGGACATGCTCTTGCTATCTCCACGCCATTCACTAAGATGCTTTGCCACCGCTTGCGAGCGGAGGAAGATGCCATCTTGGTTGGTCGGGTGACCGATGAGCGTGAGCATCCTTTGCTCAATGTCCGCGAGTGGGTGGGCAAGGACCCATTGCGTTTGGTGTTGGGAAACGGCATGGACCTCCACAAATTGATGGACGACCTATATCTTCACGACATCCAATCGTTGATTGTAGAGGGTGGAAACAAGACCCTTTCTTCCTTTCTTGATACTGGTTTGTGGGATGAGTTACATGTGGAAGTTGCACCGATGACCGTAACAGATGGCACTCCAGCACCCATTGTCCCAACAGATGCTTATCAGTTTGATCATGAGGATTGGGATTATCATGAAATTTACTATTATCTTCGTAATAGATAAAGGCAATCTATCTGGATTTCCAAGCATCTGGTAAATCGATTTCCAATTTGTGGTAAACCCTTTACCAAAAACTGGTAATTGGTTTACCACATATTAGTAATTTCATTAATCAGTCAAGTCGTAGAAATCAATCCATTCCAAGGATGAGGTTAACGAGGGCAACGGCATCCGAGATGTTGATGGATTGGTCGCCATTGAGGTCTGCATTGGCGAGGATAATGCCCGTCTCGTCGTTGGTCAAGATATAGTTGACGAGGCACACCACGTCGGCAATATTCACCAGACCGTCGCCATTGACATCACCTAAAAGAATATCATTGGTGATGGAGGCATAGCTTGAAGTGCGGTTGGTGGCACCAATGGTAGGAATCTCGAATAGGAAGATGTCGTTTGTCCCATCAGGATAGCGACCCACGCTTTGGTTGCCGTTGTGTTCGGGATAGGCGAAACGGTCTTTCCAACTCTCGTCTGCTGCCATCAGTTGCATTTCTCCACCCTCGGCAGCCAACTTGAATGAGGCGTGTAACTCGTCCATCGTCGATAGTTTGTCGCACCAGATAAGTAGGTGTCCATGGGCGGGAATGATGGTGTTGGCGTCGGTCGATTCTTTCGTGATTTGGTATTTCGTGGGTTTGGAGAGGTTATCGGTGAGGTACATTCCCTCTACATCCTGTGGCTCGTCGGTGGTGTTGACGAGTTCCACCCAGTCGTTTTTCTTGAAATAGTCGTTCACAAAGACGCTGTTATTGGCACTCACCTCGTTGATTCTTACGGGCGTGATACCTCTTGTCGACTTCTCACGCTCGGTCATTTCCTCAAAAACGGCGGTGAGATGGAAGTCTCCGTCGGGCATTTCCACCTCTGCCTCGGTGGAATAATACTGCTGTGAGTTCTCGTCGCGCCATCCTTTGAACGTGTAGCCAGCGGGGGAGAGGGCTTTCAATGTTACGGGTGCGAAGAGATTGCCATTGAACGAGCCTGTGGGGATGTTGGTGTTGTTGATGAATAGCTTGGCACCCTCGACGTTGCTCTCGATGATGGCTCCTTGCATGGTTGTGTTACTGAGCTGCATCCGACTATAGTTCTTGATGGCATTCATCATCGTGGAGAGGCGACCATTGAATGAAGATTTAATTGAATTGGCTGTGCTATAAGGCGACTCGTTGGTGAGTGCCATAGCTGGGGCAACCCGTGTCGTGAGTGAGTCGATGATGGTATTGCATCGCTCTGGTGTGAATACGCTACCACCCATCACGCAATAGGTGTCGATAAACTGTTTCCTAAACTCATCGTTATTGAGAAGGTTGAGGAAGATGGTGATAAGCTTGAGCTCTGCCGTGATGTATTTCACGGGGCAGCCAAAGAGCTCGTCGAAGGTACAAATCTGCCTCCTCTCAAATTCCGTGAACACATTAGACCCAAAGCCGAAAGCGGAGTCGATGTCGAAGAACACAAGGCGCAACTTGCCGTCGGGACGCTTGGTAAACCCTTTCACGTTGTTGCGTGCCCAGTCGCCAGGGCCTAAATAGAACTCTGCGGCATGATAATTGATGAACTCGTCCATGTCCACCAACTCCTTGATTTGTGCGTATGTGGCACTATCGGCGGCAGAAGCGGATAGTTCATAGATGCGGTTGAACTGCTCATCCGTACCACATTTCTGCACATACCCAGAGTCTGGGCTGATCTCGAATTGGTCAATCTCGTCATCGTCCCATCCGTAGTTGGCGTACACATAATGCTTGTTGTTGGGTTCGCGGACGTTCAACACGCCGATATATTGGCCATTGATGAACTCATGTACGGGTTGGTAGCTCTGGCAATCGATGTCTATGCCCGAGGTTTGGATAATGGTTTGGATGGCTGGATCCTTGATACGGCAATAGTTATCGTTGCCTCCGTTGCGGATTTGCAGGGTGCGGTTGCGGATCCAAGGCTTGGCAGAGAAGAACTTGTAGTTGAGGTTCTTGTTACCGCCAAGGGCTTTGTTGCCTTTCAATTTGAAAGAGTGGGGTTCCCATGCGCGGCTCCATCCACCGCACATCTCCAAGTAGACATCTTGGTTGAGAGCCATCGTCGTACCGTCTTCCAAGACGTATGAGAAATTAACGGGGCGTTCCCAGTCCATGTTCCAGTTGCATTTACCTCTTTGCCCGTTGCCTGGTCGCCCGTTGACACCTTGGACATATACGCCAATGGAGTCATCGTAGAGGAAGTCGGGGTCGGAAATGACGGAGACAATGGGTAGCGAATAATCCTTGTCTTTATAGATATACGAACGAGAAACAGGATTGCTGGGCAACATTCCATCTTGGAAGAGGCGGAAACGGTAGCATCTCGTGCTGGTAATCGAGAAATCTCCCGTGGTGTTGAGCTTGCCATTTTCTGGCGTGGGAAGTGTTCCGTCTTTTGTGTAATATAAGGTTGCACCCTCTGGAATAGTTACTTTTATGTTTAATGTTCCCGTGAAAAGTTTAGAATCCACATCCACTACGGGGTCTGGCAACTGCATCGTAGCGAAGGTGGCGTTGGCGTTGCTCTCGTCAGGGGTGGGTGTGCTGGTCAGTCCCCATTGCTCCCCTCCGTCGGTAGTCCGTGCGTATGCGATGCGCCCGATGGCTGCGGGGTAGGTTTGGGATGTGATGAGTTGGCCGTCTGGGTCGCTGATGTAGATGGTTCCGCCATCCACGTCAAGGTTGAAGCTGGGTTGATAGTTGGATAGGTTGCTATGGTCAAACCAGATGGTCTTGAATCCGTTGGGGGGAATGATACCCATGTACGATGGTGCTTGCCACTTGGTGAGATTAGCGGGGTCGTCGCTGATGTAGATGTCTGCCAAGGAAACGGTGGCATTGGAAGGATTGTACAGCTCTATCCATCCGTCAAAGTTCCACGAAGGACTGATAAAGAGGTCGTAATTTGATGCCATCACCTCGTTGACGACGAGTGATTCTGCCGTGGGGGTACCCTTGCTGACAGTGACACGGACGGCTCTTGTGATGTTGCTGCCGTCGGTTGTCTTGGCGGTGATATATGTCGTGCCAGCACCCGTTGCCGTGATAAGCCCGTTTTCATCTACGGTCGCTATGGCTTCATTGCTGCTCTTCCAAGTAAGTTTGGTGTAAGTAACGTCAGTGGGACGGAATGTTATCTGTAGTTGCAAACTCTCTCCGATGACCAAATTGGGAGAAGTGGGGGAGAGTGTTAGCGATGTTGCCTGGATCACCGTACCCCAGTATTCGAGTTTGAAATTGTCGAAGATGCACCAGTTACCGCTGGTCCACGTCTCGTTTTTCAGTCCGATGTTGACGTTGCCGCCGTCGGTGGTAAATTCCATTTGATTCCAATAAGCATCTTGTGCGAATGCTACACTGGCACTCTCCATGGTGTTGGGGTAGTATTTCCCGTTATGGAAATTGGTGCCGTCTACCCAAGAGTCGAATCCGAAAGTGTAGACGCTGACTAACTTTTGGGAGGTGCTGCCGGCATACATCACGCCCGTGATGTTTTCCCTGCCCATTTGGTAGTTGCGGTATGCCTGGCTATCGTCTGCCGTGCGGAAATACGACTGCACGGACATGCGGTATCTTCCTGCGGGTAGGATGGGTGCCTGATAGATGTCATACGTGGCATTCCAGAACTCCATGGTCTCGCAGCGCACAGTAGACGTGCCCCTCTGATAGCTGTAAGTCCATCCGCTGTTGCTGTTGTTCACAAAACTGGTGTTGGTGAGATACTTATCCGTGACATCAATCCATTCTTCTGCTTGGCAATAGCTGTAACTCCCACACAAACAAAGAAGAGTTACAAAGAGTCGGTACACAAAATGTTTCATAGGTTTATTATATAAAAAATAAGTAATAGGTTGTTTTCTGTCCGATAGGAAACGATTATGCCTTCCGTCCGAAGTCAGCAGGAATCTCGCCCCATTTGGCGGTCTCCCACTTGATGACGGGGTTATGCGAGGGGTGGGAGCGAAGCCATGACTCTGCGCGGGCGATGATTTGGAAGAGACGAAGTGTCTGTTCGTTCCTTGCCAACTTGGTCTTGCATTGTCGCTTATTGACCCAGAGGATGGCGTTATAAGAATCGGAATAGACCGCCTTGTCGGTGATACCCTGTTGCTCCATCAATGCCAAGGCGTGGACGATGGCAAGAAATTCGCCGATGTTGTTGGTGCCATGAATAGGACCATAGCGGAATATCTCGGCTCCCGTCTGTAAGTCGATGGCACGGTATTCCATCGGTCCTGGGTTTCCTGAACATGCTGCATCTACCGCCCATGCCTCCGCTCGTACCTCTATAGGAAGGGGAAGTACGGTATCGTGGCGGTAGGAGGGAGGATTCACTAAGTCCATCTTTTACATCCTCAACTTGGTAAGTAACTAATCAACACAAATTCGTGCTTCAATATTCATGTTTATAATTGTGATTGATTCTTGGAATCAAGCATCAATAAACGGTTGTGAGTGCAAAAGTACAAATAATTTATTGAAATAGGATGAATATGGCTTGAAAATCGTAGTTACTGAACATGGTCTTTTGATTTGATATCATGTTTTGTTACTAACAATACCACGGCATGGTAGCCTCGCTTCCATGCCGTGGTATTCAGTTTGCCAGACAATGTGAATGATTGGTAAACACTTAATGCTTAACTCCAATTCCATTAGTCCCAAGCGGTGTTGTGCCAAGGACCAGATGATTCTTCTTCATCGAAGTCCTCAAAAGTATAGGATTTACCCTCTGCCCATGGCGACTGGGAACCCGCCATGAGGTAAACCCCTTTTCTTTTGATGGCTATTTTCAATTCTGGCTTAATATATTTTTTTCTCATGATGATTCTCTTTTAGTTTACGTTATCTGATGCCAATCTTTGTCTTGTTTACCATGTAAACGCCTGTGGGAACACTAACAATCCTCTGCTCGCCAGCCTTCATCTTCGCGTTCAACACATTCATACCATTGATGCCCTTGATGCTCACGTTGGTATCTTTGTTGGCAGAAACAACAAGGAAGCCCTTGCCTTGGGTGATGGTGAAATCCTTTCCTTGGATGTTTCCTATGCCATCTATGATGCCTGCGTCATCACTCACGATGGCATCGGGGGCTGTCTTTTCCATATCATACAGGATATTGAACGCCCTCACCATTCTACTGCTTGAAGTGTTTGCCGAAACCTCCACATAATCATAATAAGCACGGAAAGGCTGTACATATACCTCGTCGTATTTCGTGAGATTGAGGCTTGACACATATTTGTCTCTGTTGAAATAGAAAATGTAGTCTTGTTTCGGAATGGTCACGCCAGAATACGTACCGTAGTTGGTCAAGGTGCTGCTTCCGCCCACGACAACTGTCTCACCTTCAATCTTTGAAATCTTATTATTATCGGAAACAGTGGGGGTTGCCTTGATAGCAGACCCTTTCTGGGCGGCGATGAATGAATACTCACTGTTCTCTGGTTGGGACACCACTTCCACCATGTAAGGCTTGTTTGCTTCTGCAATTGTCTCATCGATGAGGTTGAAGTAGCCATCTCCATAATAGTCGTAACCGTCAGAACCTGTCGTCGGGGTGTCGAAATCCGTCATCTTTCGGATGTTAAACTGGAACCCGTCTTCCGTGTCGTTGGTATGTAATCCATTCTCAGCATTGAGCGTAAATGGCAACATCACCGTGGCGTATTTTACTGCTTTCTCTGTGGATGCGGTAATCAGTCGCTTGTAGGTGGCATAGTTGTTGGATGGCACCTGGATGTCGTATGGCGAGAAGAATGGGGTCTTGTCTGTCAAGATGATGTTGTTGGCAGCACGGAAATTGTTGCCGTCAGTCATGTATGCGAAGTTATCATACGTGTTGGTGACACCCTTCGGCAAGAACATCAAAGCGTTTTTCGCCAGCTTCTGGTTCTTGTATTCGTCAATGGTCAATTCATGCTGGTCATTCACGTAGAATCCTGCTAATTGGCTCATGTCAACATATAGGATTTGGTTGGTATTTTCGGGGACATCAGTATTTCCATAGCTGTCCCTACCAAGTGTGATGACATCGTCAATAGCCTGTTCTACCTCAAAGTCGGAAGCGAAACCTGCCTCATTGTTTGTTCCAAAAGGAGCGGTGATGATGACACCATAGAAGGGTTTAGACACGGCGGCACCATTCTCCTCATAGCAACTGCTGTCGTAAACCCTCTTCATTTCCACTTTCGGGGTGTAGGTTGAAGACTGCACATGGACAATCATTTCGTAATAAGCGTATGTACGATGTTGTACCGCCGTGGTGGGGGCGATATTGTAACGTGTCTCATCGGTTGTGAACACGTATGCCGTTTGCGATTGGTCATCGGCTGACACCGTGTAAAGCATTTTATAGAATTCTCCGTTGTTGGGGGCAGCGGCATAATTAGCTTGTGTGAAAGGATACTCGGTAAGCGTTCCACCTGTACTGTTCATCTCATCGGCATTGTTGAACTTGAACTTCGCTTTGCCTACGGTTTCCACGATTTGCCTTTCTTTCACGCTTGCCATGTCAGCTTTCGCCTCTTCCACATTATTATATATATTGTCATTGGTGAACGCATCATAGTGTTCTGACTTGACAAAGCTAAAACGGGAGTTGTGGTTAGCAGAACCGCCTTGGTAAGTCTCGTCGGCATAATGGCTCCACAAGTCCTCGTATGTAATCTTCACCTTGTCGCCCACGCAATCGGCAGGGAGGTAGAAATAGAACTCTCCACCACTCACGCTGAAGTCGTTGGAGGTGAATGTCTGTGTCATACGGATGGCTGTCTTGTCTTGGTCTTGGCAAACCACCGACATCCGGTCGATGTATGGGTCAAGGGCTTGCATGGTGAGCGTGCCTTTGATGAATCCGATGCCCTCCACGCCAAACTTGATGGCATCGTTGTTAAGACCAGTCAGCTCGATGGTTCCATTATCATCGCTGCTGTTGACTTCTATGGTTTGTTGGGGAGTACCGTCCTTGCCATAGACATGCAGTTTGAATGGAGCTGGATTGAAGGCAGGGATTTCTGTCGTTGTCGTCTCTGTTACCCATGAAGCCCTTCCACTGGAAGATGTCGAGAATGTTGGCGTGGTTGAAGAGTTCGTCGTTCCTTGAAGATAATAATATGTTGTTGTTAATATGCCTTGAGTATAAAAATACAAATAATTATTATACATCCTTATCTTATTGTCTGAAGTAGACGAACCTACGGAAAGACTATACGTAACTGAAATAAAGCCAGAACTCGTGTATGTCAAATACACATTCCCGCTATGTACATAATTGTTATCATCCAAAGCCCATTCCGTTTTCGTTCCAGTCACAAAGTGACCTGTCTCATCAAGATAATAGGTTGTACCACCCGATGTATAAGTAATATAATAATGTGTCTTTGTCACCGTGCTTGCCGGCAAAGCCGTACCATATTGATATTCAAGCTCTGCGCCCACAATACGGAAGCCAACAGGGTTTTTTGTCTCATCGGCATCGGGCAACGTTACGTAAGTGGGTGTTTCCAAGAAATAAATCTGCTCTTCATTCTCCTTGCCAAGTTTGAAGTAGTCTTGGTAATTATGAATAGAGCCAGCCTTGTATTCTACGACCTTACCCGTCGTGCCATCGAAATGTGTACCGTCTTTGACAGACTCTGCCTCATATAGTACCATGTTGGCTGACATGTCAACCACATTGGCGGAACTATAACTCACGCGGTATTGTCCGTTATAATACCTTCTCTCGATCGAACCATAGTCCACCTTGCCTGTGGCAAACGGGATGTCAACGGCACTGACGGGTGTCTCTATCGTGGTTTGGGACGTGATGGGCGTATAGTCTTCCTCTGGCGTGAACCACAATGTGATGCTATGGAACGTGATAACCATACGCCCTGTTCCTGTGTTGTTATCCGTCAATTTGAAGTAAAGCATGTTGCCCATGCCCGTCTCGTCTTCATGCGTGATGGTTGTGGAACCGTCGTCAATGGTTGCATTAGCATTGTAGGTAACGCTTTGTGTATAGTCACTCTTGTATGCAAAACTTTCATCGGTTTCTCCAAAAAGAGTTGTGCCACCTGTATACGCATTGTCTCTATAGCCGTTATTGCCAAAGTCGCTCCTGTTTCTTGAAAAAACAATCTCATACCCAGTAAATCGATAACCTTTAGGCAATGCGAAGTTCATGTAGCAATTCCTTGTGTCTTGGGTCGCTCCTCTTCCCAACTCAATCTCATTGGTCGACGTACGCCCATAGAGATTGTTTGCGGGATTGGCAAGCTGGCCGTTGGCTGTTAAGGTTTTGGCATCTGATGCCGTCATCGTCAGGCACAGCTGGTTATGTCGCCATGTGGCGAATCCTCCTCGTCTGAAGTACGTGTCGTAATCTGAACTACCGCCAGAGATGTTCTCGGGTACTGACGCAATCATGCTACCCGTGGATGGTTTCACTGTCACGTTTTGCGCGTTCATTTGCATGGGGACTATGCCCATCAATAGCAAGATAATGGCAAAACAATAATTTTGTTTTAGTTCCTGAATCATAATAAATAATAATTAGTGATTATTCGTGTTTATATATAAATGGGCTGCAAAATTAAGCATTTCTTTTCAAATGGCACGTAACAATCAATACAAATGTGAAACAATTGTTCCAAATGTAAATAAAAACGAACTAATTGTTTCAGGAAGGAAAGTTATTGGTGGATTTTATCGGTTACACGCTTAATACCTGTAACGCTTTGCGAGTTTATTGATGTGTGTCTAACCGCTTCTTCACACGATAGAAGGTCTGTCTCGAAGTAAACCCTGATGCCGTGGCTATCTCATCAAGCGTTGCCGTGGGATGATCCAACCGATATGCTTCGGAATAGTTGACCCGAAGGTTGTTGACGTAATTGAAGAATCCGCCTAAATGATTCTTGAAGACATAAGAGACGTAAGTACGGCCATACGGACATTGTGCGACAACATCTTGCAAGGAGAGGTTCGGGTTTAGGAATTGTCGGTCTTTCTCCACGATTCTCCGAATGTCTTCGATGATGGTGTTTGTTTTTGGGCGAGACAATGCAGTAGTGTCTTGCCTTTCTTGTGTGTCTTCAAGGTTTCCTACTGTTTCGTGTATGTGGCGTGTTCTCTGTGGATGAAGGTCGAAGAGCAATAAGACAATGTTGCAAACGGCGAGCATGGGATAGATTATCGCCATCGCCTGTTGACTGTCGTAAAGCACGGCGGGCCAGATGAGTGCAATGTGTATGAATGGAATGAAAAGAACTCTTCTGGCGTAATTGATGGGGAAGTCATCTATGTTGGAATAGTCTTCTTTGGCAAGTTGCAGCCAGTGGATGGTTCGTTGTACCGCATACAGGCAGTACAACACTGAAATCATCCCCTCGGTAAGTATGATGGCGGCATTGTGTCGCCTGATGACTATTGGCAGATTGACTTGTGGGAATATGGCGACGAACAAGAAAAAGATGATTGTGGCAAAGAATAGTATGCCGAGATAGAAAGACATGGTTTTCCATTCGTTCCAATGCTTGATACTGCCAAAATACCTGTAAATCAATAAGCCGCAATAGAAGGGAATGAGAATGATGAAATAGGCCTTGACAAATATCCATGCCTCATGGTTGCTGGGGCAGATGACGTATGGCAGCAGCATGAGGACTCCAGTATAAATCAAGGTCATCTCCCTCCTGTCAGGAAAATAATAGGCAATGTTTTTATCGTAAGGGTGGCAGACATGAAACCACCTCACGGCGGCGAAGAACAGCCCCGAGAGTATGTAGGCGAATAGCGATATGCTACAATAGTGGTCAGATAGTGACATCACAGCCTTGGTTTGTATGAAAAATGAAGTCTTTAACCTTTTTCTTTCCTTTACATTCTTTCAGGTACCTCAATACCAAGCAGAGCCATTCCGTTCTTGATGATTTTCGCCACGTTTCTTGCCAAAACCAAACGAACGTTTCTGATTTCTGGAGTCTCTGCACCAAGGATGCTATAGTCGTGATAGAATTGATTGAATTCCTTGGTCAACTCATAGCAATAGTTGGCTATGCCGCTGGGTGAATAATCCTTGCCAGCTTGTTCCACGGCAGCACCAAACTCGTTCATCTTTTGGATGAGTTCAATCTCCTTCGCCTCTAATAAAATATGTGGTAGTTCAGGAGTTCCAAGGAGTTCAGGAGTACAGACATTGGCTTCTTGGTCTTGAGGACTATTGTCAGAACTCCATGAACTCCTACACTCCTTGGACTCCTTCATGCTAAATTCTTCATTCTTCCTAAGAATGCTGCGAATGCGGGCATGGGTGTATTGGATGAATGGTCCCGTGTTGCCATTGAAGTCAATACTCTCTTCGGGATTGAAGAGCATATTCTTTCGTGCGTCAACCTTTAGGATGAAATACTTCAAGGCACCAAGTCCAACGATATGGGCAATCTCGTTCTTCTCCTCCTCGCTGATTCCTTCAATCTTGTTGACCTTATCGTCACTCAATTGCTTGGCATTGATAATCATCGTCTCAATGAGGTCGTCGGCATCTACCACGGTTCCCTCGCGACTCTTCATCTTTCCGTTGGGAAGTTCCACCATTCCGTAGGAGAAATGCACCAGCTCCTTGCCCCATTTAAATCCGAGGCGATCAAGCAAGATGGAGAGCACTTGGAAATGATAGTTTTGCTCGTTGCCCACCACGTATATCATCTTGTCGATAGGGTAGTCATTGAATCGCATCTCGGCAGTACCGATGTCTTGCGTCATATAAACCGATGTGCCGTCGGAACGGAGCAACAACTTCTGGTCAAGTCCGTCATCGGTGAGGTCTGCCCAGACGCTATTGTCCTCCTTACGGAAGAACAAACCTTTCCCAAGTCCTTCTTCCACTTTCTTCTTTCCTACAAGATAGGTGTTTGATTCATAGTAAATCTTATCGAAAGAAACACCGAGGTTTTTGTATGTCTCATCAAATCCCTCATATACCCAACTGTTCATCTTTTCCCACAAAGCACGAACTTCTGGGTCATTTTGTTCCCATTTCACCAACATCTCATGGGCTTCCTTGATGAGTGGAGCTTCAGCTTTTGCTTTTTCCTCTGCTTTCTCCTCATCCATTCCCTCTGCGATGAGTTGTGCTTTCAATGCTTTCACTTCCTCGCGATAGTGCTTGTCGAAGGCTACGTAATAATCGCCGATGAGATGGTCGCCTTTCTTGCCACTTGATTCAGGTGTTTCTCCGTTTCCCCATTTCTGCCAAGCCAACATGGATTTGCAAATGTGAATACCACGGTCGTTGACGATATTGGTCTTGACCACCTTCCATCCGTTGGCAGCCATGATTTGTGCTAACGACCATCCCAAGAGGTTGTTTCGCACATGACCAAGATGTAATGGCTTGTTGGTATTGGGAGATGAATACTCAATCATGACAAGTGGACTCTCGTCGGTTGCTTGGCGCATACCAAATGTGGGGTTGGCATCAATGTCGTTGAGCAAACCAAGCCAAGCAACAGGTGAAACGACCAGATTCAAGAATCCTTTTACAACGTTAAAACTCTCTACGGCAGGGCAATTCGTCTGGAGATATTCACCGATGTCTTGGGCTGTATCCTCTGGCTTTTTCTTGGATATTCTTAATAATGGAAACACCACCAACGTGTAGTTTCCCTCGAAGTTACTTTTCGTCTTTTGTAGTTGCAACAATTGGGCGGGAATCTCTTGCCCGTATAATTCTTTTACTGCGGCTATGGCAGAATTGCAAATCTGAGCCTCTATGTTCATTGATGTATGAATTGATGTAATGAAATGCAAAATTACAAAATAATGCTAAATAAAGAAAACATTTTTGTTAGATTAACGCAATTTGCACCATCAAGAGAAAAATGCTCCCACTATTACATCAAATCAAAACTTTTTTCATGATATTCCTCCTTATTGGCTTGAGTATCATTTTGGACTATCATCGTTTGGGGAATGGAATCTTATACCCCAGCGTAAACATAAACGCACTATTGCGCAGGTGTTCACCATCCTCCTTGCTAACATTCAGCAAGCCAAAGAGATAACGAGCATCCAATGTCACGTTCTTGTATTCATAGCCGATACCAACGGGAATGCCTATATCTATAGGCCGCACATCATCGCCCATATCCATGTCAAACTCACCACTTGACACCCCTGAACCATCAATGAAATTTGTGGTAGAAAAATCAACGGGCATCAGAATACCAGACACGGTGGTTTCCCCTTTCACCTTAGCTTTCGTTTTCACGCCCAGTTGAACTCCAGTACGGAAGAACAACCCCTGATACGGATGAAATGCTATGGTCAATGGAAATGTCAGGTAATCTACGTGATAATTCAAGCTGTTCTTTTCTGAAATGGCAATAGTATAAGTTCCTCCTGGTTGAGAACTTACTGGAATAGTAGTAACATGCGCAGCCAAACCATGCTCGCCGTGGTCACGCGCACCGTATTGTGCATAGTTGGCGCCTGCGGAAAACGAAAATCGTTCACTGATTCCATACTGGAACTCAAAGCCTCCCATCAATCCAATCTGTCCCGTACTCCCCATACTGCTGCTTCCCACAAGGTTAGCAACCGTCATTCCTATGTGCGGCTCTATTGTCAAACGACCTTTTTCTATCTGCCCATGCCCTGACAATGCGAATGCCAGGCACAAGGCAACCATCATTCCTTTTCTCATTTTCTTTTTCTATTTTGGTTATCTACTAATTTTATAGTTATTTATTTTCACTTGAAGAGTTATCATCTGTAGAATTAAGAAATTTATAGTATTTGCTTTTTAGAACATTAATGTCTTGTTCCTTGCTATCAGGATCTACGTATCCCATTTCTTCATATTGTTTTCGTTTAATGCTGTCAACGCCCATATTCCCAAAGAATCTCTTTTCATAGAAATTTCGCATTTTTGCCTTTACATGCAGTTCTTTACATTTACTGTCAAAATCGATCTTTCTCATAGGGCCCATTACTTGGTCAGTCTCTTTGTCGATAATCCAATAGCTATATCTCATTTCTTTCAATTGCGAATAAAGGAGAAGTAAGCTATCTCTATTTTCATCTATTGCGCTAACAAAATAGTATTCACTTCCATCGTAAATTTGATACGCTATGACATATTTGTCATCAGAGGCGTAATTCAAGACCTGCGGATGGACAATAGGTTCATACCAAAGACTTTTTGATGTTTCTCCTTTTATCTTAACAATCATTCTGTTTTCAATCCATGCATACTGATTACCCAAGTCATTATGGTAAACACCTACAGAACACGATGTGGAAATACTACACATCAAAACGATGACGATATTAGTTATTTTCTTATACATTATTTAATTTGACGTTATATAAGACGTTTTATTCCCGATTTTTTAACCCTACAGTTGCAACTTTTTTGAGACGATCAAAGAAATCTCTTTATCATATTATCGAGCAATAAACTTCTTCTCTTTCTTGTTTTCCTCTGCGGATTTATAACCCTACGCCCTTGCAAGTCATAAATTCCTTTTTGGTTGTCCGCGGGATACCCCACAATAGCGGATTGGATTTTTGTTATCTGTTGACAAAGATAGAGAATATAATGATACGATGCAAATAAATCAACGTCATTTTTTCTACACTTTATCAACATTTTTACAATATCATTCAGTCAAAAGGTGTCCGTTTGAACATAAGAAATTTTTACATTTTTGCCACAAAAAAAGGTTGAAAAAGCCTTTTCTCAGCCCTCTTCCAAGGAGAGGTAGTATTAATACCTCTCATCACCATAGGTTTACGCGATACAAAACATTGATTTACGCGACACAAAGCATTGATTTACGCGATACAAAGCATTGATTTACGCGACACAAAGCATTGATTTACGCGACACAAAGCATTGATTTACACGACACAAAGCATTGGTTTATACCACACAAAGCATTGGTTTTTACAACATAAACCGTTGGTTTGTATGCTTGTCAATGGTATGGAATGGCTTAATTGATCATCATTATCGAACTTGTAAAACAGTTGGGTTTGGAATTTTTTTGGAATTTTTCATTGCTTTCTAAAGCCGTGTAAATACTTGTGTTATAGCGAGTTAGCTGATTGTTTTGGAATTTTTAATAGGTTTTTCTCAAAAAAAAATAAAATGAAAAAAGAATATAGGATTTTTTTCTCAGTTAGTGACTAAAAATTCCAAGAAATCTCTTGAAATGCCGTCTGACAGGGCATTTCAGCTCATCAGACGGCAATTAAAAACTTCCAAAAAACTCCCAAAAAACTCCCAAATAATTTCTAAAAACTCCAGAAACAACAATCACAATGCCTTACCCTCGCTAAATAAGTCAATAGCCTACAATCGTAAGAGCGGAACTTTCCTCTTTTTCCTTCGGTTCTTCCTTCGCCGTCGAGTTCAGACGGAACGCAATGGGGATGCTGTATCTCACTCGCACAGCCTTTCCATTCTGCATTCCTGGCTTCCATTTCGGCATCTTTTCAATGACGCGAACAGCCTCTGCATCGAGTTCCTCGCTCACACTTCTCACAACCTTGGCATTGCTGATACTACCATCCGCCTCAACGATAAACTGAACTACAACACGACCTTGCAAGCCAGCCTTCTTGGCGGCTTCGGGATAGCGAACATTCATCGACAGGTACTTCATCATCTCATCCATACCGCCAGGAAACTCGGGCATCTGTTCCACCACATCGAAGATTTTCCCTCCGCCTTGTGGCTTTTCCGTTACCACACGGATTGAGGCCAATTCCTTACTACCGCCATTCTTGACGTACTCCTTGGTGTTGATGAAGACGATTCCGTTTGAGGTATCGGCATTGAAATGCTTGGCATAAATTTTCAATGCCTCCTCGTTTTTCATCACATTCACGTGGTCGATGGTACTCTGGTCGAGAGCCTTCACTTGTTCCATCGTTGCCACTTTACCATTCAGGACGAGCAGAGGTTCAGGATCATTCGGTTCGCCAAAAATCAACTTCGGCATTTCCTTTCTCTCTTGCTTCTTCTGACGGAAGACGAGAATGCCTTCCTTGTCTTTGTAGTTCCACTTCGGATCACCTGCGGTATTTGGTTTATAAATTATCTCAAACACCTCGTAACCGAGCGACTTGTAATTCTTGACTTCCTCGAGGGTGGCAACACGGTCGTCAAAGAAGATGCGCCCGATGGTAAACTCCAAAGGTTGTCTGGGGTCAGGCTTGCCTTCGCTCGACAATCCTGTAATACGACCATATTGGTCAACAACGGCATGAAGGGCATACGGACGATCTTCTGCTGGATCCGCTTCGTTCTTCACCTCGATGGCCGTATCGTTCATCTTCACTTGAGCTTCCTTGCGGCCTTTCTTCACGATTTTCTTCTTCTGCTGTTGTTGAGTGCCTTCGTAAACATAGTCATTCACGGTCTCGGCATTCAGAGCCAGCGCTACGCCTACAATGGGTAGCAGGGCGAGCAATTTCAACCAGCTCGCACGATTGGTTTTCTTATTGTTAAGCATCATGTGTATGCGGTTTTTGAGGGTACTGTGAGTAATACCGTTGACAACTGAGTACCCGCAGTCGCTAACGGCTTTTTGGATAAGCAGATACTGATATTGACGCATATTGATGCCTTGAGAGAGTACCGCCGCGTCTGCCTCGTACTCGTGAATGGAGCGCAAATCCTGACGCAACATCCACATAGCAGGGTTGAACCATTGCAAAGCGGTGAGAATGTCAACGAGGAGCACATCTGCCGAATGATGTAGGCGGATGTGGCCTCGTTCATGGGCGAGCACAGAGGCATCCTGTGCCTCGTAGTCGCTATGCGAGAGTACGATATAGTTCATCCAACTGAAAGGTGACACGTCGCGGTCGGCAACACAGATAATCGTGCCATCTGGTTGCCGATATTGCTTACTACGATTGATGAGCCGCCATACTTTCACGACACCCAATATGGTATGACCTAATGTTAAGGCAAGCCCAACGAAGAACACCACAACCACCAGCGTTTGCCAGAAAGGTGTTTGAGGTTCCGCCACCTCGACCACTTCTGTCACTATGGGACTGATGTTGTCAAACGTGACCATTTCTCCTCCACCGCTCACGACTACCGTCTTATGCAACGTGATGACACATAGCGGCAAGACAAATGACGCAATGGCCGTTCCGAGTAGCACCACACGATTGATGCGATGAAACGTCTCGCGACTTAGCAGTAGGCGGTAAAACATATAAAATATCACCACTAACACGGCAACCTTCAGGTCGTAGGTCAGAAACTCCATCATACTCGTTTACGATTTACATGTTACATTTTTAATACGTAGAAAACAGTTTATGCTTTGCATAGCCCAAACATATTTAGCTCTGCGCTTGCTCAATCGCTATTTTCTATTTGTTTAATCAATTCCTTCAACTCCTCCACGGAAATCTTCTCTTCCTTGACAAAGCTGGAAACAGCACTCAGATAAGAATCATCGAAATAATTCTTGATGATACCCGTCAGGCTGGAGCGTCCGTATTCTTGTTCGCTGATAGTGGGAAAGTACTGATAAGACGTGCCGAACTGCTTATGATCGAGAAATCCCTTCTTTTCCAATATCCGCACCGTGGTAGAGAGAGTATTGAAGTGAGGGCGTGGCTCGTCGTAATAGCCTAAGAGCTCTTTCACAAACATCGGACCGTACTTCCAGTACAAGTCCATAATTTCCTTTTCTTTCGTTGTAAGCCTTTTCATTTGTATTGCTTTTTCCTTATACGTTCAAAAAGTGCGTCTGTATCTGTATCCGTTCGCAAAGTAACTAAAAAATATAGTTACATACAACTAAAACGTTTAGTTTTTAAAGATAATTAAGTAGTTTGTGTCTCTTTTTTTAGTTGTTCACACATGATTTAACCATCAGCACAAACCAAATGCTTTCATCCCAGTCTTTTGATGACACTCAAAAGACAGCAAAAAGATTATCTCACTATCATTTTCTTTCCATTCACGATGTAAAGCCCAGGCGACAAGTGCTGTCGCAGTTCCGTTACGGGTACGGCTTTCTTCACGCAGACACCACGAAGGTCATAGATGTCGGCAAGCGTGGGATGGTCATGGAAGTTATTGGGTATCGTCTCGATGCCGTTGGGTTCGTCGTCTTCGTCATCTATTTCGTAGGGAGTGAGGTTGGCATAGATGTTCTCCGCACGTGCCTTGAGCCATTCCTTCATGCTTGTTGCCATTTCCCGATAGTCGGTTTCATCGCCCCAAAACCAGTTGTCATTGTTATGTTGAAACGATGGTTTGGCATATTCATAGTATGAATCGCAATAGTCAAGCACCTCTTGCAAATGGTCTTGCATGAAATGTGTCCATACCTTATAATACGCCTTGTCCACTGCCTCGCTCACATAACGCAAGTCTTGGATGAATTTCTGCCCACTCATTCCCGACGAGGTGTAGAAGTCGGCCAGAATGTCTGCCGTGGCGTATTTCTTGCTATGCTCATAGCCGAAAGCCCAGTCTAAGTCCCATACGGGTCCGAAGATGTATTTGCTCCCGTTTAGGTAGTCTTCCTTGTAGAGGTAAGTACTCTTGGGATGGTTTATCTCATAGTTGCAAATCAAGTCGTTGACCATGAGATACCGTGCCAAATAGTCCACGTCAACCCAAGCCGTGATGTCATCGCCATTCTTCAATGCGTTCATAAAAGCGTTAAAGTCTTCCTTGATGATGTTGAAATCGAGGTTGCTCCCTTGTTCATTGAGGTCTGGGATCTTGATATTGACAGGCAAGTTGTATGGGTCGGAATGGAAGCGGTAGACTTCATCATAATAGGTATCAAGTTCGAGAAGGGCAGCGTTCTGTTCTTCTTCGAGGTCGATGCTATTGTTGTGGAATCCTATTTTCTCGGTGAAGTTGTAGCTACCCCAATAATAGCCGTTCATATACAATTCCACGGGTATGATGTGGTTATAGGCTGCCGTACCTACCACGGCGGCAATCTTCATGCCGATGGCATTGGTCATCATCGAGCCTTCTTGCTTGTTGGCAAGCAACACCCAGTTCTTTCCTTTCGTCATCCCGAAGGGCTTTACCTTCTCGGCGAATTTCAGTCGGTAGGGGTTTTTGTCCCATTCGTAGCGGCTCCAACTGGAATTACCCCTTCCTTTGATTTGCACATTGTCGCTCATGGATGGGTAGACGTAGTTGCCGGTAATGTTGATTTCCGCGTTGAGATAATAATCCTTGCTGCTGACAAATTTCCTGTCTTCGATGTCTATGTCCACGCGAGGGACATTTTCTGCCATGTTGGTGAGCCAGTCAATATGTACCAAATAGTCTCTGCCCCACGGAATGAAATGATAGTCGTACATTGTGGGTTGGATGAGGACAGGGATGGTGTCGGGATTTTCTGTTACCTTTGACAGCTCAAACTCCACGAAGAAGAGGTTTTTCTTGTAGTTGGCTTGCGTCTGCAAGATACGTAGGTACGTATAGGTGTCGCCTAAGTCAATCAATGGCGAGGTAAATGTCTCACCTACCTTATAGGGGAGTCCCGTCTCGCGAGTGTATGTCTCTTTCAAAGTCCAGTCGTTACCGTCCTTGCTGGCATAGAGACGTAGCTCTTTGGGGTAACGGCTCAAGTCTTTACGTAGGGTATAGGCAAACTGGATCATGTTCGCCCCTTTGTCCAAATGGATGTCGATGTATGGGTCTGGGGCGGTGTTGTCGTTGCCATTTGAGGGATGGAAATAGGTTGCGGGGTTTCCATCAATCATCATCCCCAATCCTTCTCCCTCGTTGGTGGGTGCATTGGTGGAGAGCATGTCCTCGGTTAGTTGAACCTTGGTGATGATATATTTCTCTGGCTCGCTCCATATCTCGTCGCTGATTTTCGTCCTGTCAAGGATGGTCTGGTTAGGATGGGCAACGGTGAAGGTCACATCTTCGGCAAAGTTGGAACGTGTCACCTTGTCTTTCAGTATCTTCCCACCGATAGATGCAATCGCCTTTTCGGATGAGAGTTGGAATGAGGGCGTGAGCCATTTGCCGATTCCGCCTACCGTGGCGGTGATAACCCCGTCTTCCCTGATGATAGCAATAGCGTCGGTGAACAATTGATCGTTGTATTTGTTGTTGAATTTCAAGGAAATGACAGACGGCAAATCTGTGGGGGCGATATGGCTGATGGAATCGACCTGGGCCATCTCGTAACTGAAATACTCTCGGTCAACCGCTATTCGCAACACACCACCTGAAATGTCTCGGCTGGTAATCCAAGCCGAGGGGAAGGCCTCCACACTTCCATCCTTGAAATAGACAAACAGGTTATCATCCACTCCATTATCGGCTCTTGCCGTCATGACAAGGGCTAAAGCCATACACAATTGAATGACGAACAATGACGATTGATGCAACTTCATACTCCCTCCCTTAATGTTTTGGTGCAAAGATACGAATAATCATGATAATTTGCAACGATTCACTTCACAATTATCAAGCAGATAATTGATACCCCGCCTTTACCCTCGTTTTGTCAAATATTTATCACGAATAGGGTCTCCATGGTTGCGTTATTTGCCACCAACCTCTCCTTTGGTCGGAAAAACGCCCTTTTTTTCGCATTTCACAACATGCTGAAAGACAGTACTTTATGAAAAAGAGAGCTATCCCTGCCCCCCACTAATGCGGCAATTTAACATCTTTTGGGTGGCATCCGTGCCTCAAAGAGACAACATTTACGTCTGACCAATGCCGCATCCGCGACGACGGATGCCGCCCAAAATATGTTAAACTCATATTTCCGCCATGAAAGATGAATATGAAACGGGGCAATTAGCACCCCTTAACATCTCTTTCATGAATATTTCCGAACATCATTTTGTCAGTTTTTTTCATCATCAAATTATGCCATCGTCAGAAATAGATGCCGAAAGCGAGCGATTGGAACTTAGGCGCAAAGGCCGTGTTCAACACATGGCAGGGGCTGTATTTCACGTAAAAGTCTAACAATGGAGTGCGAATCGTTCCCATGAAGTCCACGGTGAGGGGCGTTACCCGTGCGTCATTGTCTGTGTCCTTGTATTTCTTCCCATCGATTATGTAACGTGTCTTGATGCTGCTATGCGTGTTCCAGTTGAGCACGGGACCGATGCCAAGGCAGAACTTTCGGGCGATACGATGGCTGTAGAGCAAGGGTATCTGTAAGCTAAACACCTTGACACGTGAGAACTTGGGGGAAGCCCCCTCGGGGTAGGCAGCCAAAAGGATTTTTTCCTCTGCATCCTTGACGAATCGCCAGCGACCCGTCATGCGATAGTTGCGCCAGTCGACGCCGAACCCTACCGACCAGGTGTCGCGCCCCTTGTTGGTCTTGTAATCCCATTGCACGATGGTCCAGAAAATTTCCCACGACGACCCTACCGACACGTCCATGCCTTTGGGCGTTCCCAAAGCCTCGTTCCAACCGAAGCCGAGGTGCGTGGTGATTTCTTCGTCGTATCCTCCGTCTTGGCTTCCTTTCTTCTTCAGGCTAAAGGGCAGGCCGAAATCCCACCTGTCACTATTGATATTGAGATCGCTCACGTAATTGGAATCGACCAGTTGGATGGTGTTCTCATAACGAAAGTCGTAGTCGTCGTGCCTCCCGTCTACCTTGATGGTCTGCAACGAGTCGCCCGTGATGATGGTCACCTTGTGTGGGTAGTTTATCACCAATGTGTCGTTGTCATTACTTTCATCCATACATCCTGCATGGGCTTGCATGGTCATCATCGCCATCAATGCCACGATGGCAAGTACTTGTTTTCTCATTATTATATTTATTATGGGTTGTTAATCATCAATCTTTCAATAGTTTTTTCAATTCTTCGGGCGACGAGAGGGAGCCTTCCATGTAGATTACCGTGATGACATCGCCCACTAACTTGTAGCACAGGTAACGGTTGGTGCCGTTGCGGGGTGCCAGTTCGTACATCTGCGTAAATGTCTTTTTCTGGTTGACCATTCGCATGGTACCCGAGCTATATGGGCTGCGGTCTTTGAACTGGTTGCTGTCGTCGGCGAAGTCTTGGCTTGCCAGATGGTCTATTTTCCTGAATGTCTCGTCGTCAGCCTTGAAGCGGACGCTGCGGAAGTATGAAAGCTTGTATTTGCTGATGGATCTTCCTCGGACACGGGTCTCTACCATCTTCTTAGCTGGTACGATTTTGCCCTCAAAGAGTGCGTTGATACGCAACCCTTGTTGGGAGTACATTGCCAAAGATGACATAATAAGAAAGAGAAGGATTAAGGCTCTTTTGTTCTTATGGTATGGTTTCATAACGATATTATTTTATTCAAATAGGTCTTTTAATTGGGTCTCGACGGTTTCGCTTGCCTCGTCATCCGACAAGGTGCTTATGGCGAGTTGCATCTCTTGCATCACCACCTCCTCGTCGGTGACGCGCTCACCATAGACGTATGCCACGCATTCGTCGCCCATCGAGAAGTGTTGCCACGCCCCCCATGCCAATATGGCCAGCAAGCAGGCTGCTGCTGATAGGATTTTGAAAGATGGAAGATGGAAGATGGATGATTTCTTCAACCTTGTTTTTCCCATCTTTTGGAATCCTAACATCATTTCACGGTATACAAGGAGTTGGTCGGGTACTTGTTCCTCTGCGTAGAGTTGATAGAGTAGACGCTCTTCTCTGACAGTTGTCTCACCGTCAAAGAACCGTTCTGTCAATGTCAGTATGTCCTGTTGTCTCTTCATTTTATTTACGTTTTGTCAGCTTGTCTCTTACTGTCATTCTCGCCCTGCTGAGAGTCTTGCGGACTGCAACCTCCGTCATACCCATGAGCAGGGCGATGTCATGGGTTTCCATTCCTTGTTCGTGTCGTAGTAGGAGAATGGTCTGTTGCAAAGGAGGGAGGGCTTTGATGGCCTGCATCATGGCTTCCAACCGTTCGTCTTTTTCTTCTTCCACGGTGGACACTTGGTCGAGGTTGACCCTCGGACGGCGACTGCGAATGCGGTCGATGCATAGATTCTTGACCATGACGAGGGCAAGTTTGTCAATGGGAGGTCTCAACTCTTCGCACATCGACCAAAGTTTAAGCATGACATCTTGCGCCACATCCTCCGCCTCCTCGGCATCCCCCAGATACCGCAGGGCGGCTTGGAGAAGCCTTGGGCGTAATCTTTCAATGTCTTCTTGGTACTCTTGGCTCGTCATCGTACAGGTTCTTTACATGTCAAATATACGTATGTTTTGGCTTTTTGTGACATCGAGGCATACGAAGATAACAATTATTAACGGGCGTTAATAAATCGTAAAAATGCAGATTTGCGTGGGTTGATATTTCTTTAAAAAACATAAAAGATGTAATTTTGCAGTCCGATTATTATTTGGGGATGTACTTAGAGTCCCCGGTGTGGAAGTGTTAATAGCGGTGTCTTTGGCCGGGTATCGTGGTTAGTGAATCGTCCACACAACGAGAAAAAAGAAAGAACGACGTTTTTTTGTAGAAAATTTTTAATTCAGAAATGGACACTTTAAGTTACAAGACTATTTCCGTCAACAAGGAAACAGCAAAGAAGGAGTGGGTGCTCATCGACGCTACCGACCAAGTGGTGGGTCGTCTTTGTTCTAAGGTCGCCAAGATACTCCGTGGAAAGTATAAGCCTTCATTCACGCCACATGCCGATTGTGGTGACAACGTGATTATCATCAACGCCGAGAAGGTGGTGTTTACTGGCAAGAAAGAGACTGAGAAGCTCTACACACGCTACACGGGCTATCCCGGTGGCCAGCGTTTCAATACGCCTGCACAACTGCGTTTACGTCCAGATGGTGTCGAGAAAATTATCCGCCATGCCGTCAAGGGTATGTTGCCAAAAGGTCCGCTTGGTCGCAGTTTGCTGAAGAACCTATATGTATATAATGGTGAGGAGCATAACCAGCAGGCTCAAAAGCCCAAGGTGATTGACATCAACGAGTTGAAGTAGGATTGGTAATCAAGAAAACAGAAGAAAAAAGATATGGAACAAATTCATGCAATTGGCCGCCGCAAATGTTCTGTGGCCCGTGTTTATCTTACAGAAGGAACAGGCAAGATCACCATTAACAAGCGAGATCTTGAGACCTATTTCCCCTCTGCCATTCTGCAGTATGTGGTGAAGCAGCCCCTTGCCCTCCTTGATGTGGAAGGAAAATATGATGTCAAGGTAAATATTTATGGTGGTGGCTTCACAGGACAGAGCCAGGCTTTGCGCCTTGCTATTGCCCGTGCCCTCGTCAAGATTAATGCTGAGGATAAGAAAGCACTGAAAGACCAAGGATTCCTGACACGTGACTCACGTGCCGTTGAGCGTAAGAAGCCAGGACAGCCCAAGGCTCGTCGTCGTTTCCAGTTCAGCAAGCGTTAATCCCTTTTGGTGACAGTTTAGTATCTAAACCCGATGGACTCCCCCTGTCTTGGGGGATTACCATGGGGCTGGTTCTAAGTTATGGGGTGCATGGACTTTTATCCCTGCGCCATAGAATTGAAAAGAAAGTAAACATTTTAACAAACAAATTACAATGTCAAGAACAAATTTTGATCAATTGCTTGAGGCTGGTTGTCATTTCGGGCACCTTCGCCGCAAGTGGAATCCTGCTATGGCTCCTTATATCTTCATGGAGCGCAATGGCATTCACATCATCGATTTGCACAAGACGGTTGCCAAGATTGACGAGGCTGCCGAGGCTCTGAAGAACATCGCCAAGTCAGGAAAGAAAATCCTGTTCGTATCCACCAAGAAACAAGCCAAGGACATCATTGCCGAGAAGGCTACTTCCGTTGGTATGCCATACGTTACAGAGCGTTGGCCTGGTGGTATGCTCACCAACTTCCCCACTATCCGCAAGGCTGTGAAGAAGATGTCAAACATCGATAAGTTGATGGCTGATGGCACTTTCTCCAACATCTCCAAGCGTGAGCTGTTGCAGATTACACGCCAACGTGCTAAGTTGGAGAAGAACCTGGGTTCTATCGCCGATTTGACCCGTCTGCCAAGTGCTCTTTTCGTCGTTGACGTTTTGAAGGAGAATATCGCCGTGCGCGAGGCTAACCGTTTGGGTATCCCCGTATTTGCCATGGTTGATACCAACTCTGATCCCAACTGCGTAGACTTCGTAATCCCTGCTAATGATGATGCCAAGGATAGTATCGAGGTGGTACTTAACGCATGTTGTCAGGCTATTGCAGAAGGCTTGGAAGAGCGTAAGGTAGAGAAAGCTGATGAGAAGGCTGCTGCTGAACAGGCTGAAGAGGCACCAGAACCAAAGCCTCGCCGTGCTCGTCGCGCCCGCAAGGATGAAGCTCCTACAGCCCCAAAGGCTGAAGAGGAGGTTGCCGCTCCCGCTCCTGCAGAAGAGGCTCCTGAGGCAGAATAACAAACATTTATTTATCCATTTTTAAAGTTTTAAGTAAGGAAAAAGATTATGGCATACAAACCCAATATGGAAGATATCAAGAAGTTGCGCACCATGACAGGTGCAGGACTCGCCGACGTGAAAAAAGCACTCACCGAGGCTGAGGGCGACTTCGATAAGGCTAAGGAACTGCTCCGCGAGCGTGGACTTGCTATCGCCGCTAAGCGTTCTGACCGTGAGACATCCAATGGATGTGTACTCGTCAAGAAGGAAGGCGACTTCGCCGCTATGGTAGCTGTGAAGTGTGAGACTGACTTCGTTGCCAATGGTGCAGACTTCATCGCTATGACCCAGAGCATCCTTGATGCTGCTATTGCAGCCAAGGCGCAGACGCTCGACGAGGTGAAGGCTCTGAAACTCGCTAATGGCGAGGATGCTGCTTCCGTCGTGACACAACGTTCTGGTATCACTGGTGAGAAGATGGAGATTGATGGCTACAATTTCTTGGAGGGAGCCAACATTTCCACATACGATCACATGGGTCGCCACACGTTGGCTACCATGGTTCAGCTCAACCAGGACAATGAGGATGCTGCCCATAAGGTAGCTATGCAGGTTGCTGCTATGAAACCTGTGGCTCTCGATGCCAACAGTGTTGACCCTGCAATCCTTGATGAGGAGTATAAGACTGCCGTTGAGAAGACCAAGCTTGAGCAGGTTGGTAAGGCTGTGGATGCTGCTTTGCGTAAGGCTGGCATCAATCCTAACCTCGTTGATAGCGATGACCACATCGAGTCGAATATGGCTAAGGGTTGGCTGACACAAGAGCAAGCTGACGAGGCTCGCCAGATTCGTGAGAAGGTGAGCGTTGAGAAAGCTGCCAATTTGCCTGTTCAGATGATTGAGAACATTGCCAAGGGACGTGTCCAGAAGTTCTTGAAGGAGAACTGCTTGGTAGACCAGGAGTTCCAATTTGGCGATGGCGACAAGGCAAGTGTTGCCGAGTGGCTCAAACGTCAGGACAAGGAGTTGAAGATAGTCGCTTACAAGCGCTTCACTCTTGCAGCTGAGTAACAAACGACTTTTGTTTTTAACTCATATTCCGAGCCAACCCTGTTGTGATAACGGGGTTGGCTTTTTTGTGTTTCATTTTTTTAGAAGAGAGCGAAACACAAACCAAAGGTGCATGGAGAGGGTGGTGAGAATGCCGTAATGATGGCTCATCAGTCGGAAACGTTCTATAAGCGATTTCTTGTGGTTGTTGGTCGTTATTCCTTCGTCAAGGTAATTGGCAACCACCATGCCGATGTTCTTCAATGGTAAATCTCTGTTTTCCGCCTCTTTCATGATGCGAATGCACCAATCCACGTCTGAGGAGAAACGATAGTGAAGGTCGAATGGGGTTTGCTTGGCAATATCGGTGCGGGCGTAAAATGCTTGATGGCACACCAACATTCCCTGCTTGAATGAACGCCAAGATAGTTCTTCGGGAGGTGACAAGCGTCGATGACGGATAAAATTCCCACGTTCATCAACGATGTCTGTATCACCATATAATACGGCGGGTAGTTGCTCGCCATCCCCGATACCATTTGCTATCTGCTCTAATGTGTCAGGGTTGGGGAAGGTGTCCCCAGCATTGAGAAATAGGAGATAGTCGCCTGTTGCTTTGGCAATCCCTTTGTTCATGGCATCGTAAAGCCCTTTGTCGGGTTCAGACGTAATTGAAATGTCGTGCAATGATTCCCTTGCGACATTTTCTTCTTTATAGTCCCAAGCCAAGGGGAGTGTCCCATCCTTTGAATTACCGTCGATGATAAGGTGCTCAACGTATGGATAAGTTTGCGCTATCACGCTGTCAAAAGTCCTTTGGCAAGTGTTAGCCGCATTGTATGTGCAAGTAACGATGGTGAATTTGATCATAGATTCATGTCTTTCATTGCCAATGCCTCTTGGTACGTTTCCACGTATTTCATTGCCACGTGTTGCTGTGAGTAGCATGTAGCGACTTTCTTGACGGCATTGTCGCTCAATTTCTTCCAATCTGCCTCATCCAATACCCATGCCATTCCACGTGCTAAATCCTTTTCGTCTCGGTATTCGGCAACATATCCGTTTTGCTTATGGTCAATCATTTCGGGTATTCCCCCGACGTGAAATCCCACGCAAGGAACGCCACATGCCAACGCTTCCATGATGGTGTTGGGTAGGTTGTCTTCCAATGACGGTAGCACAAAGAGGTCGGCACTATTGTAGATATTCACGATTTGTCGCTCATCACTCACATACCCCAACGGATAGATGGGCAAGGGGAGTGTGTCGATGAATTCTTCCGAATGTCCTCCAAGGATGGCGATGCCCACATTCTCTTTCATGTCGGGGTGTTCCCTCGTCATGGTATCTATGGCGCGGATGAAATAATCCATGCCTTTCCGCTGGTCGGTCACCCGTTGCGACACGAAGAGGATGATACGCCTATCCGTGGGAAGGTCGCATTCTTTACGGCACTTCTCTTTATCCATGGGCTTGAACGTATGGGTGTCAATCGCGTTTGGGATGGTATGGATGTGTTGTCCGCGTATCAGACCACTTTTCCGCGCCTCATTGCCTAACCAGTTGCTACAAGTCACGAAATGAATGTCATGACCTTGCATCATCTCTTCCTTGCGCTTCCACACTTTTGAGGCGAGGTCATGCGAAGAACCTCCACCTGGTAAGAGGGGGCAGAGGCGGCATTTGTCAGTGAAAGCCGTACACCCACGCGCATAATGACAGATGGCTGTGGCGGGCCACAAGTCGTGCATCGTCCACACCACGGGCTTTCCCGTCGATAGGATGTTGCGGATGTTTTTTAGTGAGAGCATCCCTTGGTTTATCCAATGTAAGTGGATGACATCTGCCTCCTTGTATTCAGGGAGGGTGGTGATGTCGGTACCCGTATTGGCAATATCTATCTCAAAAAGGTGCTTGCGCGAAAAGCGTAGCCTCCAGAAGATGCTCCAACGCTCCCAAAGGAAGTTCCATCTCTGTCTCCATCCACCACTCAATGCCACCACGGTGAGCTGGTCGCTCGCTTTGTCACGTACCAACATTTTTGCCTTTACGCCGTTTTTGTTCAATGCTTCCAACAACCGATGTGCGGCAACTGCCGCTCCGCCAGTCTTCTCGCTGGTGTTTACTATCAATACCCGCATGTGTTTTCAACTAATCTCATAGACTTTACAAAGATAAGGGAAATCATCCATAAAACCGCATAAAATGATAAAATATTCATTGTGTACGAACACAAATGCTTGATTTATGTCAAGAATAGGATAAAAATACATCTTTTTTCATAAAAAGTTATGGCGGATGTTGAAAATCGTCGTACCTTTGCATCGTCAAAAGGTTAATAGATTGTTTAGGTTAGTAGTAATAGATTTAGGTTTTTAGTTATTAGGTTTAAGGTAGATTAAACGATTGTTTAACAGGTGACAATGGTGACCGTGAGGTTCCCATTTGTTCAGAAAGGATTTTTAGTTAAACATAGTGATACGTCGCTGTTCGTTGAGAATAGCGGCGTATTTTTTTCTTAAGAGGGATGATGAACTTATTTTTTCAAGTGTCTGTAATATTCGCAGGCTGCCAAGAGGAATGCTCCTGTACCGAAATTAGTCACAGACTTTTGATTTACCACCTGCCCAGGTATGGCCTTCTCGCCGATGGGTTGTACATAACCCACCGTGCCATCGGGTTGTAAGGCGATGGTGGCGAGATATTCCCATGCCTTATCCACCACGGGTTGGTACACTTTCTTCTTCAAGAATCCATGGTTGATGCCCCATTGCAGACCATAGCAGAAAAGGGCGGTGCCAGAAGTCTCACGTCCAGGGGCTTGTTCGGGGTCGAGCATGGAACGTGTCCAGTAACCTTCATCCTGTTGGCAATCTGCTACGGCTTTGGCTTGTTTCTTGTAGAAAGCGATATATTCTTTGCGGTGTTTGTCTTTCTTGGGGAGGTCTTTGAGTACTTTGGCAAAAGCCGCCAATACCCATCCGTCGCCCCTTGCCCAAAAGTCCTTCTTACCCGCTGCGGTCTTGTGTTGCGGAAAGACATATTTGCCATCGCGGAAATAGAGTCCTGTTTCCTCGTCATACATGATGCTATTGGAATACGACCAGTTCTCATACATCTTGTCAAGATACTTCGTGTCGCCCGTCATCTTATACATCTTCGTCATCACGGGCATCACCATGTAGAGGGCATCAGCCCACCACCAGTAATCATTGGCATCGGAATATGCCTCATAACCCATCACCTCCTTGGCGCGAGCCACCCATTGATACACATCGCTTGTCTCTCCAAACTCCCCTGCTGCGGCATATAGGTCGAGGAACGTCTGGAAACAAATCTGCCAGTCGCCAAACAACACGTGTTGCATCGACTCGCCGTATTGCTGGTAGAGCCATTTCGACTTGTCTGTCTCACGTGCTCCTTGCCACAAATTTTTCTCTCCCCATGCCTTGGAGTAGTCAAACCACTCTTGGTTCTTGAATAACAAGCAAGCCTCCACGTTGCCCGTGTGATAAACTGCTGGATCCCAGAAAGAGCGTTCTTGTTGGGGGTGGTTCTTTTGCCATGTGTCATTGACGCGTGAAATGATGTTGGCAACTTCTGCCTTATTCCAATCTTTTGCAAGGAGAACAGAGCCACTTGCGAGGACGAATGCCAGGATAAATAGTCGTTTCATGATGTCTTGGTTTTGATTGTTGTATGCAAAAATAAGGAAAATTTGCTGATATATGCAAATTACATAGTCACTTTTGTATGATTTGGCTCATTTTTTCGATTTTTATTCGTATATCTGCGGATTCTTGAAGAAGAAATATGGTTTATTTCTATGATTTGGAAAAGTATGTATCAATGAATAATGATTGATAAATCATGGTATAGATGCTCATTACACTTTCAACGAATGCGGTGCCACTCTATTCACTTTAGCAAACAACCTCTTTATGCGAAAGCAAGGCTTACAAAAACTGCAAGCCTTGCTAAATGGTTATTCATCTCATGCGGAAACATATCTACATGGATGGAAAAAAACAAAATGTTCGAAATTTATTGCCCCAGGATGAGGTTAACGAGCATCACCACGTCATTGATATTCACTTGGCCGTCGCCGTTGACATCTGCACCCTTGGGAGAGAATACTACCATCATCTTGGAGTTTTCACGAATCATAGTCGTCAATTGGTTGTTACTTACGGACTTGGTGACATCTAATCCGTCGAGAAGTACTCGATTCAACTGGTAACCCTCCTCTGGAGTGAAAACAAAGGTGTTGGTCATGCTATCATAAACATTTGTCTCACCTATGTCATTTGTAAAGTCGGTATTATTGTTGATGGTGACTTTACCGTGGTCAGTACAAGCAATGGTCAAAGGGGTGAAAGTAATCATTTCCTTAATGTTGGTGAATCTGTTCCAATCGGGTGTCGATCGATAAGTGTCTACCAAGCCCTTTGGAACATATAGCGTGGCTCTACTGCATCCATTGAAGGCTTCGCTTCCTGTTTCAAACACATCTGTGATATAGGAAGTAACAGAGGTTAGGTAGAGAGCATTTGAGAATGCTGATGCCCCGATAGACTTGACGGACTTTGGAATGACAAGAGATTTCAAATACCAGCAACCACCGAAAGCGGTTGTTCCGATGGTCTCGACGGAATTACCAAGGGTGAGGGAGGTTATGCCGTAGCAGCCTCCGAAAGCATACGGACAAATTTCGGTAACAGTATTAGGAATGACCACTGTAGATAGTTTCCTACAAGCTTGAAAAGAAGCCTCGCCAATTGATGTGATAGAGTTCCCAAAAGTTATGGAGGTAAGATTTACGCATTGATCAAAGGTGAGTCTCCCCGTAGAAGTGAGGGAGTTTCCAAAAGTTACTGATGTTAGGTCTTTGCAACTTCCGAAAGCATACAATCCGATGCTTTTGACGGAATTAGGGATGGTAATTGAGGTTAGGCCGCTTCGGTTGAAAAATGCGTACTGCTCGATGTGAGTAACGGTATTCGGTATAATAGTATTCCTGCATCCGAAGAATAGCGTGTTCGTGCTTGTCTCGATGACGGCGTTGCAATTATTTTGGGAGTTATAGTACTCGTTACCGTCTTCCACGATGATGCTTTCCAAGTTCACACAACCAGCGAAAGAGTTATAGGACATTGAGGTAACACTCTTAGGGATGAACAACGATGTCAATTCTGGGAGGTTCTGAAATGCAAGTTCGCCAATGGTGACGACGGAATTACCCAAAGATAGGGATTGAATGGCAGTGCAGTCCTGAAATGCCCATCTGCCGATATAAGTTACAGAATTCGGGATGGTCACCGATGTCAACCCTGTGCAGTTTTTAAATGTATTAGCCCCAATGGCTGTAACGCTATTCGGGATATCTATCGAGGTTAGACCAGAACAACCCATGAAAGCCTCTGAGCTGATACTGGTTAATGATTCAGGGAGTGACACGGATGTTAAGCTCGTGCAATAATAAAAAGGTGCCCACCCCATAGAGGTGACGGTATTAGGTATCGTCACCGAAGTAATACCCTGGCAGCTTCCAAGGGCATAATCGCCAATGTTAATCACCTGATAGCCATTGGCTGAGGATGGGATGTTGATTTCGCCCACATAGTCATCGTAGGAATAGCTTGGTCCCCAAGCATCATGCGTCTCCTTTGAGGTTACTTCACAGGTCTTGTCTTTCTCGCTAATGACGTTGTAGTAAATCGTGACACCATCTTCATTGGCTTCACAGAAGTCATAGGCGTAAATAGGAGCAGCACAAAAGAGGATTGCCAACAAAAGGATTCCTTTAATTAAATTTTTCATGATAGTAATATTTAAAAGTGAATATCATTCAAAGGGAAAAGGTCAAATAAGCTGCCAATTGCTGCTGCCACTGCTCCGACAGACCTTAAATGTCCTTTTCTGAATGCAAATATACGAAATATTTTGCTATTGGATAAACCTGGAAGTAGAAATAGTGGGTACTCTATCACATAATCTATGCCTTTAGGTTGCCAATCCGTAGCTTACTGACTGTCCAAGTTATGCTTGAAATAACCAGTTCTATGCTTAGAGTTATCAGTTCAATGCTTGGAGTAACCAGTTCTATGCTTGGAATAATCAGATCTATGTTTGGGATGAAAGGGTAGCGTCAACGGGAACAAATGCCGCTTTTGCAAGTTTTTGCCTATAGCCAAAATAAATAGGAAATGATAGTGTCTAAGTGCGTATGGAGCTGGTGTTTCAACCCAACATTTTTCTGGAAAAAGGGAAAAAATGTGTGAAAACAAATGGTTTTATGCTGTTTTTCCCTATCTTTGCATCTGTAATCCTATGGAATAGTAACAAATGCCCATGAAGAAACTTGAAGCTATATCTCGCCAACTGATAGAACTGACCCGAGAGGTCGCGCCAAAATTGCCCGAGGGGGAGGTGAAGACTAACCTCCAGCGGTTGGCTCGCCGCTCGATGGAATACAAGAACGGATCGTTTATCATGCTCGTGGTAGGTCCTGTGAAGTCGGGAAAGTCCACGTTGGTCAACTTGTTGGCGCATCGGTTTGTGAGTCCCACGGATAAGTTGGAATGCACTGTGCGCCCCTCCATCATCTCTAATGTGGACGATGAGCGAGATTGCAGGATAGATGTCTATCGCTCGAAGGTGGATGGAAGGAAGGCGGAAGACCTCGACCTCATCGTTGACAAGCTCCGAGGCATCATGCCCGATGACGCCGAGGTAGAGCGTTTTTTGGAGAAAGAGTCCTTCGCGCTGACGGAGGACAATATCAAGGAGGTGATTTTCCCATCGTATAATAAGGGGGACCGTACCGTTATCACCTCCATCACCACCACGGGGAGCAAGTTGTTGCGCAATGATGATGAGGCAGGGGAGGGCAAGATTTTCCTCGTAGACATGCCAGGATTTGACGGTAACAACGTGAACATCGAGAATGACCCCCTTTATGAGGCTATCTCCAAGCGTGTTGACTTGATTTTGTTTGTGCATAGTTCGGTGTCGGCATTTAACGTCACTTCCGCCAAATACCTCGACAAGTTGAGGGAATACAACGAGAGCGTACCCGTGTATCTCATCCACAATGTATTCGACTCGTCTTATTGGCGCGATGAAGGCGACCGCCAGCGAGACGTGGAGCGTCAGGCACAGAAAGAGTATGATGAGATTCGTCGTAAGGGTTTCAATATCGAACCTGATTTTATCAGCTGTGTAAACTTGGGAAAGGTAACGGATTTCACCGATGGGACGGGAAAGTTCAAGGCGGATTTCAACGGCGAGTTGAGTGCCGAGCAAGTGGAGTTTGCCAAGATTGAGCAGAAACTCTATGACAAGATTACGACCAACATCAGCGAGTTGCGGTTGAAGAGATGCCTCGACCGTACGTCCCAATTCCGTGAAAGCCTGTTGACGCTGCTCCAAGAGAAAGGCAAGGGGCTCCGTGTGAAGAAAGACGATTATGACCTTTTGGGTCAATGGCTTGAGCATATCGGGCAGGAATTGTCGATTACCGATGCGGAATTGGATGAC
This sequence comes from Prevotella sp., assembly GCA_017548525.1. Classification (GTDB taxonomy): domain Bacteria; phylum Bacteroidota; class Bacteroidia; order Bacteroidales; family Bacteroidaceae; genus Prevotella. Next base: position 39,342 of record JAFYZV010000171.1, read on the forward strand.
ATCGTGAGTGCCACGACCTCACAAGCCCCTGTGTCGGTCTTCGACTCGGAGATAGACAGCCGCATCAATAGTTCTGAGAGTATGGGTCAATGTCTTGAGCGATTGGAGCGACTTGCCAACAAGTATTTCTCTGACGTGAACACATTTCTCTCCGAAAACCTTTTCCAGCGGTATAAGACCAAAGCTGCCGACTTTACCCGTCGAATCGATGAGCGTCTTATTTCTGGCATAGAGTCGCCTAATATGGAAAAGGTGTCGATTGCCATCGAGGAAAGGTTGACACGGGATGAACTCAGACAATATGTGAAACGCAATGCCTGGTGGAAACAGATGTTCGCCATGCCATTGAGCGTGGAGGTGGTGCGCGATGCCGTTCGCAAGATGAAGAAAGATCTTACAAGCCACAACACCATGAAGAATCTCATCAAGGATGAGGTGCATGCCACGGAGAAGGTATATATTGAACAGCTCTTGACATCGTTTGAAGGCATCAGGGAAAGCCTCATCAGCCGTGAGGACCTTGATTCGCTTGATACCCTCGATAACCTTAGTGCTCGTCTTTCAAACATCATTATGTAGCCATGAAACGTAATCTCTTTCTTATTGTGTCCATCTTTATAGGCGTGTTTGTCATCATGCTTACCAGCGATATTATCACCATTGGTGAGAAATTGTCGCGTCTGACACATTTTGCATATGCAGAATATATCTTTTATGCGATTATCTTGTTGGTATTCGTTTACATCATTATCGTACCAATTTATAAAATCCACCATGCCCCAGCGTTTCCACAACTGATGATAGATGTTGACACCAACAACATGACTGATGAGTCGAGGCAGAAATTGGTGAGTTTCGGAAATCGGTTAGTGCGCCATTGCGACTATATCCCAGCCGAGGAACGCAAGGAATACCAGCGGCAGTTGGCGCAATCATTAGAGTGTTACCACGATGATGAGGACTTGGTGAGAATCGTGCAAGAGGAATTGGATCATCGGTATAAGACCATCAAGTCACATATCCACGAATGGTCAAAGACGGTCTTTATGATTACCGCCTTATGCCAAAGCGGCAAGATTGATGCCCTGACCTCGATGGTCATCAATTTCCGTATGATAGGCGACCTCATCCGTTGCTCGGGCTTCAAGCCCACCCATCGGCAGTTGTTTAACCAATACGCTCGTATCTTGGTGACATCGCTTTTCAGTTATTACATTTCCAACTCGCTCTCTAATTTCGATGACATCACCATCCCATTGGGTGATGCGGTCAATAATGCCGATGTGGATGCATTCTCGGAGACGGAGTTCCTCGGTAGTGTTTCCAGTTTGAAGATTTCTGGTATCATTCCCGCATCAATTATTGATGGTGCGTTGAACACGCTCATTACCTTGCGAATCGGCTATGTCACGCTTTCCTACTTGAAGAAAGGCAGCGAGGCATTGAAAGGGAAATCGGGCGTGCGTGTGAGAAGATATGCCATGCTCGATTCTGCCAAGGCTTTGGGCGAGATTGCCAAAGACTCCACCGTGTCGAGCGTCCAGTTCCTTGGGGCGAAGATTACCGAGTTGCTTACGGGTGCCAAGCCTTCTACCGTTACCTCTCAACCTTCCCTTTAACCCCATTAATCCCATTAAATAGCCATGGCTTTATCGAAGCAATATCCCGACCTGTGGGTCAACAAGACAATCATGTATGTTCATGGCTTCGCCTCTTCTGCCCAATCGGGAACAGTAAGACGTATCCGTGATACTTTTCCGCAAGCAAAAGTCATCGCCCATGACCTTCCCATCCATCCTGAAGAAGCCATGGCGTTGTTGCGACGGGTGTGTGGGGAGCAAAAGCCAGACCTCATCATTGGCACTTCCATGGGTGGCATGTATACGGAAATGCTTTATGGCTATGACCGAATCTTGGTGAACCCTGCCTTCCAGATGGGCGAGACCATGCATGAGCATGGCTTGACGGGTAAGCAGGTTTTTATGAATCCACGCCAAGACGGTGTTCAGGAATTCATTGTAACCAAGGCGTTGGTTAAGGAATACAAGGACATGACCACGCATTGTTTCGCCCAGGTGGATGATAGAGAGCGACGGCGCGTATGGGGATTGTTTGGCGATGAGGACACGTTGGTGCATACCTTCGACCTCTTTAGGCAACACTATCCACAAGCTTTGCATTTCCATGGCGAGCATCGCATGACCGACCACTCTTTCTTTCATGGTATTGTGCCTGTGATGAGGTGGATTGACGATAGGCAGGAGGGGCGTGAGCGTCCCATCGTTTATATCCATGTGAATGCCATGATTGACTCGTATGGGAAACCCATGTCGTGCTTTAACAAGGCATACGAGATGTTGATAGAGAGATACAATGTGTATATCGTTGCTTCTGCCTCCACCAATAACCATAAGGGGTTGACAGATACGCAATTATGGATAGAACACTTTTTAAGTACCCCAGCCCATGACCGTGTCATTTTCACCAACCAAAAAGCCTTGCTTTATGGCGATTATTTCATCGATTCAGCCCCAGATGAAAATTTTATGGGGACAAATATCACCTTTGGTAGTGATGAGATGAAGACGTGGGAGGAGGTCATTACGTTCTTCGATAGGCTTGGTGGGCAATAAAATATCCCTTTCCTTTCCTGTTTTTGCGGTGTATCATATTCATTATGCCAAGTTTCCCATAAAAAACTTGGCATAATTGAAAATGTTTCCCATTTCGCCATGTTTTGATTATTCATTATATTTGCATCCAAACAATGTGTTTTTGGTATTGTGAATATAATTAAACACCTATATTGAGTTATGAAAAAGAATCTATTGTTACAGGCATTGTTGCTGTTTGCCTTTTCTGCCGTGTGGGCGCAGAATCCCTATTTGCCTTTGTGGGAACATTTACCAGACGGGGAACCCCGTGTGTTTGAAGACCCTGACAACCCAGGGAAGTATCGTGCGTATATCATTGGGTCACACGATATAACCTATTCAGCTTATTGTGGAAACGACATTAGGATGTGGTCAGCTCCCGTGGAGGACTTATCCCAATGGCGTGATGAAGGTCCCATCTTCAGCTATTTCGTCAATGGGCAGTGGGATACGATGTATGCCCCTGACCTTGTGGAAGTAAAAGACAAAGCTACAGGCAAGAAAACATACTATCTCTATCCGCATTCAAGAGGATGGGGACGGGTGGCGATGGTCTGCAAGGGCGACCGCCCCAATGGTCCTTTCACGCCTGTCAACCTCACAGAGGATGGGCGGAGGTGCGTGGAAGGCTCATTGATAGACTTTGACCCATCGGTTTTCGTTGAACAAGTCACAGACAAAAACGACCCAGACTACGCAAGAGGCTACCGCGCATACGTCTATTATGGCTTCCGTCATTCCACGGCATATGAGCTGGATCCTAACAATATGTATGCTGTGCGTCCTGGAACAGAGATTCATGATTATTTCATTCCCGCAAGCGAGCGGTATGGTGTGGTGCGTGATCCCGAAGGAACGCAATATCCGTCACTCTATCAAGGTCAAAATCCTGGTGACTTCAATTTCTTTGAGGCTTCCTCCATTCGTCAAGTTGGTAACAAGTATGTCATGGTGTTCTCAGGTTATTCAGGACCTGACTATGGGTTGGGATCCACCAATTCGGCTCTCCGTTATGCCTTTGGCGACTCTCCATTGGGGCCTTGGCGTTCTGGGGGCGTGTTGGTAGATTCTCGCGGTGTTGTTCCCAATGAAGATGGAACACACCTTACCACCACTAATTTTGCTCATAACACACACGGTTCCATTCAGGAAATCAATGGTCAATGGTATGTGTTCTATCATCGTCCACCACGGGGATTTGGCAATGCCCGTCAGGCGATGGTGGCTCCTGTCAAGATAGTTTGGGATAAGAAGTCGGTAGCTGATGGCGGAATCGTCAAGATAACCGCATACGACCCTTATAGTAAGAACAATGAATGGACGGCTGCTGCCTCTGATGGCACGGAATATAGAGGAGCGGAAATAACTTCCGAGGGATTCCAGATTTATGGCCTTCCACCATATCAATATTATTCTGCAGGTATCGCCTGTTATATCACAGGCAATGAATGGTTGCAGGATTCTTTTGATAATTGGGATAATAGCATGGACTTGGCTGGTATTACTAATGGCGGTATCATTGGTTTCAAATATTTTGGATTCGGAGGACTTTCCAAAGATACAAAAGGAATCAAGGCATTTGCAGGTGCAAAGAAGGGCGATGGCACAATGTTGAATCTGCGCCTTACTCCAAGTGGGAAGGGAGCATTCAAGATTCGTGTGATGCTTGATGGCCCATACGCCAATGACACGTGGAAAGGACGTGAGATAGGTGTGTTAGACATTCCAGCCGATGCAGCACAAGAGGCAAGAAATTACCAATTGCCCGTTTCCGCTGTGGAAGGTCTTAAAGGGAAACATGCCGTATATCTCGTTGTGGAAGGACCAGAGGTTCCACAGCCCCAGAGAGAGCAACCTCGATTTGGAGGAATGCAGCGACAGCCACAACGCCCAACTGGCTTGTTTGACCTTCACGGCATCGGTTTTTCAAATTCTACAATACCGTTTGTCTCCCCTGTCGTACCCCAGGCGAGTATCTTGGTAGACGGCAAGTCGCTTAACTTGCCCTCGACGCCCATCCGTTGTTCCAATGCCAATGGCTATACCGATGCCACACGCTATCAAGTGTATGCGCCCTTAACAGACCATTCCGTCATCACCGCCACAGCATCCAACCCAGACGTAAAGGTTGAGGTGAGTCCTATCGTAGCTGGCAGGGCGACAGTTAAGATGACGTATAAGGGTAATGTGAAGATATATCTTCTCAATTAATTATTACAATGCATAATTCTTGATGCATAATGCTTAATTGCCGTTCGGCATAAATCCCATTAAGCATTATGCATTAAGAATTAAGCATTTATAATATTTGTCTCATTCTCTTTCGTAAGTTGACCATCGCAAGGGGGCAACCTTGGAAGATGAGTTCAAATTGTTGTGTCAAAACCAATCCAGCCATATGCCTTATTTCATGATTGGTATACCCTTGTGAGATGTATGGGGAGAGGCTAAAGCAATGACGCTTGACGGCATCATCCTTGATGTGGGCATCATCTAATGCCATTGTCATACTAACGTATGTCTTCTTGACAAGGGCGTATGCCTCATGATGGGTTTTAGGTTGGTGGGTGATGATTACTTTTATGTGGAAAATAGTGCTGTGTTGCCCTCTTTGCCCTAATTCGTAAATCTTGGCAACATGGTTAATCCTGGTGTTTTGATGGTCAATCATATCCTTTTTTTCAATTTTCGACAAAGATATGATATGGTTGTGCCAAATCTTGACACAACAACGGAAAAATGATAAAAAATTAAAGATACCTACTGTTTTTACCAATGATTATTTTTTATTTTTCTTGCATATTTGGCAATCTTCAGTTATTTTTGCAATCAAATACTTAGAAATATTGAAACGATGAGAAAAACCTATTTTACAGCACTTGTGGCATTCCTTTTCTTCTCTGTGGAATGTCAAGCAAAAGTAAGACTTCCCCACATCTTGGGTGATAACATGGTTTTGCAACAAGACACTAATGTTCGCCTATGGGGTTGGGATACGCCAGGGAAGAAAGTAACGGTCACTACCTCATGGGATAATACGTCTGTTTCTGCCAAGACTGGCAACGATGGGCTATGGACGGTAAGCGTGAAGACCCCCAAGGCAAGTTACAATCCCTATACGATTACCTTTGATGATGGCGAGAAAACCACGTTGAAAGACATCCTTTTTGGTGAGGTTTGGGTCTGTGCTGGCCAGTCTAACATGGAGATGCCCATGAAGGGTTTTGACAATTGCCCTGTCGAAGGATATAATGATTATGTGATAGAGGCAAAGCAATTCCACGGCATCCACTATGTAAAGATTCCCAGTGTGATGTCGATGCGCCCTTTGGATGATGCTGATTGTCAATGGAAGGCAATCGATCCCTCCACTATTGGCGACTGCTCTGCTACGGGATATTTCTTTGCTCGTATGGTGAATAAGGCGATAGATGTCCCCATTGGCTTGGTGATGGCAAATAAAGGTGGTACGCGTGTGGAGAGTTGGCTCGATGCTGCCAACCTTCAACGATACACAACGGAAAGTCTCGACTCAATGGAGAATGTGCGAAAGTTCTCATGGGATTTTCTCAGGCCATTGGTATGGGGGAATGGCACTTTCCGTCCCATCCTCAATTACACAGTGAAGGGCATCCTCTTTTACCAAGGTTGTTCTAATGTGGGTGATCCCAAGGGACAATACACCAGTCGATTGAAGTTGTTGGTGGAGCAATGGCGGCGTGATTTCGCACAAGATGATATTCCTTTCTATTTTGTCGAAATATGCCCTTATTTCAATGATGATGTGAATGGTGATTGGGGCGCAAAGCTCCGCGAGCAACAGTTCAATGCCCAGAAAGTGATTCCCAATAGTGCATTGGTGTGTACCAATGACTTGGTGTACCCTTGGGAGACACAACAAATCCATCCTTGTCAAAAGCGACAGGTGGGTGAGCGGTTGGCATACCATGCCCTCCATAGGGATTATGGGATGGAAAGCATATTATGCGAAAGCCCGAGTGTGAAGGAATGGAAGTTTAGTGGAGACACGTGCTATGTGCAGATACAGAACCATTATAATGCCATCAGCAGATATGAGGACATCCAGGGATTTGAGTTGGCGGGAGCCGACAAGGTGTTCCATAAGGCGAATGCCAGGTATTATTGGACTCAAGGGATTATCGTCACTTCGCCAGAGGTAAAAGAACCTGTGGCAGTACGTTATTGTTTCAGGAATTTCCAATTAGGCAACGTGAAAAATGCCGCAGGTCTTCCATTGTTTCCTTTTAGGAGTGATGACTGGTAGTAATTGATGAAACATCCATTAGATAAGTTTAAGTATTGTCCCGTTTGTGGTAGTCAACACTTCATGCCGAATAGCATGAAGAGCAAGTTTTGCCATGAATGTGGTTTTGAATATTTTATGAATCCCAGCTCCGCCAATGTCGCTTTTATCCGCAATGATAGGGGGGAGTTGTTGGTGACACGTAGGAAAAACGACCCCGCCAAAGGAACTCTTGACCTCCCAGGCGGGTTTGCTGACATCGGTGAGGATGCGGAGCAGGGTGTTGTGCGGGAGGTGAAGGAGGAGACGGGGCTTGATGTCACGTCTGTCAAATACTTGTTTAGCCATGCTAATCTGTATCTTTATAGTGGGTTGCCAATACCCACTCTTGACCTTTTTTTCCAATGTGAGGTGAAGGATTGTCATACGCTTCATGCTTCAGACGATGCAGAAACGTGTATGTGGATGTCAATTACTGACATCGATTTATCAGATTTTGGACTTATGTCTGTACGAGAAGGGCTTGGAAGATACCTAAGCCAATTTACTTAAAATATCTAAATAAAGCACAAAATATTTTGAAAAAACAGAAAAATAGCCTATATATATAATGTATAAGCGAAAGAAATCATTACTTTTGCGCCCTAAATAATTAGGCATCGCAATTATGCAAGAGAATTTAGTGATTGTAGAGAGTCCTGCTAAGGCAAAGACCATTGAGAAGTTTTTGGGTAATGATTTCAAGGTGATGTCGTCATACGGACACATCCGCGACTTGAAGAAAAAGGAAATCAGTATAGATATGGACCGATTGAGTCCTGATTATGAGATTCCTGAAGAAAAACAAAAGTTAGTTGCAGACCTTAAGGCAAAAGCAAAGAAAGCCAAGCAAGTGTGGCTTGCTTCCGATGAAGACCGCGAAGGAGAGGCAATTTCATGGCATTTGTGTGAGGTGTTAGGGTTGGATGAGAATGTTACCAACCGCATCGTTTTCCATGAGATAACCAAGCCCGCCATACTGGAAGCCATCCAACATCCCCGACGTTTAGACATGAATTTGGTGAATGCACAACAGGCACGTCGTGTCCTTGACCGTTTGGTGGGATTCAAGCTGTCGCCTGTGTTATGGCGTAAGGTGAAGCCGTCTCTCTCCGCCGGGCGTGTGCAGAGCGTTGCCGTGCGTTTGATAGTAGAACGTGAGCGTGACATCCAGTCGTTCCAAAGTGAGCCTTATTTTCGTGTACATGCCGTATTCACCTTGACGGGCAATGAGACAGAGACGGAGGTGAAGGCTGAATTGGATACTCGTTTCAAGACACATGAGGAGGCATTGGCATTTTTGGAGATTTGCAAGAATTCTTCTTTTGAAGTGTCATCCGTCAGTAAGAAACCCTTGAAGCGTGTTCCCGCCCCACCTTTTACCACTTCTACTTTACAGCAGGAGGCGGCAAGGAAATTGGGATTCTCCGTGAGCCAGACCATGATGGTGGCACAACGCCTTTATGAGAACGGATTGATCACTTATATGCGAACGGATAGCGTGAATCTTTCCAAACTCTGCCTTGCTACCAGTAAGGAGCAAGTAATCAACCTCTATGGAAAGGAATACAGTCAGGTGCGCAATTTCCATACCAAGACAAAAGGGGCTCAAGAAGCCCATGAGGCCATCCGACCTACCGACATGTCGGCAATGAGTATCAATGGTTCGTCCCAGGAGAAACGTCTTTATGAGTTAATATGGAAGCGTACTGCCGCCTCGCAGATGGCAGACGCAAAGATTGAAAAGACCACCGTGGAGATTTCCTTGTCAAATCCTTCCGCTACATCGACGAAAGGTGGTGCAGTCAAGCATCTCTTTATAGCCAATGGTGAGGTCATCACCTTTGACGGGTTCCTCAAGGTTTACCGTGAATCTACGGACGATGAAGAAAACGGAATGGAGGAATTTTCACATATCTTACCTGACTTGAAGCAAGGTGACGTCCTACAACGCAAGGAGATTAGTGCCATCGAGCGATTCAGCTCGGGTCCCATTCGATATACAGAGGCCAGCTTGGTGCATAAATTGGAAGAGCTTGGCATCGGTCGCCCATCCACATACGCGCCTACTATCAGCACGATACAGCAACGGGAATATGTACAGAAAGGTGATAAGAAGGGCGAAGAGCGCAGTTTCTCCATTGACACACTCAAGGGCGATAAGGTGGTGTCGAAGTGTAAGAAGGAAATTGTGGGCAATGAGAAGGGCAAACTTTTGCCTACGGACATCGGCATTGTGGTGAATGACTTCCTAATGCAAAATTTCCCAAACATCTTGGATTACCATTTCACCGCCAACATTGAGGAAGAATTTGACAGCATCGCGGCAGGGAAGTCGGAGTGGAACAATGTCATTAGAGGATTCTACAAACACTTTGAACCCGAGGTGGAGAATGTCATCAATGCACGATCAGAGCATAAGGCTGGTGAAAGGCAACTGGGCGTGGATCCCAAGACGGGAAGACCCGTGTACGCCAAGATTGGCCGATTTGGTCCCGTTATCCAGATTGGTGATGCCGATGACAACCAAAAACCCGAATTTGCGCAGATTCCTTCTGACAAGAGCATGGAGACTATCACCTTGGATGAGGCAATGGAATTGTTTAAGTTGCCACGTACCGTGGGACTCTATGAGGGTACGCCCGTCGTAATTGGCAAGGGAAAATTTGGTCCATACGTGATGCACGACCACAAATATGTGTCGCTACCTAAAACGGAAGACCCGATGTCTGTCACCCTTGAAACCGCCATCTCACTCATTACAGAAAAGCGGCAGCAAGACAAGGAACGTCACCTGAAAGCCTTTGATGAGAACCCGAAGATGGAAATTCTTAATGGTAGGTATGGTCCTTATATCGTTTGTGATGGTAAGAACTATCGAATCCCCAAGGCTCTTCATTCGAAAGTGAAGGAACTGACTTATCAAGAATGCTTGGAAATCATGGAAAAGACGAAGAAATAACCCATTCAACAAAGAAGCAACATTGATTAGGATTATTATCATCGGCTATATGGGAGCGGGCAAGACCACCGTGGGGAGAGCCCTCGCCAAGGACTTGGGCGTTCCTTTCTATGACTTGGATTGGTATATACAGAACCGTATGCGAAAGACGGTCAAGCAAATCTTTGATGAACGTGGAGAGGAAGGTTTCCGTATAATCGAACGCAACATGTTACATGAAGTGGCGGAGTTTGAGAACGTTGTCCTCAGTTGTGGTGGAGGAACCCCCTGTTTCTTCGACAACATGGATTATATGAACCAACAAGGAGAGACGGTCTACCTCAAGGCAACGCCTGAGGTATTGTATGGGCATCTCAAGATTGGCAAGTCCGTGCGCCCTCTTCTGCTCAACAAGACCCCCGATGAGGTTCAGGCTTTCATCCGCGAACAACTTGCATACCGTGAGGCGTTTTATTCCAAGGCAAAGAATACACTTGACGTGAATCTCTTGGACAATTTCGAGAAAATCAAGATTTCCGTGCAGAAAGTACGCGAACTCATTAATATCTGACACCATATTCCCCTAAACAACTACCTATGAAGAAATGGACGATTGAAGACTCAAAGGAACTGTACAACATCAATGGGTGGGGTACTTCGTATTTTGGCATCAATGAAAAGGGCAATGTCTTTGTCACGCCATGTAAGGACAATACGCAAATAGACCTGCGGGAGGTCATGGACGAGCTCGCCCTGCGCGATGTACAGTCTCCCGTGTTACTGCGCTTTTCAGACATCCTTGACAACCGTATCGAGAAGACGGCAAGCTGTTTTAAGAAAGCCAAGGATGAATATGGATACAAGGGAGAGAATTTCATTATCTACCCTATCAAGGTCAACCAGATGCAGCCTGTGGTGGAAGAGATTATCTCGCATGGCAAGAAATTCAATCTCGGATTGGAAGCTGGTTCCAAGCCTGAGCTACATGCCGTGATTGCCGTGCAATGCCAAAGCGACTCACTTATCATCTGCAATGGCTATAAAGACCAAAGCTATATCGAGTTAGCTCTATTGGCGCAGAAGATGGGCAAACGCATTTTCATCGTCGTGGAGAAGCTCAACGAGTTGGATATTATCGCTAAGGCAGCCAAGAAACTCAATGTCAAACCCAATCTCGGCATACGCATCAAGCTGGCGTCGAGTGGGTCGGGCAAGTGGGAGGAGAGTGGCGGCGATGCCTCCAAGTTTGGTCTAACGAGTGCGGAACTGCTTCGCGCCCTCCAGATTCTTGATGACAAGGGTATGCACGACTGCCTACGGCTAATCCATTTCCACATCGGTAGCCAAATCACCAAGATTCGGCGCATTCAGACCGCCCTGCGCGAGGCGGCGCAATTCTATATCCAACTGCATAAGATGGGATATAATGTGGACTTCGTAGATTGTGGCGGTGGACTTGGCGTTGACTATGACGGCACACGCTCCTCGAGCAGCGAGAGTTCGGTCAATTATTCCATCCAGGAGTATGTCAACGACTGTATCTATCAGTTTGTGGAGGCATCAAATAAAAATGGCATTCCGCACCCTAATCTCATCACGGAGAGTGGACGTTCATTGGCAGCTCATCATAGCGTGTTGGTCATTGATGTGTTGGAGACAGCAAGCCTTCCCGAAATGCCCGAGGAGTTTGAGGCAAAAGAGACAGACCATCAATTGGTGAAAGACCTATATGAGATCTGGGATAATCTCAACTCGCGGTCGATGCTCGAAGACTGGCACGATGCCGAGCAGATACGCGAGGAGGCTCTCGAACTCTTCTCACATGGGTTGATAGATCTCAAGACACGAGCGGAGATAGAGAGTATGTTCTGGAGCGTATGCCGTGAGATCAATGCCATCGCCAAGTCGCTCAAGCATGTGCCAGAGGAACTGAAGGGCTTGGATAAACTGTTGGCAGACAAGTATTTTTGCAATTTCTCGTTGTTCCAGAGCCTCCCTGACTCTTGGGCAATCGATCAACTTTTCCCCATCGTACCCATCCAGCGGCTTGACGAAAGACCCACCCGCAACGCCACGTTGCAGGACATCACGTGCGATTCCGATGGCAAGATAGCTAATTTCGTTACCAACCGCCACATCGGACACGTGCTGCCTGTTCACTCTCTGAAGCGCAATGAGGACTATTACCTTGGTGTATTCCTCGTGGGAGCCTACCAGGAAATCCTCGGGGATATGCACAATCTCTTTGGCGACACCAATGCCGTACATGTCTCTGTCAAGGATGGACACTATCATATTGACCAGATTTTCGATGGCGAGACGGTTGAGGAGGTTCTCGACTATGTGCAATACAACCCCAAGAGATTGGTGCGACAATTGGAGATATGGGTCGCAAAGAGTGTTAAGCAAGGTAAAATCTCCCTTGAGGAAGGAAAGGAATTCTTGTCTAACTACCGTTCTGGGCTGTATGGCTACACCTATTTAGAATAAAGAAGACAATGGAAAAACTCACTATTGTGAAAGTTGGAGGAGCTGTGGTCGAGGATGAGTCACAGCTCTCTCGGTTATTAATGGACTTCACAGCCATTAAGGGTAGGAAAATATTGGTGCATGGAGGAGGCAGACGCGCAACAAAGGTTGCCACCGCATTAGGCATAGAAAGCCAGATGGTCAATGGGCGACGCATAACAGACGCACAGACGTTAGATGTGGTGACCATGGTTTATGGGGGATTGGTGAACAAGAACCTCGTTGCACGATTACAGGCGCATGGTGTGAATGCCTTGGGACTGACGGGTGCAGACATGGATGTCATGCGTAGCCATAAGCGTCCCGTGAAGGATGGCATCGATTTCGGCTTTGTTGGCGATGTGGATAAAGGCAACGGAAAGGCTTTGGCGACGCTCATTGAGGCGGGCATCACGCCCGTCTTGGCTCCCCTCACCCACGATGGGCAAGGACAGATTCTCAACACCAATGCCGACACCATTGCCTCGGAGGCTGCCAAGGCACTCGCTGCTTACTATGACGTGACGCTCATTTTCTGTTTTGAGAAGAAGGGTGTATTGCGCAACCCCGATGATGAGAATAGCGTCATTCCCATCATCACCCACGAACTGTATGCCCAATATGTTGCCGACGGCACCATCTCGGGAGGCATGATGCCCAAGATAGAAAATGCCCTCGCCGCTGTGGAGGCAGGAGTGAAGGAGGTAGTCATCACCTTGGCAACCGCCATTGATGGCAATCACGGTACGAAGATTCGAACATAATTAACGTCTTTTAACCGCTTCTTTGTAACTTTATCCGTACTTAATCGTCATTCCATATAGAGAGAAGATGAAAAAGGTCAGTTTCCGAAACGACATCCTGCCGCTCAAGGACACGCTTTACCGGCTCGCCCTGCGCATCACTCTCGATAGTGTGGAGGCGGAGGACATCGTACAGGAGACAATGATTAAGGTCTGGAACAGGCGCGAACAGTGGCAAGAGATAGAGTCTATCGAGGCTTTCACCCTCACCATCTGTAGAAACCTCTCGCTCGACTACCTCAAGAAGAAAGGCAACCAAAACGAACCGTTTGAGGAAATAGATAGGGAAACGCCTGATAAGTCGCTCACTCCATACGAGCACATCATACAGAAAGACCGCGTACAGACCGTCAAGTTCATCATCAACTCATTGCCTGAGAAACAAAGAAGCTGCGTCCAGTTGCGCGACTTTGAAGGAAAGGCCTACAAGGAGATAGCGGACATCATGGGAATCACAGAGCAACAGGTGAAAGTGAACATCTTTAGGGCGAGGCAAACGATTAAACAAAAGTTTCAAGAAATAGATAGCTATGGACTATAAGTACATCGAACAACTGCTCGAACGCTATTGGAACGGCAAGACAACGCTTGAGGAAGAGGATATCCTCCGCACGTTCTTCAGCCAGATCGACATTCCTGCCGAGATGGAGCAATATCGTCCATTGTTCCTTTACGAACAGGTGGAGCGCAAGAGTACCGTATTGGGAGATGACTTCGATGACAAGATACTTGCCCTCATTGACGAGCCAGCATCTGTCAAGGCACACACCGTGACACTTGCAGCACGGCTCATGCCGCTGTTCAGAGCCGCCGCCATCGTGGCAATCATCCTCACATTAGGCAATGCGGCACAGGTGGCGTTCCATGACGACGGCAATATCAATGACAACATGGCAACCATTGAGCAGACGGTACAAGGTACGGCAGTGGCACTCACCAAGGACTCTACCGTCGTAGACTCTATGAAGCAGAGCAATCTGCAAGCGGCACCCATCGAGGTTGCCATACCTACCACCAATTGATTTTTTTCTATGCTTTCTATATAATAGTAACAATCATTTGTAAAACAAACAAGAAGCTGTGAAGCTTCACCATTCTCTCAAAATTTTCATAACATACTAAGAAAGGGAGCCGCATACCGACAAGGGAATGCGGCTCCAACCTTTCTCTAAAGCCATTTTGCGAAACGTTGCTTAAAATCATCCTCTGATAGACAATTGCCCTCTTCATAATCGCCCTCTGTTTTGGTTGCCGTCTCTCTCATCCTTTGGGTCAGTGCAATTCTGCCAAACTCGTCAGTCCTAAAAGGTTCATCTTGTTCGTTGTCCTGTTTCAGATGCTTCATGATGGTCTTTTTGTCTGTATGACTCAGCCCCATTCCCTGTCCAAAGAGATCTGTCTTTCTGACACTCTCGCTTAATGAGGCGGCTAACGGTTCTGATAAAATTTGTGGGTCGTTCTTGGTTATTGGATATTTCTTTGTTTCCATAGTCTTATTTAATGGGATTCACGGCAGCGAAGATTTGATAATTCTGTGAATTATCAAATACTTATGGAGATATTTCTTCTCAAAAAACATGACAAAACTATGTCTGGGCTTTTGTGCGAAATAGAGATGATTTCGCCCATTGATGACCCAAAAAGATGGCGGATGGGGCATCATCCGTCATGCTTAAATGTATGCTTTGTGAGGCATGAAAACATCCTTTTCCATACGGTAATACCTCACTTATTAAGAAAGTTAAGCTAAAGTGTTGCGGAATTTAGGTTTTCTAAAAGAAACAACGTTTTCTGCCTCTTTTTACGTAAAAATGGTTAAGCCTTCACCACTTATTGCAGATTTTTGTACACAAACAAGGTGGATTGCGAAAAATTGAGTAATTTTGGGGCGTATTGCTTAAAAGAGCGTACACATATATTGGCTCTTACATCTCCGAACTTGCACCTCGATGATAAACGAGCCAGAATAGAATAGCGTTTAGAGCGTCACGCCATATTGCGTAGGCGTTTCTATGATGCTATTAGGCAGTGCAAGGCCTTG
>JAFYZV010000021.1 GCA_017548525.1 Prevotella sp.
CATCATCCTTGTAGAAAGAGAAATGCTCATCGCCGCAAAGGGTGACTGTCACGGCGGTGCCGTCAGTGGTGAGAAGCGTCGTCCTCACAGGCTTGGCTGGTACGGCATTCACGGTAAGGCTACAAAGCCATAAGGCAAGTGTCAATAATAAGGTTGACTTCTTTTTCATAAAAGAATTATTTAGTTTCATATAGAACGGTATAAGTGGTACGCCCGTGCGAAATGGGCGCACCACTTAAAAAACGATATTCGATAGAAACCTATCAGTTACTTTACAGGCTGGAGATTGTTAGACACAAAGTCATATTTAGCAATCTTTGCCCGTGCCCCATTAAAACGCTTGGCACCTTTAGAATGGGCTTTCTTGCTCACCATCTTCTTGGCTGCTTGGAGTGCGGGAGACCCTGGAAGGATTAGCTTGAACTCTCCTGCTGAACCAGAAAAATAGGTACTCGAACCCATAGTAACATAACCTTGATACTGGGCTGTGCCGCCGTCTGATGTCTCACGTTCGAAGATTGGCAAGGTAATCACGCCGTTTTCTAATGTTCCAAGATAGCCATACTGCTTCAATGTAGCAAGGTCGTATCCACCATCTACATTATAACGTGCGCCTACACTTTGGATAAACATCTCGCCATATCCCCAATCGACACCTGTAGACTGCTTGTAAATCACTACACCTTCGGGGTCAGAAGCATCAATCTCAATGTCATAACTGCCAGCAGTACTCCAGTCACCTGGATCATTGTAAGGATAAGCTTCACCGTATGGATAGACCATTTTGTAAATACCGGGAAGTGTGGTGTTCTGCAATACCTCCACTTCATACGTGACGGGTTCTAAACTAAAGAGGGTGCCAATGAAGTTATCCGTATAGACACCCATACCCATGGACACCCAAGGATTGCCACCACCGTAGTACTCGAAGTTGGCGGTTGCCACGCTCTGTGCCGCGCCATCGGCGATGACGACAACAATCATCTGGAGCTTGCCCTCAAGACCTTCGGCAATGGGTATCTCGATACGACCTGCCTCCACGTCAATGCCCTCAAGCTCACCCGATGCAAGAGCATCTGCCACAGCATCGGCATCGTCATCTTGGCTCATCACGATGGCCTTCACATTGGTAGCATCGCCACCAAGCACAAGGTTACCAACGGCAAACACCTCATTATCAGCATTTGTGAATATACCGGCGTATGCCAACTCTACGCTATAATCGGCAAACACAGCACCTGGGAGGGCGACACCAAACATACCCGTTGTACCAGAGTCATACCAATTGCCACTTTTATAATCTGCCATGGAGAAGAGGAGCGAACTGGCGGGCATGGTAATCACGCCATTACTCATCTTGCCAAAGATACCTGGAGCTTTACTCTTCAGGTCTTCAAGCGTATAGCCTTGTTCCATATAATAGGTCACATAGCTCTGCACAGACCACATGCCATAGCCCCAGTCGCAACCGAGCTCTGACTTCTCGACAAATACATAGTCGGGGTCTGTCGCGTCGATGGTGATATAATAGTCTTTTGAGTCATCCCAGTCTCCCGGGTCGTTGTAGCCGTAGGCAGCACCATAGGGGTTAACGATACGATACTTGCCCTTCTCCACGATGTTCTCCTCGATGTCGAGTTTATACACGAGGTTATCCACTGCCCAGAATGTCGTGACAAGGTCTTCACGGTATGTAGCCTGACCGGACATCTTCACCCATGCTGTCACGCCAATCTTGAAAGAGTAATTCGACTTACCATATTCCGTGGAATAGGATTCGTCGCCAATGGTGATGGAGATATCCTCATAGTCGCCATACACTACATCGTCAGGATTGTAGTTTACGACGATTAGAGCCTCCGACTGGCCCTCAGCGAACGATACGCTGGCAGGAATCGAGTAGATGCTTCCAGCACCCTTCGTCACCGTCAGGGGAACAGAGATGGCTTCGGTCGTCACGACACGCTTAATGGGAATGGTGATGGAACTAACAGACTTGGAGATTTCCTGTGTCGCTGGCAGCTCATTGCTGAAATACACTTGGTTGCCAGAAACCGTCGCCCAATCGTAGCTGTCATCTCCTCCATCCTTACATCCCGTGAACATAAGGGCAAGCAAGGAGAAAAGCCCTAAATATAATTTGTTGATTTTCATGATGTTCTATTTGAAATGTTCATTGATTAATTATTTCCTGGGAAATACACACCCTCCTCAGCCGGGGCAGTGAATGTCTCGCTTGGATCAGGATTGTTGGTTTCGTCCAACGTGGGGTTGGAGTCGATCTCATACTGTGGGATGACAAAGTTCCAGTTAGGTTTGATGCCTTCAAAGTTCACCTTGAAAATATTGGAAGGTGCATTCGTACCAGCATAGTTCTGCATTACGCCAGGTTTCAACTTCTTGGCAATGGGGAATCCCTCTCCCTCACCCCAGAACTCGATGCGCATCTGCCACATTACCTCAAGCTCAAAGCTACGCTCATTGGACGAGACGAAGTTGTAAGCCGGGTCACGATAGGTACTAACAAAGCTGTTCAAGAGGGCAGCACCAGCGGCAACGCCTTGCGTCTTTCCTACAGCGAGAGCCTTAATGAGGTACATTTCCTCCACACGCATAACAGGAACATCAATGGCACCACCTACAGAATAGGTCTCCCAGTCACCACTCAAGCAACGGAACTTGAGAGCCAAATAAGCGGGAGCATCCTCGATATATTGCCTGTCGCGTACTGTCTGATAGTTGTAATAGTCGAACTTGTCGGGATTGAGGAACACATTCTTACGGAAGTCCGTCTCTCCAATCCTATCGTACAATGAGCGGTCGATGGAGGGGAATGTCAACGACGAATATCCCCAGTCAGCCTCGCCAGACATCCAGCCCGTGAAGTTACAGAGGTTACCCATCATCTCAGGTGAATAGTGGAGATACCACATCCATGAACCAGCAGCCTGGGCGAATCCCGTGGTGGGATTGGTCCACTCGTCCTCGGTCATCGGTCGCTTGCCACTCTGGTCAATAGCCTTTTGGGCATATTCAGCAGCCTTGTCGTATTGCTCGTCCCAGAGATAGGTCTTCGCCTTGATGCCATACACCACGGAGAGGTTGGGCAGGTTGGGGTTGCCAAGGTCATACTTAGCGAGAGCTGCCTCTGCTTTGTCGAGGTCGGAGAGAATGAACTTAATCATCTCGTCATGTGTCACGCGGGGATTCTGCTTGGAGTCTTCTCCCGTAGTAGCCTCCGTAACGATAGGCACGGTCAACCCCATCACTTTGGAGCAGTCTGTGTAGATGTTAGAAGCAGGCTCCCAGAATACCATCAGCATGAAATAGTCAAATGCGCGGCAAGCATAAGCTGCGCCAGCAAGAGCTTTCATTTGGTCTGATACGCCTTCACCCTCGATGTCCACGGCACCAATCACGTCATTAGAAGCCTTAACAAACTTGTAGAGCGTAAACCAAGGCAGATAGGCAAAATAGCTATTCTTGCCAAACGAGCGGTCAATCGTATTGTAGTTGCGATACCAGTCATAACCAGAGTTACTACCCTCGGGATACATATCACCAAGCAACTCGGTCTGCGCAATCATGAATTGCGGGAACGCCATGTCGGTCTCATGCGTTTGTTCGCCATACACATAATATCCTTGGCTCATCTGGGAAGGAATACCATTGACGGCTGCCTCCAATGCACTGGAAGACTCGGCAATCTGCTCTGCCGTGGCAGTTTCATTCTCAGGGAAGGTCTCCTCAATACAGCTGGTCAACGCAAACAGGGAAGAGGCCACCAGCAGTGTGAATAACTTATTCATATTTTTCATATTTTCTCCTTTCTTCATTGATTAGAATGTAAGCGTGATACCTCCAGAGATCGTCCTCATTGGTGAATAATAGGTGGCATTGGTCGTTGAACTGAAGGACTGGCGTGGGTCAAATCCCTTGCGTTTTGACCAATAGAACACGTTTTCAGCAGCTACATACACACGGACACCGCTCAACACATTTTTGGGAAGAATGCGTGTGGGAATGGTATAACCCAAGTTGATGTTCTCGATGTTCAAGTAGCTGGCGTTAGTCAAGAAGCGGGTTGATGCGGAAGCATTATATTGGTCACCCCATTGGAAACGCGGAATGGTGCTACTGGGGTTATCGGAAGTCCAAGCCTTCAAAAGGTCGGTATGGAAGTTGTAACCAGCGGTGCTGCTTGTTGGCGAATACATGAAAGCAGCGTATGTGCCATCATACTGGTGTCCGCCAATCTGGTATGAGCAGTTGATGGAGAAGTCAAAGCCGTGGAATCTAACCGTGGTGCCAAATCCACCGAAGAAGTTAGCCAACGCTGACTTCTTTGTCACGTAATAGTCGGCGTCGTTATAGACATCAGTGGTCTCACGACCTTCCACCTTGCGGTATTTCTTACCCTTATAATTGTCGGGGTCATCAATGAGGTTGCCATTCATGTCAAACCAACTCTCGGTCATGACAGGAATCGGCTGGCCATTCTCATCCAATTTCTGAGTCTTGTCCTCGTTAAGTTCCCAGACGAAATTGCCATCGGCATCCGTCACCTGATGTTTCTGGTAAACATTCTTGTACCACAATGACTTACCGGTCTTCTCATCCACTCCGGCATAGTCCCTATAACGCCAGGTATAAAGCGACAAATCCTCGGCAATGAAGTGGCTGCCACTCGTGTAACCCCAGAATTCCTTACCGTCTGTGTCATATTGCACCAAGGTCTTCTTGTCCTCGTGCAACTTGGAGATGCGGTTCTTATTGGTGTTGATATTGGCGTGGATGTCCCAGTCAAAGTCCTTGGAATGGATGACATTGTAGTTTAAGCTCAACTCCACACCCGTGTTGTAGATGTCACCTACGTTGTCGAAGTAGCTGGAATAGCCCAATGACGGAGCCACGGAGAATGAGAACAGCATATCGGTGGTCTTGCGGTAATACACATCAAGAATACCACTCAACTTATGGAACAGGGTAAACTCCACACCGGCATTGAAGTTGGTTGTCGTCTCCCAGGAAATGTCCTTCGTTCCCTTAGAACTGAACGACGTTCCCGTCTTGCCAGCAGAGTTCACGATGTCGAACACATCGGTATAGCGATAGTTACCAATGTTGTCATTACCTTGCTGGCCGATAGAGGCTTTCAGTTTCAACTCGTCAACCCAAGAGACATTGAACCAACTCTCCTTGTTCATGAGCCAAGCGGCACCCACGGACCAGAAATTACCCCAACGGTAGTCGGGATGGAAACGCGAGGAAGCGTCACGACGATAGGAACCCTGGAAGAAATACTTAGTGTCATAGTCGTAAAGCACACGGCCAAGGTAACCCTCATTGTTGTAACGGGTCTTGTAAGAGCCAGAACTTTGGCCATCGACGACTGCGCCGTTCAACTCCTTGTTCTTCTGTGAGAACATCTTTGACTTGGAGGCATAGAGACGATAATCGCGACTGTCGGTATACTCATGACCCAAGGTCACGCCAATGTTGTGGCGGTCGGCAATGGTCGTGTTGTAATTGAGCAATTGCTGCAAGTTGTAGTCGTAATCACGGTAATGATACATCTCAACGGTACCACCCGTGGAGTCAAACTGTCCATAGTAGGGGTTGTACACATAATTATAACGGGTCTCATCCAAGTTGAAAGTGCCATTGATGGTCAACTTCAAGCCTTTCAAGATGTCAATGTCTACATATCCGTTACCCATGAAGGCGTTGCCCTCATTGTTGCGGGTATTTAGGCGCGAGTCGTTGATGGGGTTGGCATCGTAGATGAAGGGGCGCACCTGGCCACCATTGTAACCCTCACCATAGTCCATGATCTTTAAGCCGTTCTCGTCAATCTTGATACTACCGTCGGCATTGCGGTGGTAAGCGGAATAGATAGGAGCCATCTGTGAGGTGAAAGCCCAAAGGTTACCAGTAGACGTGCTACTACCATTGTTGCCCATTGAGTTTCCATCAAACCGTGCGTAAGAGATGTTTCCACCAACCTTCAGCCAAGGCTTGGCTTGGTAGTCGCCACGGATACGTGCGGTGAGACGCTTCAAGTCGGATGCGTCTGTGATACCCTCATTGTCGAGATAACCCAACGACATGTAGAAATTTGACTTGTCGGTAGCACCGGCAACAGACACGTTGTACTCCTGACGGAAACCCGTGCGTGTACCCACATCCTCCCAGTCATCGGGAATAATGAGATAATCCTCACCCTTATAGTTGACGACTCTACCTAATGTGGCATTTGGATTGAGCTTGCCATTCTGGCCGATGAGCATCTGTCCCTCTGGGTATGTCCAGATATTATAGCCCACGCCACCATCAGCGACTTTACCTGTCAAATACTTGTTGGCTGTCTGCCAAGCAGCGTCGGCACTATAACCTTGATCAAGATAATAGTTCTTCAAAGCCTCATACTGCATCTCATAGAAGCGGGCAGGACTCTTGATAACATCATAGTGCTGCAAAGCGCGGGTGTTGGCACCCCACTTGGCATCCACCGTCACGATGGCATCCTTGCCCTTCTTGGCATTCTTGGTGGTGATCATAATCACACCGTTGGCACCACGGGCACCATACAGGGCGTTAGAAGCAGCATCCTTCAACACGGACATCGACTCCACGTCGGCGGGGTTGATGTTGCTGATGTCACCGCTATAGGGGGCGCCATCCACGATAATCAACGGATCCTGGCCGGCATTGATGGAGCCAAAACCACGGATACGGATGGTGGAGGTGGCTCCGGGCGCACCGTTGGATGATACCAACTGCACACCGGGAACAGCACCTGCCAATGCGTTGGTGACACTTGTCACCTGTGCCTTTGACAATTCATCAGCGTTCACCACAGCGGCAGAACCCGTATAGGCGGACTTCTTGGCAGTACCGAATGCCACCACAATCACCTCGTCGAGGCTCTTGTCATCGGGAACGAGGGTGACGGTCATGTTGTTGCGGGCGGCAACCTCCTGTGGCAAAAAGCCGAGGAACGACACCCGGAGCGTAGCACCGCTCTTTGGAACATCTACCGAGAAATGGCCGTTAACGTCTGTCAAACTGCCAGTCTTCGTACCCACGACCTGTATGGTAGCACCCACAATGGGTTCACCATCCTCTTGCGAGAGCACGGTACCGGTAACTTTTGTTTGAGCCATTGCCATTCCCACGCTGAGGAAGAGGCAGGCTAAAAACATCGTTAGTCTTTTTTCCATAAATTCTCTCTCTTTAAAATTTTTAAGTTAATATTATACGTTAGTCATCTCTTTCCACGTTATAATAATACATACACAAGATGTTGCGAATGTCATGAAATCGGCCTTTTACTTTCGTTTTGCCATTCAAATGCCCTACTACGGCGCGTAGGTGGGGCTATATGTCTATAATCGACAACATTTTGCAAAAATAATGTAAATTTGCCAACACCACAAATAAAAATTATAAAAACTACACGAAACTGCATGTTTTTTAACATTTTCGACCCATTATTGCGTTTTTGGTTTTACATTCATCATCCCTCGGCTATTTCTGATTCAATTTGTAAGTTGTGCTAAAACATCGTGAAACGATAGAGGCTGTTTCCTCGGTTGTGTCTTCACAAGATTTCATTCATGGGATAGATTTGCCTTGACATCTGATGTGTTAGTTGTCCTATATATAAGTAATGTTTGCGTAAACATTAATATAATTATAGTAATACCTTGTTTTTTCCCACGCAATATAGTAGTGCGTTGGTATATCAAACAGGAAGGAAAATGGTTTCATTTATCATAATGAACCCAAGATGTACGGATTTGAGGGAACGGAAAACTACAATCATAGAAGAAAAAGCATGGAGGAGAGTAACATTTTGTAATATACAGATATCAAAACAAGAGAAAAAAGGGTGAAAAGAATGATGGAAATCTGCGTTTTTGAGGTTAGTACGCCTTAAAAAATGTTGTATCTCTTTGCGTTGCGAAATTAAAATGTTAATTTTGCAATCTGCAAATAGGTAGGACTTTAACATTTTAAACTCAATAATTATGGTAGATTACAAGACATTAGGCCTCGTGAACACCCGTGAGATGTTCGCACGTGCCATCAATGGCGGATATGCCATCCCCGCCTTCAACTTCAACAACATGGAGCAGTTGCAAGCTATCATCAAGGCTTCTGCAGACCTCAAGAGCCCTGTCATCCTTCAAGTTTCCAAAGGTGCCCGTAACTATGCCAACGCCACGTTGCTGCGCTACATGGCACAAGGTGCCGTGGAATATGCCAAGGAGTTAGGTTGCAAGCATCCTGAAGTTGTGCTGCACTTAGACCATGGTGACAGTTTTGAGACTTGCAAGAGCTGTATCGACTATGGGTTCTCATCCGTGATGATTGATGCCAGCCACCTTCCTTTTGAGGAGAACATCGCCCTTACGAAGAAAGTGGTTGACTATGCCCACCAGTTCGATGTCACCGTCGAGGCCGAGCTGGGCGTACTTGCTGGTGTTGAAGACGAGGTGTCAAGCGCAGTGTCACACTACACCAAGCCCGAGGAGGTCATCGAGTTCTCACAGCGTTCAGGCTGCGACTCGTTGGCTATCAGCATCGGCACCAGCCACGGTGCATATAAGTTCACTCCCGAGCAATGTACACGCGACCCGCAGACAGGCAAGCTCGTTCCCCCACCATTGGCATTCGACGTACTCGATGCCGTTATGGAGAAACTGCCTGGATTCCCCATCGTACTCCATGGCTCCAGCTCCGTTCCCCAAGAGTATGTGGACGAAATCAACTCGCTTGGCGGCAAGTTGCCCGATGCCATCGGTATTCCCGAGGAGCAGTTGCGCAAGGCTTCGAAGAGTGCCGTCTGCAAGATCAACATCGACTCCGACTCCCGACTTGCCTTCACCGCCGCCGTGCGCCGCGTACTCCACGACAAACCCGGAGAGTTCGACCCACGTAAGTTCTGCGGTCCTGCTCGTGACGAAATGGAGAAGATGTACAAGCACAAGATTATCGACGTGCTCGGTTCTGACAACAAGCTCGCTCAACTCGACTAACCATTTGAGCAGTCAATATCATCAAGAAGGTGGAAATGTTTCGCGCATTTCCACCTTCTTCGATTATTCTCTATGACGTGAAAAGAATTAATAAAAAGTCCGTTTTAACCAAAGATCAAGAAAGCGGTCATAGATAAAATAACCATTTTGCCCTTGATATACAAGGTCTTTTTCCTTTAAAACATCCAAAGCTTTCTTGATACTACTGCTATTTGGTAGTTCATATTTCTTGGCGAACTCATTGGATAGAGGTTGTGCAACGATGTTTTCTAATGCGATAGCCTTTAACAGACTCAATTGATTGTCAGTCAGAAAGGTCATCAACATTTCATATTGGCTTGCCTTGTCTGCCAATATTCTGAGCATGGCCTCTTTCACTTGTTGGTAATCGGTCACTTTCTTTTCATATTCGTAAAGACGGTTCAGTACTGATTGCAGATACCAGGTGTAACCATCAAATTGGTGATACAATTGATGGAAAACATCTTCTGTTATTTCCCCCTTCTTGGCTTGGAAGAAACGAGCGGCAAAGGCATAATAGATTTCTTCGTGAAGAGGATTGAGCGTTAGCATGGCCGTACTTTGGTAGAACGGTCGCTTTGGTGAACCAAACATTTCATACATCAGATGTTGTTTACTGCCAGAAAAGACGAAATGAGCATTATGAATGAATTGGATATATGACCGCAGTAATGCTTCCGTACCCTTCTCTGGGTAATCGACAATGGTTTGAAACTCGTCAATGGCAACATATACTTCCTTGTTGCTTTGTTGTAGATAGTCAAAAATACTCTTAATAGTATATTCGGTGTTCGACCTATCAATGGCTATTGAGATAGTGGGAATCCCCGTAATAGGATCAGGACTGGCAGTAGGACGCCACTTGCTAAAATAGTTGAGTATTTTTTCTATGGGTTGTCGAGTATCAAGTAGCCTTTCTTGTATGATAGCCCTACCCAATGTCTGAACAAATTCGTATTGGTTTTGGGTATGGAAAATGTCTGTATAGATGCAAATAGCGTCTTTATTTTCTTGCTTAATTCGATGAAAAGCATGTTTAATTAACCCTGTTTTTCCTATTTTTCGTGGTGAAACAAGCGTAAGATTACGCCCATTTTGGAGATGAGAGATGATTTTTTCCGTCTCTTCTGTTCGGTCACAGAAATAATCTGGTCCTTCATAACCCTCATAAATAAAGGGATTCTTGGGTTGATAAGACTTTTTCTTTGCCATAATTCATTTTACTTTTAGTGTTTCACTTTTGGTGTAACACCTTTTGTGCAATGCAAAGTTAATGATTTCTATTTAATCTCCAAACAATTTCATCCTTTTTTTGTCAGTCAATAAGCATTTCTCGGATGCTACTTTACGCTCATGGGATAGCACTCTACATTTGTGGAATGCTATCCATCGAGTATGGTATATAATGAGTTATGAACATAGACCAATGAGAAAGTAAGTATTTATATATCTTTTTTTCGAAAAAACTATTTAAGAAAAGAGACAATAAACGAATTTTGTTGTATATTTGCAATCGTTCTCTGACCATAGTTTCACCATCGGGTGAATTTTGACTTCTAAGAAGTTTCGTTCTTTGAAGAAAAAGGATGAGAACCTATATATAGAGAAGGCGTTACTTGACGCTTTGTGCTTGACACTCTGGAATCTGGCAGTTCCTAACTAATCGTCAAAAACAAAGCAACAATGAACGTCCATGGATATGTATTGTTAGCACATCGTCTTATTTTTTTGCTATTATTGGCATTTCACAAAAAAAGATGATGTCTATATGCATATCAGCGTGGGCTTCGGCGTTGCTCGTTTCGACGATTAGGGCAATGCCAGAGCCTCAGAGTGTGGGACGAGTGACAAGGAGATTCCCACGCCTTTTTATGTGTAGCCATCATAAATTATACACCCCAAGTTCCAGGGAATCTACTTGGTAAATGTTGATGAATTATGTTTTGTAGATTTTGTGGTAAAGAATTACCAAACGATTCATTATTTTGTCCAAATTGTGGAAAAAAACTGGTTGAAACTACACAAGAAAATATAGATTTGGTAAAATGTAATAATAGTAGATGTTCTCAGTTGATTAATGAAGTTCAACAACAAAAAGAAGAATTAATTCCTAATTATTCACAGAGGCAAACTAGTTTGATAGAAAACACTATTCAAAAAAGAGTTGTTGAAGTGTGTGATACTAATAATGAAAAACAAATTGATGAAGAAAAAGAAGGTGATTCAAATGTTGGTGTAGAAGAGGTTCCTAATGATGAAGATGAGGTTTATATTGATGACTCTTCAGACGCTGAAGATGATATAGAAACTCTGCCTTTGTTTAGGCGATTCATTGGTAGTATAATTGACAAAATATTCATACTAATATTATTCTTCGTTGGGATGAATTTCATTGATTCATATATGGATATAGATCAAACAGTTACCTGTTTTGTGTGGTTCAATTTGTTTTATTATATGTTATCTGAGCTGACGGGTGCATCTCTTGGAAAAAAAATATTAGGAGGTCTTGCAATAGATATGCGAAACTTTAGAAGGGGTATCCTTTCAAAGATTCATTTTGTTATAGTTTTGTTTAGAGGATTAATTGGCGGTGGGCTAATATACTTTTTTATTCAGTTAATTCATGTGGAAATAGGACTTAGTTATTTTAAAGTTGCTTTCTATTTCTTTCTTTGTATGGACGTGCCAGTATTTTTTACGAAACGATCGCTACTTGATCTGTTGACGGATACCATATATGTAAAAGAAGAGACAAGATAACATATTAACTTTTCAGAACTAATATAAACTGAAAATGATTAAGATTTAGATAATTATACAATTTCATTTTTCGAATATTAAAGAGCGATGATTTGTCATTTTTGTGAACACATGAAGAAGATCAATATATTTTTTATATCCATAATGATATTCTTTTTGTCATCATGCAATAATAAAAAGGTACAGATGTTTCCAGACCTAATAACGGCTGTACATAATTTCCAAAGAAAACTACCATTAACAATAGATGAAGGCTATATACTTACAAATGTGAAATATGTTGATACTTTGTTTACTTTACAATATGAAATAGATGAATGCATTTACGATTTTAATGATTTAGTTAAAGGGAAA
>JAFYZV010000172.1 GCA_017548525.1 Prevotella sp.
GAGGAAGGAGGAATTACGAAGGAGGAAGTGGTAAAAAACATCATACATCAATACTTAAAATACTTCAGAAATCATAATTCCTACATCCTACATCATTTATGGATGCTCTCAATGCGAAGCCTCAACAGACCAACGGGGACGCGCACTTCCACGATGTCGCCTACCCTTTTCTTCAGCAAAGCCTGTGCAATAGGCGACTTGATGGAAATCTTCCCTTCGTGGATGTTTGCCTCGTGAGGGTTAACTATCGTATATGCCATCTTTCGGTCATTGTCAAGATTGGTCATCTCCACACGGGAAAGCAGACCAACTGCATCTCCACCAAGCAAGGATATATCGACCACCCGTGCATGTTCCAACACTCTCTGCTTGAAACGTATCCTACTGAGGAGTCGTGATTGTTCACGCTTCGCGGCATGATATTCAAAGTTCTCACTGAGGTCTCCTTTGTCACGTGCCTCGGCAATGGCATCTCTCACCCGTGGCAGTTCCACGCTCTCCAACTGACGGAGTTCGGCCACGAGCTTGTCGTAGCCTTCTTGTGACATATATTCCATCTATCTAAATTTGATGGAGGAAGTAGGAAGGCGGAAGGAGGAAGTGATTTATGGAATGATGGATGAAGGAATGAAGTGGTATAATCATCATACATCGAACATCATTACAAAAATTCTTCATACTTCATAACTCCTACATCCTAACTTCATAATACTAAAAAATTCATAATTCCTACATCCTAGCTTCTGATGAAGTTTGTCCTTAATGGACGCTCCAATAGAGGATGCCCGTCTTCACCAACATTCAATTGACGAATCATCCATGCCATGTTGCGCCCTAAAGTCCGCATCGTCTGCATTCCTTCCTCATCTTGGGAGACCTGTCCTGGGGTATGTCCATATACCATATTCCAATATTGTGAACTTACGATGGGCATGTTCAGAATCGTAAAGTATTTGTTCAGTCGGTCAAAGGCAGCGGAGGCACCTCCACGGCGGCACACCACAACACTGGCACCAGGCTTGAATTGCAGCTCATTGCCCAATGAGTAGAACACGCGGTCGAGCAAGGCGCATAGCGACCCATTGGGACCTCCATAATAGACAGGTGAACCTATGACCAGTCCATCAATGCCATCCTTCACAACTCTCATCACCCGATAATACAAATCATCATGGAACGTACAGCGTCCACCATTCCTACCACACATGCCACAGGCAATGCAACCCTGCACGGCTTGCTTACCGATGGAAACAATCTCTGTATCGACACCCTCGGTATTCAGGACCTTTGCCACCTCACTCAATGCCAGAAACGTATTGCCGTTCTCTTTTGGGCTTCCATTAATTAATAGTACTTTCATCGCAGTTATTTCTTTATCTAATTGTTATTCTCACATACAAGAGCTATCATCATTTCTCACCACATCATGAAGTATCTGATTGCCCTGTGCAAAAGTACGAAAAAAAAGCGAAACACCTAATCTTCGCTATAGTATTTATGATGATGCCGCAGAGGATGTTATCTGCAACAAACACCATGCCAATGTTGTAATCTGTTGAGAATCAGCGTGTTTATTCACATTTGCATATTTGAAGGAAATGTATTATCTTTGCACCCGCCAAATGGAAGCTTCCCATGGCATATCCGCAATACATTTCATCAAACAATCACCTATAACGAACATAGAAGAAATGAAGAGATTTCGTTGGATTGACTTGGCATTGCTGCCATTCGGTTTGTGTGTGTTGTTCCTGCTCATGTTAGGTAAGCTATTCGGGCTTACCTACAAGCAAATATCCGTAGTGTTTAATCTATGGTTTCAAGGAGTTGTCCTGATATTGTCAGGACAGGCTCCCTTCTGTGCCACCCTATATAAAATGGCAGGGGGCTTTTCTATTGGCTGGTTGGTTCTTGCCTTGTTTTTCGCTTGTTATGCGACGGTGTATATGTACGCCTTCATCAAGATGCTTCGTCATTATTCCCTACCCTTTGACAGTGCCTTCGACCGTTGCGTGAAGGACTTGGAATGGGTGGCAACCAAGTGGCACACCACCTATCAGATGATAAACCTACTCATCTTCGTACTCTTCTATCTCATTCTTTTGGGAATAAACGTCATGATATGCTATTATCTAATCATGCATTAAACAATAATAAGATGGAAACATACCAAATCGTCTTGATGGTCATTGGTGCTATCACAAGCGTCTGGATGGTGGTGAAGATCGGTAGAGGGATCCTTTTTATTCTTGACCAAGCACTAAAGGCTTCCTTTCGGGAGAAATATCCATACGACTTTGAGATAAATCTTCGATGGGTCATAGCCGAACTGGAATCGCATGGACATAGGAAGAATGCCGAAATGGATGCAGGCAGCGACAATCCCGGTGTCATGATGAAAAGCCATGAAACGGGAACAGAGATGGAGGTACGTCTCCGTGCCCCGTTGCTCTCACACAAGAAACAGACCATCGTCGTTGTCAACCACTCATATAAAACCGCCATCGTCATGCCCGACGATGAATCAGATGTAAACAAAAGACTCTTGGAAATGTTTATTGAGACAGATACCCAAAAGAAGTAGAAATTATGAATTTTGAAGTATTTATGGAAGAATTAAAGTATCACTACAAGTATCCCCATCCGAGTGTCACCACCGACTGTGTGTTATTCGGTTTTGACGGAACGAAAATCAACGTACTACTCATCGAGCGAGGCTTTGAGCCATTCAAGGGACGCTGGGCATTCCCCGGCGGGTTTATCAATATGGATGAGACCGCAGAGGAAGGGGCAAAACGTGAATTGTTTGAAGAGACAGGACTGAAAGATGTGTATATCCGCCAGTTCCATGCCTTCTCGGCGGTAGACCGCGACCCCCGCGAGCGGGTCATCACGATTGCTTACTATGCGTTGGTACAAATTAGCGAGGTGAAAGGCGGCGATGATGCTGCCAAGGCGCAATGGTTCCCGCTCGACCAAGTGCCACCACTGGCTTTCGACCATGACTTGATGCTTCGCCAAGCCTTGTCGGAACTCCGCAAGCAGATTCATTTTGAGCCCATCGGTTTTGAACTGTTGCCAGAGAAGTTCACCATGACCCAACTTCAATACGTATATGAGACTATCCTTGATGTGAAGTTCGACCGTAGGAAATTATCCAACAAGATGTTCAAATTAGGC
>JAFYZV010000173.1 GCA_017548525.1 Prevotella sp.
AGAATCCTTGTATCTGGTCGGCATGGAGGTCCATGGTAATCACGCGGTCGACTCCCGCAACACTCAGTAGGTCTGCCACCAACTTCGCACCGATGCTCACCCTCGGTTTGTCTTTTCGGTCTTGACGCGCCCATCCGAAATAAGGGATAACGGCAATGATGCTACGGGCAGAGGCTCGCTTGGCGGCATCAATCATCAAGAGCAGTTCCATGAGGTTGTCAGAGTTGGGAAATGTACTTTGCACGAGGAACACGTCGCGACCTCGGATGGACTCCTCGTAAGATACGGCAAACTCGCCGTCGGAGAATCGTGTGATGACCAGCTTGCCAAGGGGAATCCCAAGGCTTGCACAGATTTTCTCGGCTAAATACTTGGTATTCGTACCCGAGAAAACAAGGAAAGAGTCATTTGTATACATGGTTTGTATGTGTTATTTGTATTGTCGGTGTCAGTCGATAGCCTTTCGTAACCGTTCAAAATGTGAGATTAGCTTCTTGAAGTCAAGCTCGCTATGGATGTCGAAACGATTCCACAGGTCGCCGCAAATCACCACTCCGCCGAATCCCAACTCCCTCGCTATGCGCACATTCTCCAAGCTCATGCCACCAAGGGCGTACACATGTTTGTCGATGAGACCGTGGACGGCGGCTTCCTCCAATTGGTGTAGGGTGAAAGTAGACTTCTCTTCGTGGAACTCAATGCAATCGAAGATGTTTTTCAGGAAAACATATTGCGATTTCTTCTTGATTTCCTTGAGTGTCTCGAAGTCGCTACACGAGCGGCTTACTTGCCCTTTGTAACCTTGTGGGATGTCGTCTTGTGGGTTGTCGATGTGAATGCCGGCAAGTCGGTATTCGCTTTTGAGGTAGAAATGCTCGTGGACGGTGATTTTGTGGTGGCATTCCTCTGGCAAGAGGGTGAGCAGACGCTCACTATACATCGGCGAGGAGCCTGGCTTGAAGAGGTGCAGGTTGTCCATGCCTTCATCGAACAGGGAGGAAAGAATCTTGTCTTCTTCCACGAAAAATGTGGATTTCGTTAGAATTACGAGTTTCATTTCTTCAATTTTCGATGCAAAAATAATCATTTTATGTGAAAACTGCAATTTTGGTTTCATAAAAAATCACATCTTATACACCATCATTTACCATTTTCCCGAAAAATGTTTATTTTTGCAAAAACAATGGTAAGGAACATGGGAACGAACAACATTACTTACGAAGGAGTACATACTCCTTATTATATTATCGAAGAGAGGAGACTCAGGGAAAACCTCTCGCTCATCCAGCAAGTGTCAAAAGATGCCGACGTGGAGGTCATTCTGGCTTTCAAGGCTTTTGCCCTGTGGAAGACGTTTCCCATCTTCCGCGAGTATATCCACGCCACGACCGCCAGCTCCTTGTATGAGGCACGGTTGGCGTTTGAGGAGTTTGGCAACAAGGCACACACCTATTCACCTGCCTATACCGACGGTGAAATCAGGGACATCGCACGGATGTCGAGCCACCTCACGTTTAACTCGCTCTCGCAATATGCCCGCCATCATGAGGTGGCAAGGGTGGAAAATCCCACCGTCAGCATAGGCTTGCGCGTCAATCCCGAATATTCCGAGGTGGGGACGGCACTCTATAATCCTTGCGCCCCAGGCACACGCTTTGGCATTACAAATGACAAGTTGCCCATCAAACTTCCCTCTGACATTGACGGATTCCATTGCCATTGCCATTGCGAGAGTGGGGCAGACGTGTTTGAGCGCACGTTGGCGCATATCGAGGAGAAGTTTGCCAAATGGTTTCCACAACTGAAATGGATCAACTTTGGAGGAGGACACTTGATGACGCGCCGCGACTACGATGTGCCACGGCTGGTGCGGCTCATCAAAGGTTTCCATTCTCGCTACCCTTGGTTGCATGTCATTCTTGAGCCAGGGAGTGCCTTCGGATGGCAGACAGGTCCGCTCGTGGCGCAAGTGGTAGACGTGGTGGAGGACAAGGGAATCCAAACGGCTATCGTCAACGTGAGTTTCACCTGCCACATGCCCGATTGCCTCGAAATGCCTTATATGCCCGAGATACGAGGGGCGGAGATAATAGACCATTCACCATTGCCCGATGACCGTTCTGATAATAACCCATCTTCCATCTTCCATTTTCCATCTTCCATGGAACACGTCTATCGCATTGGCGGAAATAGTTGTCTATCGGGCGACTTCATGGGCTTTTGGCGGTTCGACCATGCTTTGCAAGTGGGCGAGAACATCATCTTCGAGGATATGCTCCACTACACCACCGTCAAGACCAATATGTTTAATGGCATCTGCCATCCCTCCATCGCCATCTTGCATCTCGATGGCACGTTGGAAACGCTCCGCACGTTCCGATACGAGGATTACCGCGACCGCATGGATTAAGGGACACATTAAACCAATTAGCCTCTATTCCGTCAAACATGAAATAGACATATTATTAACTATTTTTTTATGAAACATTTTTTCCTATTGGTAACAGCCTTTATGGCGGTTACGGCAAACGCACAGGTGGCAGAGGACTTTAAGCCAGCATCCACCAATCAAGAGGGGCATGAATACCCCATGGTAAATTCCCAACGCATGGTTCGTGCGCAGATCTCCGCACCAGATGCCAAGAGTGTCAAGCTCGACATTGGCGGCGTGAAGTACGACTTGGTGAAAAACGAGGAAGGCGTATGGACGGGAGAGTCGGCTCCGCAAGACGTGGGTTTCCATTACTATCAGCTCAATATCGATGGTGCCTCCGTTCCCGACCCAGGAAGTAAGTATTACTATGGAGCCAGCCGATGGGGGAGTGGCATTGACGTGCCAGCCGCCGATGAGGAGTTTTACACCGTGAAAAACGTGCCGCAAGGCTCGGTCAATGAGGTGTATTATTATTCCACGGTCACCGAGAAGATGCGCCATTGCTACATCTATCTGCCCGCCGCCTATCGCGAGAACCCATCGAAGAAGTTCCCCGTGCTTTACTTGCAACACGGCATGGGTGAGAACGAGACGGGATGGTCGGCACAAGGCAAGACGGGAATCATCATGGACAACCTCATTGCCGCTGGCAAGGCGGTGCCTTTCATCATCGTCATGGACAACGGATTGAATGCCATCCCAGCCCATCCTGACACCACACAAGCCAACCGTCCATTCGGATTCCCCAACATGGGACCACGTCCTGGCGGACAAGGAGGACGTCCCCAAGGAGATGGACCGCGTCGCGGTGGTCCACGCCGTGGTGGATTTGGCGGTTTCAATGGATTCCAAGAGGTGTTGTTGAAAGACATCATCCCCATGGTGGAGAGGGATTATCGCGTCATTGCCGATACCGAGCACCGTGCCTTGGCAGGTCTCTCCATGGGTGGTATGCAGACACACATGATAACCCTTGCCAACCCCACCAAGTTTGCGTATGTGGGCATGTTTAGCGGTGGCACTTTCCGCACGGAGGAACTCCAAGATGCTAACGACTTCAAGAAGACCAACAAGGTGCTTTTCATGAGTTGTGGCAGTAGGGAAAACGACAGGATGGGAGTCGATAAGGCGGCTGCCGACTTGAAGGCTTTGGGCATCAATGCCCATTGGTATGTCTCTCCCGAGACGGCTCACGAGTGGCAGACTTGGCGACGTAGCCTCTACCAGTTTGCCCAGTTGTTGTTCAAATAAGAATCTCTTCATTCGCATAGGGTTTTTCCTTGGTGTATGATCGGGAAATGTCGTGACTATCATTCGGTCATTTTCCATTCGTCCCTCGAGAACTTCATGGTATAGAAATTGGAAAGGTGAATAGGGTTAGTACAATCCTTTTCACCTTTTCGCTTTTATAAGCAGCTTGTCACGCCCAAGGTGGTGGCAATCGCCGTCAAAATGGCGACAATCAACTGAATGATGAATTTCCAAGTCTCCCGTTTCATGTTATTTAATGCTTAATGCTTCTCAATGTTTAATCCGTAATGCTCAATCTGTGATGCTTTAAGGTTATTTTGATTCAATTTTGACTCCCATTTTGTGGAATTTCCGCACGTAGTGCGCCCTTTCCTGCATCCTTCATCTTTCATTTTTATCTTTCGTTTCATGGTGGGCTTGTAGGGGCGGAACCGCGTTTCCGCCCGTGATTGGCAATCGCCCTTGGCGAGAAATTGAACGCCCCTACAAGCCTACGGCTCACTCGCCACCACCTTCGCCTCCTTCGTCGCCCCCGTCGTCGTCGGTATCGGGCGAGGTGTAGTCGTCCTGCTCCCTCACGTGAGCCACGAGGTTCAACTGCTGGCGGGTAAACACGCCCGTGGCGCGGCTGCGCATCTTCACGCTCACCACGTTCTTGGCGGCGGTGAACTCCTTGGCGGTGTCCGCTCCCGTGGTCTGCAATCCGAGGGAGAAGATGGTGAGGTCGGGGATTTTCACCGCCTTTCCGTCGAGCGCCAACTCGCGGATGCAATTCACCATGTCCTTCAGGATGCCCGTGATCAATCCCACGGAGTACGGGCTGTGGTGGTCAGCCATGTGCTTGGCGAGTCCATCAAGGTCCACCGTCTCGGCGACTGCCACGCGAGCAAACCACTTGCCTTCGGTCTTCGACCCCTCTCGATTGTCTTGGTAAAGTTTGTACTTCAACATAGTTTAGTGTTTGTGTTGTTAATAATTGATTGATAATGAATAATTTACGTATGTCCATCAGTCGATTCACC
Organism: Prevotella sp.; assembly: GCA_017548525.1. Taxonomy (GTDB): domain Bacteria; phylum Bacteroidota; class Bacteroidia; order Bacteroidales; family Bacteroidaceae; genus Prevotella. The sequence continues at coordinate 4,708 of JAFYZV010000173.1, forward strand.
GCCTCCAATCTGCGCACTATTTTCGGCTTCCGTCTCTTCTGATTTCTATGCAAAGTTACCGCTATAAATCGTAACCACCAAAAATCGGGCTTCGCTAACCTGTAAAAATCTGTTAACAAAATGGGGTGTTCGTGTTAAAAAATATAAACACTATATTTACGCCCTGTAAACACCATTTTTGCAAGTCGTAAACACCATATTTCCCATTAGTAAATGTCAAAATGCAACTTTGCAACTTTGCAACATTGATAGGTTCACATTATTGATGCCATTAGGCATCAGATATCGGTAGCCAGCCATACAGAAACGCCGTTAGGTGTTTCGAAATGGCTGGTATAAGACGGGTAGATAGAAGCCTGCCTATAGGTAGGCGACATACCTTCTCCCTCTCGCGTACCTAAAGGCACGCATTGCTTCCGCACCATTGTCCCAGCCATTGCGCTGCCCCCAGGGGGGCAGCTGTATGGCTGGCTACTCCCATCCCATGCCTAAAGGCATTTTTCGGACACCATTGGACATCAACGAGTCTACTCGCGCCCAATTAGATGCCATCAGCACGGCGTTGGCGGAGCTGCAAGCCAAGGAACCGAGGATGAAGCCACGGAGGAGAATCGGCTTCGTGCAGGATTGAGAGGGAGCAGTCAACCAATTCAGTACGACAGTAAACAAAAACAGGAAAATGTGCCTCTGTGACATGTGAATTTGTGACAATAAGCACCTTGCGAAAGTACAGGATGCTATTATTATACGTTATTATTATATATATTATACCTAATATAT
>JAFYZV010000174.1 GCA_017548525.1 Prevotella sp.
AGAGCGGAAAACGGGACTCAAACCCGCGACCCCCAGCTTGGAAGGCTAGTGCTCTATCGACTGAGCTATTTCCGCAAAAACTCTTCAGAAGTGGGTGGTGATGGATTCGAACCACCGAAGTCGAAAGACAACAGATTTACAGTCTGCCCCATTTGGCCGCTCTGGAAACCACCCTTGTTTATGCAACTTATTATTCTCTCCCAAGCACTCTTGCTTTGAGCCTCTTGTCGGATTCGAACCAACGACCCCGAGATTACAAATCACGTGCTCTGGCCAACTGAGCTAAAGAGGCAATCTTTGCAGCCGTTAGGCTTCGCTTTAAAACGTGTCGTAAAACGGCTGCAAAGATACAGATAAATTTTAAACCAACAAAACTTTTTCGTGTTTTTTTTATCTGTTGCGGAGTTTTTCCTTGTATTTCGACAATTGCACTTTCATCGCATCCACGCATTGGTCGACGCTTTCCTCAAAGGTGTCACAAGTCTTTTCCACATACAATGTGTTTCCCGGTACAGTCACAGCGAGGCTTGCCTCTTTGTTCATGGCGGTAGCTGGCTTGACAATCTTCAGCTGCACCTCCACTTTCTGTACATCCTCAAATGATTTTTCCAACTTAGCGGTCTTCTTTTCGATGAACGCCTGTAGCTTCTCCGTTGCGTCGAAATGAATCGACTGAATCTTAATCTCCATAGTTACCTCCTTTAATTTAATTAAGGTTAGCCCTTGGATGGGCGTTAGAATATGTTTTCTTCAATTGTTCGAATGTGGTATGCGTATAGATTTCCGTCGTGGCAAGACTCTCGTGTCCCAACAGTTTTTGCACACTTTCCAGCCCTGCCTCATGGTTGAGCATCGCCGTGGCGAATGTATGCCGTAAAACATGGGGCGACCTCTTTTTCATGGTAGTGACCTTTGACAGATGCTTTTTCACCTCATTCCTGATTTGAAAGTGTTCCATCCGCTCACCTTTGTCAGTGACAAACAAGGCGGAGCTATTTCTCACAACATGTTTGTCTCGCATGTCGATGTACGCCTCCAGCACTTCCATAATCTCTTTTCCCAAGGGAATAAGCCGCTCTTTATCCCTCTTTCCATGCACTTTCATCTCATGATGGACGAAATCAATGGAACTATCATCCAACGATGCCAACTCTGCCAATCGAATTCCCGTCTCATAGAATAATAAAATAATGGTACGCGCACGTACATTTATATATATATCATCATTCCATGGCATATCATCGATGAGTCGATCCATCTCCGTCTCGCGGAGATACTGGGGCAAGGGCTTGTTCTTCTTCGGTCCCTTGATGGGATGGGCAGGATCTGATGCAACCAAGTTTCTCGACAACGCAAAACGATAAAAGGAACGCAGCGCACTCAATCGTCGGTTGATTGTCGTTGCCGTATTCCCTTTGTCCATCATGCTTTCCATCCAACCACGGATGATGTCAGCATCGATAGTCTCCCATGTCAATCCATCTATCTTTAAATCCTTGAAATACACCTCAAAAGCCCGAAGGTCTTCCTCATAGCTTTTCACGGTCAGCAATGAGCGGTTGCGCTCATACTGCATATACTCCAAGAATCTTTCAATCATCATTCGTTGCTATCAAAATCGTTTTCGGCAACGAATATACGGATTTTTATTTAAACCGCCAAATATTTTGGAAGATTATTCTTCGCTGTCGCGTAGTTTCTGTACATAGATGGCATGTTGCATCTTCAGCCTCTTCAAGACAGACGGCTTGTTGTACTGCTGACGCTTGCGCAGCTCTTTCACGACACCAGTCTTCTCGAATTTTCTCTTGAACTTCTTTAAGGCTCTCTCGATGTTCTCACCATCTTTTACGGGTACAATAATCATGTTTTATTATCTATTTTTATAGTTAAACTTATTTCGATTTCAGACATTTTATATTTAGCGGATGCAAAATTACATCTATTTTAGTAAAAAAACAAGTTTTTTGCCTATTTTTATGAAAAAAATAATTCTATACGGTACTATTATAGGATCCTATCCCTTTCATCGTAATTCATTCCCAAAATTATTTGATATCAACCCGAAGCAGATGTGTGTGTCACAGACTATACGACGGAAGAAAAATATCGATTTACATCACAATGAAAAAAAATGATTTGACAAATCCTTTCTTCTCCCTTGTTTTTCATGATGATGCCCTCAAAAACACGATATTACCATTGTAACTGCTATTTTAAAACCACATACCAAGGTTTTATCACCATTTTTTGTTAATTTTGCAGTCAATCAAAAAAAAAGAAAACATTATCGATAACACCAATATGAAAAAGAACCTCAAACGCTCCACCCTATGCGTACACGGGGGATGGGAGCCACAAAACGGGGAGTCGAGGCAACTCCCCATCATTCAGAGTACTACGTTTAAATATGACAACTCCGACGAGATGGCGATGCTCTTCGACCTGAAGAAGGAGGGTTATTTCTATACCCGCCTGCAAAACCCCACCAACGATGCCGTGGCAAAGAAGATTGCGGCATTGGAGGGAGGCATCGGCGCGATGCTCACCTCATCGGGGCAGGCTGCCAATTTCTATGCCATCTTCAACATCTGCGAGGCGGGCGACCACATCGTCTCGTCAAGCGAGATTTACGGAGGGACATTCAACCTTTTCGGTGTGACGATGAAAAAGTTAGGCATCGACTGCACCTTTGTATCGCCAGAGGCAAGTGAGGAGGAGATTGAGGCGGCATTCAAGCCCAACACCAAGGCACTTTTCGGCGAGACCATCTCCAATCCCGGGTGCAAGATCCTTGACATCGAGAAGTTTGCCCATATCGCCCACCGCCACGGAGTGCCGCTCATCGTTGACAACACCTTCGCCACGCCCATCAACTGCCGTCCCTTCGAGTGGGGTGCAGACATCGTTACCCACTCCACGACGAAGTATATGGACGGTCATGCCACGCAGGTCGGCGGCGTTGTCGTGGACAGCGGCAACTTCGATTGGGATGCCCACGCTGAGAAGTTCCCTGGTTTGTGTACCCCCGATGAGAGCTATCACGGACTGACATATACCAAGGCATTCGGCAAGATGGGGTACATGACCAAGCTCGTTGCCCAGTTGATGCGCGACCTCGGCTCCATTCCCGCCCCACAAAACTCCTTTTTGCTGAACTTGGGCTTGGAAACCCTGCACCTCCGCATGGCGCGTCATTGCGAGAATGCACAGAAGGTGGCAGAGTTTCTCCACAATGACAACCGCGTGGCATGGGTACATTACAGCGGGTTGGAAGATGACGAATGCCATGCCCTTGCCGAGAAATACCTCCCCAATGGCTCCTGTGGGGTCATCGCCTTCGGGTTGAAGGGCGACCGCGAGACCGCCATCAAGTTCATGGACTCGCTGAAACTCATCACCATCGTCACGCATGTCGCTGATGCCAAGACCTGTGTCCTTCACCCCGCCAGCCACACCCACCGCCAGTTGAGCGACGAGCAACTGCGCGAGGCGGGTGTAGCTCCCGACCTCATCCGCCTGTCTGTGGGCATTGAGGATGTGGACGATATTCTCGATGACATTCGCCAAGCATTAGACACCTGCGAATAAACGAGTCATCCAATTGATTCTATAGATCTTGTAAGGAACAAAAATTCTCATGAATATGCACATATTTTATTTGTGTATGTTTCGTGTGAATTTTTGTTCCTTATTGTCATGGTTCGTTTGATTCGTGGTATTCGTATTCGTTTTTTTCTTTGAAAAAGATTGACAAAATTACATCCGGAAAATGATGCAAAATAGAATCGTTTTGGACGACTAAATACTCCAAAATGATAGAAAAATCTGGTTATTTGGGACGGAGATATGGGTTTAACATTTTTTCTGCGGCAGTAATTTGTGCGGATGCGGCAGTTATCCTCCATAAATGCGGCAGTAATTTTGCCCAAAAAGGGCATTTATCGGGGGTAAAAAAGGCATCCAAAAAACGACAAAAATCATATCTTATTGATTGTCAGACGCTTACGTCATTCGCCATAATTGCGTTATTTTCGACCAAAGATATTCTAATACGAAATGAGGGGCTGCATTTGCCCCTCATTCGTGATATTTTCTTGACAAAAACCCTTCTACCAAATCACTCATAATGCCTAATCCTGACATCGATGCCGTCTGCCTTCAACTGTGTCGGTAATGAGGAAACGTCGGTATTGCCATAATGATATGGGAACAATACCCGTGGTTTGATGACGCGGGCAGCATTCACCAACTGCCCCGTGGTCATCGTATAAGGTTGGTTACAAGGAAGGAAGGCGATGTCGACGTCCTTGATGTTCGCCATTTCGGGGATGTCCTCCGTGTCGCCAGCGATATAGACGCGCAAGCCGTCGAGTGTCAGGATATAGCCATTATCGCGTCCTTTGGGATGGAACTGGGTGTGTCCCTCTGTGTAGTTATAGGCGGGTACAGCCTCCACGGTGATGCCCTCGGCAAGGGTCATCTGGTCACCGTTGACCATCACCTGCCCATAGCCGAGCATGTCAGCGCATCGCTTGTTGGTGACAAGCCGTGTGACATCCTGGGCTGAAAGCATCGCTATCGCCTCCTTGTCAAAATGGTCGCGGTGCTCATGTGTGACGAATATATAGTCGGCTTTCGGCATGTTGGCATAGTCAACGGTACGTTCTCCGAGCTTGCCCACGGGGTCAATCTCGATCTCCTTGCCATCAAAGACAATTCGGATACAAGCGTGCATGAGTGCATAGAACTTCACCGTCTTGCCATTGGGTGTGGTAAACGTGTCTATCTCCACAGTTTTTGTGGTTGTGGACATTTGCTTCTCTTTCCACGCAAGGATGCCCCCGAGGAGATTTGTCACGCGGAACCCCTCCTTCGCCAATAGGCTCGCGGCATTTGCCGACCGCCTACCGCTACGACAATAGACAGCAACAGGTTTGTTGACATCCAACGCCTTCATGGCCCGTTGCGTGAATCCTTCTTGTTTTATGTCAATATTGACGGCATCAGCAATATGCCCCTCGGCAAATTCCTCTGCCGTGCGTACATCCAATAGTTGTACGTCGCCACGGTTCACCAACTCTGCAAATGCCTCCACATTCACGTTCTCATAATCTTGCTGGCTACATGCTGTGCCTGAACCGATACCCAGCATTGCCAAGATGAAAGCCACTGTCTTATTCATATCATTACAATTATATCAAGGGAATGGATAATTACCATGTAAAGTTAAGTCCTAACGAGAGGCTGGCATTGGAACTCAGGGGTATCATCTCCTTGCTGAACTTGCCCATGAGGTGGTCCATGCCGATAAAGAAGTTCACTGTCTTGGGATGAAAGTTCAACATCCAACCAATACTTGTCGTGAAGCTGTTGGCGGCGAGGCTGACATTGCCGTCGAGCCAAGAGAGCGGTTCATAATTGGCACTCACCCTTGCCTCCGTCCAAGTGTATTTCCCCTGCAAGCGCGTGGTACTCAATGCGCCGAGTCGCAACTGCCGATACGTCGGCAACGTGTATTCGCAAGCGAGGTTGAGCGTGGCACCGATGCCCGTCACCCTTCCCCCTTGGTCCCCACGGTCGCGTAGGTTGTAGAAGTCTGTCACCTGGTCCATATAGTCTTGCATCTGGTATTTGGCATGGGTTACCTTCTCCTTGGTGATAGACAGGTCATGGAAGCCTTCAAACACAAACGACTTCTCCTTGTTGATGGCATACATGTCGTTGTTCCATGAGATAAAACCCAAATCGAGCAAAGAGGCACTCACCTGTAAGTCGTCATTTACTTTGTAAATGCCTCCCAAGTCAAACGCCAAACCTATTCCGCCAATGCCCGTGCCGTCGATGTCAATGTCATTGACACGATGGTATATGGTGTTGCGCCCTTCATATTCCTTGGCCTCACTCTTATAGTTAAAACCCTTCATCGACACATGTGCCTGCGCATCGCCGTGTATTGTCCATTGCTGGTCGTTGGCAAGGTCTGCCGTGACATCATTCATCTCCACCGAGGCTTTCCCGATGCCCAACAACAACTTCATCTTGGCACCCACTCGCAAACGTTCATCTATCTGGCGGGAATGACCCACGGCAAGCTCCGCAAAGCCCTGAGCCATCATGCCGATGTCGCCGATGTCATAATATTGGTTGCCCGTATTGGCGGCAAACTCTATCAACCGATAAGGAATCTTGGCATACGCCATCGCACGGGCATTGAGTTCAACGGTGTTGTAGCCGCCCCATCCCTTGAATCCTGCCGAAAGCAACCCAACATGGAACTGCCCACTCACCTTATTGTTGCCTTTGCTAAAGCCATCCAATGGGTTGCTTAAATAAGGATTCATGAATGTTGTCAATCGCTTATCACTCTCATTGGGATATAAGGGGTTGTCTTGTACCACATCCTTATACCCAAAATTACCCATTGTCTTGGCATTCACATTGCCTAATCCTGGCATTGAAACATACGTAGTGTCATTGCCAATGGCGGGGTTGAGGTCGTGACGATACAGATAATGGCGATTGAAATAGCCTCCATGTAGCACCTGTGCCGACAAATCCAAGCTCCATAAACCCGTAAAAAGGACGAGTCCTATATAAATATAATAATGTGTATATTGCTTATTCATGTCTCTCGTTGCCTTTCATTAGTTGAAGTCACCCACAATCTTCCCATGTTTCTTCAAAGTGACATTGATTAGCTTAATGGTATGGGTATAGGCATTGATGGGTATACCCTCCACGGGATTCTGTCCATTCTCATCACTCGCCGCACCAATCATATGGAACTTGATTTGGTCTAAAACCTTAAACACATCGTTATCAGCCGCCCTGGCGATGATGGTGATGTGGCACTTTGAGGGTGTCACGCCATCAAGTGATGCAGGCACCACCTTGTCTATGGTAAAATACAAGCGGTCTGTGCTGATGCTGTCTCCATTGTTATCAATGCCGTATGCGGTGATGGTAATATAAGCAGGAACCTTGTTCTCCACATCCGCATCCATCTGCACATAGCCATCTATCCCTTTCTTGCCGTCGACGGTTGTTTCCTTGAAACGCAAGTCTTTCACCCAGTCGTGCAGTTCCTTGATGGTATCGTTCTTAACGACCTGTCCACCTGCCGCAAGCGACAGATTGTTGTGGAGCATATAATGGGAGTTGGACTGGTATTCGTAGCCCAGTTTCACACTTGAGCGTCCACTATTGGCATTTTTGATTTTCACATCCCATAGTTCCACCTTACACGGAAGGATGTTGACGATATCCATGATGTTATCTATGGCAACGATAGTGGAGTCTTCCGTCGATGGCGCAGGTATTCTCCGCAAGCTCACCACGCCCTTCCCCTGCCCTTTCATCTTGAAGGGCGGCACAGGAATGTCGGCAAAGTGGTTGCCATAACGATCGGTAGCGACGAGATGTCCACTCACAATGCCATCAACAGGGAGGTCATTTTCATAAACAAGGTCAATATGTGGGTCATAGAGTCTGAGGCGCACGTCTGGATCCAACAAGAACTCTGGGTAACTATTGATAATCAGCTTGCCCATCATATCACGCTCGTAAGTGATGTCGAACACCCCCTCAAGCCCCGTAATCTTCGTATCGCTCATCTCTGCCGTACATTTGGCAGAGAAGATATAGGGGTCTTCCAAGTAAAAAACATTCACGTCTTCGAGCTTCATCGTGACAAATACTGTCATGTCGCCCTTGGCATAGAGACGTTTTCCTTTCTCGAAAACTACGAAGTTCTTATCATCACCCTTTGTGAGGTCGATACCTTTCACAGTCATCGTCACGGTGGAATATCCTATCGACGGCGGCACGACATCTACCAACGTGACACAGTTGTCAGCATCTGCCTGTAAGGGATTTCCGTCAAACGAGATGTCTCCCACATCGATAAACTTAGGCAATTGGATTTTGACCAATGCCATCTTCTTGAACACCTTGAGAACATTTTCGTTAAATTCCACCTTCATGCGCATCGTTGCCTCGGTGTGCATGTAGTCGAGTTCCTCAATCATCTCAGGGATGTCGGTGGATTCATATTCCACAGAGGCAAGGGTGCGCTCCACGATAAGCTCCTTTTTCACTGCTCGTCGCGCCTTGACATTCTCCGAACTGGAGAAGTCCTTGAGGTCAATGGACACCACTTTCTCGCGGGTTGATGCAGAAGAGATGGTGATAGGATCCATCGCCATCGACATATTGAATGGAACCGTGTTGGTACCTGTCAAAACGTAATTGCCATTCTCACCAATATGCACGAAACGACTCTCCTCTATGTTAAAGATATCCTCCAAGGGAATCTCCTCCGTCGTGTTGTTTCCCAATAATGCGAAGTCATCGCCACCCACGCCCATCGTGGCATCTACCTGGTCGAGGTCATAATGAGTGTCTGTACAACTGAAAAAAAGGCAAAAAGGCAAGAGGGCAAAAAAGTAAAAAAGATTCTTCATTCGCTTTCATCATAAAACCATGCAAAATTAAGCAAAAATATACAAAAACGCCAAGTTTTCAGCATTTTTTGAGCCTTTTAGGGCAATATAGGTGTCAAAACTCATGGTTTTTCCCTTGTTTAACCTACAAAACGTCTCTGCAAAAGGTCTAATATGAAAACAATAATCTTACAAATTGCCTCATGCAAATGCAAAATTATTCGCTTTTTATTTGGCAGTTATCCCATAAAAGCCTATTTTTGTAGTGTCATATTGACTATTTGTAAACTCAATACCTAAACATTAAACAAATTATTACCATGGAAGTTGAGAAAATCATGCAAGACTTGCAACGCAAGCATCCAGGCGAACAGGAATACCTGCAAGCCGTCAAAGAGGTACTGATCTCTATCAAAGACGTGTACAACCAGCATCCCGAGTTTGAGAAAGCCAAGCTCATTGAGCGTATCGTGGAACCCGAGCGCATCGTCACATTCCGTGTGCCGTGGGTGGATGACAAGGGCGAGGTACATGTCAACCTTGGCTATCGGGTGCAATTCAACAGTGCCATCGGTCCCTATAAGGGCGGCCTGCGCTTCCATTCATCTGTCAACTTATCCATCTTGAAATTCCTTGGATTTGAACAGACTTTCAAGAATGCCCTCACCACATTGCCTATGGGCGGCGGCAAGGGCGGCTCTGACTTCTCCATACGCGGACGGAGCGATGCCGAGGTGATGCGCTTCTGCCAGGCCTTCATGACAGAACTATACAGACACATCGGTCCAGACGAGGATGTTCCTGCTGGCGACATTGGCGTGGGAGGCCGCGAGATTGGCTATCTCTTTGGCATGTACAAGAAGCTCACCCACCAATTCCAAGGTGTCCTCACGGGCAAAGGACTTGAATATGGCGGCTCTCGTATCCGTCCCGAGGCTACGGGATATGGTGCCATCTACTTCGTCAACCACATGTTGGCAACGCGGGGCATTGACATCAAGGGCAAGACCATCGCATTGAGTGGATTCGGTAATGTGGCTTGGGGTGCCGCCAAGAAGGCAACGGAACTGGGTGCTAAGGTTATTACCATCAGCGGTCCTGACGGTTACATCTATGACCCAGCGGGCTTGGATGCCGAGAAGATTGAATATATGCTTGAGCTACGTGCCAGCGGAAACGATGTCTGCGAGCCATACCAGGATGAGTTTGACGGCTCGACTTTCTATGAGGGAAAGAAGCCTTGGGAACAGAAAGCCGACATCTACCTACCTTGCGCCACGCAAAACGAGCTTAATGGCAATGACGCAGACATGATCCTTGCCAACTGCCCGTTGTGCATCGCCGAGGTGAGCAACATGGGATGCACCGCCGAGGCAGCAGAGAAGTTTGTGGCAGCCAAGGCTCTATTTGCCCCAGGCAAGGCGGTGAATGCCGGCGGTGTTGCCACATCAGGATTGGAAATGACTCAAAACTCGATGCGACTCAACTGGAGCGACAAGGAAGTAGACGAGAAACTGCATTACATCATGCACTCCATCCACGAGCAATGTGTGAAATATGGCAAGGAGGCAGATGGCTATGTTGACTATGTAAAGGGTGCCAACATTGCTGGATTCATGAAAGTGGCTAACGCCATGATGGCACAAGGTATTGTATAATTTAAATAATGAATAGTGGAATATAGAAGAAGTTTCTTATCATTATTAATGATTATTATTGGCTTTACTACCCTGCAAGCGCAAACGCAGAGTGGTAAAGCCACTTTTTATGCAAAAGGGGCAACGGGCGCACGTACTGCTAACGGCGAGCGGTTGCATCACGACAGCATGACTTGCGCCCACCGCACCTACCCCTTCGGCACCCTACTCCACGTGAAAAACCCCAAGAACGGCAAGGAAGTTGTTGTGCGCGTCAACGACAGAGGACCTTTCATCAAAGGTCGTATCATCGACTTGTCATGGGGAGCCGCCAAGGCGTTGGGCATCATTGCGCAAGGTGTGGCGATGGTTGAGGTGAAAAAGGTTGGGAAAAAGACTGCCGTTCCATTCCGCCAAGAGGAGGAAGAAGAGGAGGCAGAATTAGAATTAGCCATTCCACACGTGACACTTTATGAAGAATGGCAAGAAGAAATGCGCGAGAGGCAATGCCCTCCCAGTAAGGCATTGGTGACGGAAACCCCAGAGGAATCACCACTTGATAATGGGCATCCCACCATCAAACTTCCCCCACATCACGGGATGCTGCAATCCCACTGAAGCCTCTGACACCTTTTCGTGAACGAAGTTATAGAGTTCGCGAGCCGTGATGGTACGGTCGCGGTTGGCATCTGCCCCACCGCGCAACCCTCTTTCTAAATATAAAGTGAACAGGCTATTGTTGTAGACTGTCTCCGATGATTTCTCCGCAGAGCGCGAGGAAAGGAAAAACATCACGTTGTTTTGGGTAACGGTTGAATCCCTCTTTGCCTCTACCCGCATTTTTCCTGAATAGCAAGCATCGGCAAAGATGACCTTGTTGCGAGCCTTGCTTTGTTTCATCACCTCAAAGATGTCCTCGTAGAAACAATGCGTATCGTACAAGAACAAGCCACCGGGGAAGCCATGACCGCTGAAAAACAGGATAATGACATCATCTTCAACCGCATCAGCGAAATATTCTTTCATCACCTGAAAGACATGGGCTTCCGTTGCCATACTGTCCCTAAGGCAGTAGGCAACGGAATGACCATTCTTGGCAAATATCTTAGCGATGGTCTTGGCATCATTGGCACTGACTCGAAGATCCATTTGTGTACCAGGATAATCAGACACTCCCACAGCAACGATGTACGTCTTGGCTAATAAACAAAGTGCGGTGCCAACCAGCAGACATGTCAGCAATACTATCCTTCGCATCCTTAAATGATTGATGACACGTCAGCATCTTCCATATAGTCAGGCATGTCGGGTGCAACCTCTGGGTTGCTGATTTCATCTATCGCCTCCTCTATGGCATCATCGATACCTTCAACATCCTTAGATGCCTGAAGTGTAGAGACTTCATAATTGCCAGATGGAACGGAGTCGGGATTGATGAAGTCAACAATCCCATCAATAATCTTATCAACGAGACTAACATCTTCCTCAACAACAGAGACATCATCCACCAGCACCACCTCCGATGGGTCAATCTCCTCGGTAACAACGCGCACCTCCTGTTCGCCTGTTTCCATCGCTAAAGGCCCATATTGGTCATTCACCTCAACAACAATGGGTTCAGAACTGCCACCAACATGCTGCACATTGTCAGTCAAGTCAATTTCCATGAGGTCGTTTGACACAGCCTGAGACACTAACTCAGCAATCTGCTCGTCGGACATCTCCTCCCACTCCTCAGGAGAGCAGGTTGTATAAATACCATCCTTGTACTGGAAAATCCCGTCGGAACCCAGCTCCGCACGTGCCTCTTCGACAGCTTCCTCAAACGACTTGTCATTATCCACCTGCAAGACACCATCTGCCAACTGGTTGGCTGCCAACGCACCAATGCCGAGCATCATGGCACTCGTGCCACCAATGGTGACAGGCTTCCACATAGACCGCAAATCGTTCTTCATCTTGTTTTCTTTCATTTCTTCTTGTGAACCTCCGAGGAACACAGTCTCATCATTATTTGCTTTCATAATTACTATGTTTATTGATTACTACGCTGCAAATATCGGCATTATTTCAATACCCGCCAAATATTTTGATGGATGTTACACGAAATGCCCCGATTTATACACGAAACAATTAGAAAGCGACACCAACGCCAATGGTGAACCTACTCGCACCTATATAATCCTCCAAATCTTTCTTGATGGAGAAACGATATTGATATCCAAAGTGCAAGGCAAAATAGCTATACTTAAACATCAAACCTATTGTAGGTGACCAAGCGAAGGCGACATTTACCTTCTTAATTTCCTCGTCTTCCATATTTTGTTCTTCATATATTAGTTCTTTCTTGTCAACGTTTGGATAATTATCCTTCGTAGGATAATACTTTTTATTATTATTATTTTCATCTTTACCGAAAGTGCCAAAATAGAACTTGCTTGTCGCCCCGAATGGGGTGAAGTAAATCCAAACAGGTTCCACTATCTTACGAGTAAAGCCAAACGCCACGTTGAACTCTGGGGATTGCCCGTAATGACCAACGCCACGAATGAAATCGCCTAAATCTTTCATATTCATATTGAATTGGAAGAATCCACTTGTTTTCTTGTTCTTATAACTACCGAGGTGCAGACCCACACATTTGTCAAAGTCATAATCGAAAGTCACGACTGTATTGTGACTCTTCCTTGCCCTCTGATAGCTATCTATCGCACTAAGTCGTGTCACCGCATTAGAGTAACTGGGGCATTCCTTACTAATGACACGCTGATATAACTCCTTGGCCTTATCATATTCTTTCTCATTAAAGAAATGCTCGGCCTGCTCAAAGAGAGAAGTACAATCTTCTGTGAACTTAACAATACAATCTCTCTTCCTATCGGAGGCAAACCAATCGTAAGAATTGAGTTCTACCACCATTCCATAATACACGCTTGCCTTATTGTAATTGAAAAGCTTATATTCATTGTTAGCCAAATCTCGATAACGCAAGATGGTGTCAACCAAAGCGATGTTCTTCTCATTCTCTTCCTTGTTCACGTCCGAACATTCACGCGCAAGCTCAAACTGGTTCTTCGCCTCTTGGTAATTGCAGTTCTTCAACTCGCTGATGCCTTTATTGCGGTGTCCCCTGTAGCAACCCGCATCCACCATGCTGTTGGGGTCAATGATTTGGTACGACAGGAGTTGCTTGGGTTCCAGATTGAGATCTATCGTCACCGATCTATATCCACTTGCCGAGATGGTCAATTGCCGCCCACGGTAGCGTTTGCCCGTTGGGAACACAATATAATACAAGGAGTCTGTCCCTTGTATGTCCGTCATGAAAGGTTCTGCATTCTTATCCATGGAAGATGAGAATTGCAAGGGAATGGAGTGATTGCATCGAATTAAGACAGCTCCCTCATTCTCTTCCCCAGAATAGATGTCGTTCGGTTGGGAGATGTCTGTCAACTCAAACACATTCTGCGCGGTCATCATTTGCGCTGCAAATGCCAATACCGCCAACAACATAAATAGTTTTTTCATAATTATCTGTATTTTAAATTTTTGTTATCTTGTTATACGGAATGAGCCCAAGTGGAACACTTCATCCTCATCGGTGACGATGTTTCCATGCTTATCCTTGTAAGGTTGCCATGTACGCACTTGGATTTGAGGGTGGTCCTTGTCCCTGAAGTCAATGAGTAAGAACAGATATCCCTCGTCACTATAAGTGTTCGTATGCCAAAACTGCTTGAGAGTAACTCCATAGATATCATCGTATTTGGGATGTCTCACCACTTCAATGTCCTTAAACGTCACATTGATATACTTGATGGCTTTAAAAACACGCTCCAATTTCGCTAAATACTCTTCCTTTGTCTGTCTGGTATAAATCACACGGTCGTTATTCAACCGAATTTTAGAAATGTCTGTGTTAGGTTTTTCCGAGACGACACGCCCTGTGATAATCAACGCCTTCTCTCCAAACACGCTTCTGAGCATCTTCACATCCTTGCGGTTGTATGCCGTGCGGAAGTTCTCCACGAAGTCCACGATGATTTGCCGCCGTGAATAGTCAATGTCATCATCATCCGCCTGTGCCATGATCTCATCATACCGATGCAGTTCCATCGCCACAGAGACACTGGTAATCATCCCCTCCTGATTGAAGTCAATGGAAATCTCCTGACGTTTCTCATTAGGGTCAGCCTCCGCAAAATCCACGGGGATGCCTCTCACCTGCCATCCTGTGGAAGTCTTCAAGCATCGACACGCCAACAAAGACGACGGACAAGTCATCTCGCTCGTCTTCCATATCTCATTCAAGTCATTGATGGCTTCCTTGGTGAACTGGTCCTTCGACAGCTTCAACGACTTGGAATGGCTCAGTGCCGCAGCCTCCATCGCCTTCAACATATTATTGACATTGGCTTCCATGGTCGCTTTCAATGCAGGGTCTTTCATTCCCTCAATAATTTTGAACACGCCATCTGCCCGCATTGTCGCCATAGGCATCCATGCCAAGAGCAGGATAGAGAGAAGATGGTTAAGTAGCAAAGTAGGCAATAAAGTGGTAATTCTTTTCATCTCTTCTTCCTTTCCTTAAATAATGAACGAATGTTATCTTGTGGTATGTTACTATATAGGTCGGCAATGATGATGGCATCCGCCTTTGTAACAGACATTGTTTCGGCTGATACCTCCAACAAGTGAATAATGTCATCCTTGGCATTGTGGAACACCAACACGCCACTCACAGTATTCTTATCGATAGAGGTGACGAAACAATAGATGTCCATGGTACGTCCCAACAAGTTATACAAGTTTGCCATTGGCATCTTGAGCTTCTTGATAACATTGCCATATTGATGATGCGTAATCAGGATGGGATGGCGATTGTCTTTCACCTTATTCAATAATAGGTTGACAAACGACTCCAACGGATGGCTCGCATCATATAGTGCGACATATTTCCCACCCTTTTGTGTCACATAAAAATCAGACCTCAGCGACTCTATTTGGTAAGACTTACCCACGACCTTAAACACGTTTCGCTCATGGGTTTTCTCTATTATGTCTTCCGTTCCCACGATTTCTTCCTTGAAAGAAGAGGGAGGTAAAGCCGTCTTCAGCTCGTTGTAGAGCAGTTCATCAGCTTCTGCCTTATCCATCTTCGCATTTTGTCCGTTTGCCATACCAACAAGGAACCAAGCAAACACATACGTCAACAATAATACTTTCTTCTTCATATCTCAATCTAAATTGATTTCTATTTGGTTTTCAGGTTTCACCTCTTTGCGCTTTTTCTTCTTCGCAGGAGCCTTGACATCCTCATTCTCCTTGGCAGTTTCTTTCTTCATCTTTGTGGGTCCGTACACCACACGTGGCTTGGGAGCATTCTCCACAGACGTTTGCGCCTCTTCGCCAATCGCCTTCTTTCTCGACAATTCCATCCATCGTTGGCTCTCAATGGTATCTTTCTCCACAAGGATGCCATTGGCATAACATTCCGCCAAGGTCACTTGCGCCTGTGGCAACCCACTCTCGGCAGCAGAACGCAGCAAGCGCAACGCCTCGTCATAGTCTCTCTCGACACCCTTCCCTTCCATGTAGCAAAAGGCAAGATTGTAGATGGCCTTGGGAAATCCTTGCGCGGCAGACAGCTGAAACCACCTCGCTGCCGAGTCCAGATTGCGAATGATGCCCTCACCTACATAATAGGCATAACCCAAACAAAACTGTGCCTCAGCGTGACCCATGTCTGCCGCCTTCTTAAAATATCCCACTGCGGCGGAATACTTGCCCTCCTTATAAAACTCATTGCCTTTCTCCATCAACGTAGCAACATCCTCCTGCGCCCATGTTGACATAGGCGACATGATGAAAAGGCAAAAAAGCAAGACCGCCTTATTCCACTTCCTTGCCTTCTTTGATACGAAAATAAACACTTCCATCTTGGTTATAATTGGTACCATTATAGGGTTCCCCCTGACGGAAGTCACCCTCAAAATACATTCCACTCTCACTTACCGTATATCGACCATGGGCATAATAGTCGTTTTCCCACGACCCATCATACACATCGCCATTTGCCATCTTCATGATGGCATGGGTATCCTCCCGCTTGCCGGCATGGTAATTACCCTCATAGACACCCTCGGCATACTCGCCGATACCCTTTCCTTCGGGTACACCATCCACCGCTTGTCCCTTATAGTGGAACGAGACATCGGCATTGCCATTCTCTCCCTTGAGCACATAATCCAACTCAACGTCTTCCACCTGGTTACTTTCAACCACTTGGGGTGATTTCTCGGAGGCTCCCCCCAACGACTTCCAAGCAAAAAAGCCCCCTATGACACAAGCGGCAGCCAAAAGCCCACCTATCAACATCCTTTTCATCGAAGGATCAAGGATGAAGAATGAAGAGCCCTTTGATTGAGAACCCTTGGCACGAGCCGCCTTTTCATCTTTCGTTTTTGCCTCTTCATCTTCTATCAATTGCGTCTCTACGTCATCTTCCACAACAACTACAGGTTTCACCTCATCCCTCAACAGGGCGATGATTTCACTCACATGCTGCGGACGGTCTTTCCTTCTTGGAGTCATGGCTTTCTCCACGGCGTTCCAAATCTTCGGCGACACATCGGCGGGACGTGTGGGAAGACCGTTGTCCAACACCTCGCTCGCTTCGGGCGGCACCTTGCCAGTCAACAACGTATAGAGCGTAGCACCCAAGCTATAGACATCTGAGGCGGGCGAGAACTCATTGAGTGTCTGCCGATACTGTTCCAAAGGAGCATACCCCTTGCTGATACCTACAGGCGTGCTACTGGTGGCATTTCCCCCCTCATCATAGTTCTTAGATATACCGAAGTCTATGAGCTTGGCGTTATAATGGTCATCCAACAAGATGTTGCTTGGCTTCACGTCAAAATGACAGATGTGCATCTTGGTGTGCATATAATCCAAGGCATCGGCTATTTGTAAGATATATTTCCGCGCCATGTCCTCATTCATCTTCCCATTCTCACGGATATACTGGGTTAATGTGCCATTTTTGAGGAATTGCATGACATAATAGATGGTGTTGTTTTCCTCAAACACATCGATAACTTTCACGATATTGGGATGGTTTAGCTTGGATAGATTGTATGCTTCCTTGATAAACTTCTTCTTATATCTCTCTATCTGCTCCTTCCCATTAGCGGTGGGGATAGACACGCGCTGTGTCTCCTCTTCGCGAACACATGAGTCTTTCATGAAAAATTCCTTAATGGTGACGGGTATATCGACTTGCATCCCACCGAGGACACCCGACACGGCACCATGGGTAATAGCTTTATAGGTAATGCCAAAGCCCCCTCTTCCCAGGACAGACACCACTCGGTAAGTTCCATCCTTCAACATCGTATTTTCTCTCAAATCCATTTCCATCGTTTTATCATATAGTTTATAAAGACCTCAAGACATGGAAGTCTTTCAAGACCTTAGAATAAATATTTCATGATGAGCCATAAGATCACAACAAAGACACACAACGCCATGAAATAAGCCTTCCACCAATCAACTTTCTTGGACTGACGTTTGTTACCTGAAGATGGCAGAATGGCTGACGCATTACTACATTGGTCTGTATCTTCCACTCCTGCCACATGAACCATCATGGCAGAATGGTTGTCGGCATTGCCAGCGGTGGCATTTCTCAACCAGTCCATTTTCCCTGTATCATCAATGTCCTGGCGAACCAGAAGCCGCAATAAGTCATCCGTTTCCAAATTTTCCAACATGCCGTCAGACATCAACAGGAAATAGTCGCCGGGGCGAATATCGGTGATATGCTTTATCTCGGGCTGTGACAGATGCCCCTTCTCTCCCCCTCTGATGGCGCGTGTGATGATGTGGCGTTGTGGGGAGGTCTTCATTTCCGCCTCGGTAATTTCTCCCGCATCATACAAGTCGTTCACCAAGGAATGGTCATGGGAGACATACAGCACCTTACCCTCAGAGGGACGGATGTGATAAACCCTGCTGTCACCTATATGTGCCGCCATACATCCTTTTCCCGTGAAGGCGAGAAATGCCAAAGTCGTTCCCATGCGATTACCCATCCCCTTCGACTTTTCCACCAACTCCCTGAAGCTGTCTTGCAATGCCTCCATGAAGATTCCCTCTGAAAAGACAGGCTTGTCAAGCAGGTAGGATGACAATGACTCACAAATAGTGGAGCTTGCTAATTCCCCATATTCATATCCTCCCATGCCATCACAGAGGATGAAGATACGGTCTTGTGCAGTCGCCTCTTGATGTCGGGGGAAAATACTGTCCTCTTGGTTGGGTCGCTTTCCCTGTTCGTAAATGGAATATGGCTTGTAAAAAGAATAACGCATCGTGATTGTGTGGGTTTAACAGAATAACATAAAGACTAAAAACTATCCCATTCACCCTTGGTTGGTGAATGTCACAAGGGTGTTTCCCATCTTCAACTCATCGCCCTCGGCCAGCACCACCTCGTCTGATGCTTCAAGTTTCACATCATTGACATAAATGGGGTTCTTGTTATTTCCATTCGAGAGGATGCACTTCAGCCTACCACTTCCCGTCTTGACGACGAGGATGTTGGCATGTGAACGACTCATATACACATCGCCTGTAGGCAATTGGATGTCAGCTTGCGACTTGCTACTCCTTCCCACTACATTCTGCCCCTCGTGAAGTTCATACATCACTCCGTCACAGACAAGACAAGCAGAGGTGGACTGCTCTCCGCCAAATTGTGTTTCTACCCCTAACCCATCGTCGAGGCTTTGGGGGGAGGGGCGTCCCGCCACCTTATTCGCTCCAAACCGTACCTGAAGGGTACTGCCACATTTAGGACATCGAATGGTTTTCACCCCTTCGTCACTGGCATTCTTCACTTCCAAGAGTGCAGAACACTTAGGGCATTTGACTCTGACTGTGCTACTCATATCATTTGTTCATTTGGTTCAAGTATTTCTTGGCAGACATCGAGCCAGAGTCGGAAGCTTTCTTCAGCCACCGCAAGCCCTCAGCCTCGTTGCGCTCTACTCCCTTTCCCTCGCAATAGCACTTGCCAAGCTGGTACCAAGACTCGACCAACGGCGCAATGCCATTGTCATTATAGGCATCGTCATAGGCATTCGTGTTGTTAGCGGCTGCCTGAAACCAATGGAAAGCTTGCTTCAGGTCGTTCTTTTTCATGAGGTAACGCGCAAGGGTATTCTGCATACAGACATTGCCCATTGTCGCATACTTGCTCACCAAGTCAAGTGCCTTGGTTGACCGAGGCCAATCTAAACAATGGAAAACAAGGTCTATCTGTGCGCAATAGTCTCCCCCATCTGCCGCCATGGTATACCATTTCGTTGCCACATCATTGTCGTGCAACACGCCATTGTATCCATATTGCTCGTCGTAGAGATGACCCAAGCAATGGCAAGCCTTGACATCGCCATTCTCAGCAGCCCTCACCAACCCATCATTATACCGTGTATAGTCTACCGACGATGACCGCCGGGCTGTCGAATGGCCACTCATCCCCGTTTTTTTTGTGGTAGTGGTACGGGTCGGAGTGGTAGGTTTTTGCACTGGGGTCTCCTTGGTAACTTTCTTCTTAGGTATGGAAATGATTTTCTGTGCCGAAATTCCCATGGGAAGGATGGCAAAGGCAACACCTATCAATATTTTCTTCATCACAAACATACGCTACATGATTATTTTATGCAAAATAAGAATCAACACCCTCTCCCATCAGTCCATCCTCTTCGGGCTGGGGTTCCTCATAGTCCACTTCACGCGAAAGGTCAATTTGTTGGTCGATGGCAATATCCACATCAACCTCTACAGGCTCGACCGAAAGATCGTCTTCCTCCTCAGAACCACCCCCGTCGTCAAGGTTTATGACATAAACGTCCTGGCTGCCATCGCCCAAAGCGACATACGAATCATCGTCCCATGCACTATCCATTCCTATCATCCGCACGTCGTCATCACCAAAGTCATCCTCTTCAATGGCATTGGCAACCAACTGCGGTTCGGCATCGACGGTTTCATCAAGGACTGCCACATCTGCTTCGGCATCCTCCTCGTCCAACACAGACACGTCTAAATCGTCGCTGACCTCTGCAACCTGGGGAGCCTCGACAACCTCCACGGCATCTGCCGATGCTGACACATCAACAGGTAATGATGCCGCTACATGTTCCACTATCTCCTCTTGCTGGTCTTCAGAGAGACTCCCCCACTCCTCTTTTGTGGCGGTACTGTATGAGTTGCCTCGCCACTCAAACGAGGCATGAGAACCTTTTTGTGAGCGGGCTTCGGCAAAAGCCTGTCGGAAAGACTCCTCGTCCCTCGCCGTTGGTTGTTCCAACGTTGCGGGTTGCGCCGTATTTTTCTCTGTACCTAATAAGGAAGAACCCATCACAAACACGATGGCAGAGGTGCTGCCAATGGATATGGGCTTCCAGATAGTACTTGTTTTCTTCTTTTCCATGATGATGTCTATTATGAATAATTCATTCTAAATCCTGCCGCAAAAATAGCCTTTTCCCATGCAATATCGACCATCCGTCACGACATAATACACGAAATATAGGGATTAATGTATGAAATTCTCTCAACCAAAGTCAAAATTCACCTTACAATAGGGGCAAGCCTTGTTTTGCTTGAGCAACTCGTATGACTGCGTTCCAAGGAAATGGTTGCACTTGGGGCATGAATAGTCCTTCTGGAACTTCTCGGTCAACACCTTCATCTCATTGGGCAGTTTCGACGCGGCGATGTATGCCTTGATGGTAAAGCCCAACGACAGGAGGATGGCAACGGCATATAGGATGATGTACACCGTGTTGCTGCCCAGCATCATGTTCACGGCGATGGCAACCATGGTTTTCAGTCCCGTCGCTCCTTTCAGCGTGTTGAACTTGCGCTCGGCTATCTGCTGCTGCAATTTCTTGTCCTGGTAGTCATTCCATATTTTCTCCAAGTGGGACACATTTACCGTCTTCGACAACACTGCCTGTACATAATCCCAACGCAACTTGTAATGGGAACTACCCAATTCGATGACATCCTGTTGCGTCACCTTCTTGGTCTGGATGCTCATGCCATTGACAAAAGTATCGTTTTCCATCTTGAGGTTTTGCAGCATGTAACTGCCATCGTCCAAAACTGTCATCTTGCAATGCTGCCTACTCACGGTCTTGGGTACGCTACCCGTATCGCCGAAAGTGAAAACCAACTTGTCTACCTTGGCTTGGAGTTGCGAGGAGTTCTCCTCCCTTCCGAATATTATTTCCATATCATTATAGCCTTACATTTACAATCACATTTTTCACGTTCTTCAACGCCTCTTTCGAGATGTTCAAGGAGTAGGCGAAAGAGACACCGTCTGACAACACCATCCGCTGTTTGAGCGTCTGTACGTGTACGATATAATTGGTGTTGATGATATAACGCTTGCCTATACGCATGAAGCGACTTGCCCGCTCTTGCAGGTTATCGGCAAGCACCTTTTCCATTTTTGCCAAGTTCATCAAAACCGCAAAGTTCAGTTTGTTGGCAAGAATGACATGTGTATAGTTTCCGTCCGCCTCAAAATACACGACCTTTGACACCTCTATCCGCAACAACTCGTCACGGGAGTTAAACAGAATGACATCGTGGTTATTCATTTTTGCATGGTTTATATTTAATTTGCAAATTTAATGCTTTTTTGGGAAATACGGAAAACATTGGCTGAAAATATTTACAAGAGGTTATCACTTTGTCAAAAAAACATCATGACAGAGGTGTCTGTGAAGGGCAACGAATGCCACAAACACCAATATGAAGGCAAAAACGCCTCAAAATGGCAGTTTTCGGAAACGACTGAATACCAACGACTTACATGAAAACCACCCTCCTCATTATGAAGAAAAGTGGCATTTACACCCGATAAATACGGCTATTTAACACTTTTTGTGTGGCAGTAACAGGGCATAGACATACCAGCTATCGTAGATAAATGCCACACAAAAAATGTTAAATGGCGGCATTCGCCCCAAAAAGCCTGATTATCCATCAATTCTGGATATTCCAATTGCCCTTGGAAACAATATTTCACATTTATTTCCAAGCATCATTTTGTCAAGATTTTTCAATATTTGTCCGTTTTTTTCACATCTTTTCCAACCCGTTCACCGCCGCAATCACCCGATGGGCATCATCCTCTGTCATCACGGGAGAGATAGGCAGACTCAACTCCATGGCATGGATTTGCTCCGTGATGGGCAATGACAATGAATGCCATTCAGCAAAACAGGGCTGGCGATGAGGAGGGATGGGATAATGGATAAGCGTCTGTATACCCCTCTGCGCAAGGTATTCTTGCATACGATGGCGCTCTCGGCAGAGAATGGGAAAGATGTGATAGACGTTGTTAGCATCGGGTAATCGTTGGGGAAGGGTAACAAGGGGGTGGCGGATGCCTTCGTAATAGAGGCGGGCAATGGCTTGCCGATGGTGGTTATCCTCATCCAAATGCCTCAGTTTCACGGTCAAAATGGCGGCCTGAATCTCGTCTAAACGGCTGTTCCTGCCCTTGTATAGGCAGTGGTACTTGGTCTCCGAACCATAATTGGCTAATGAGCGGACGGTCTCTGCCAGTTCCTTGTCATTGGTGGTGACAGCCCCAGCATCGCCCAAAGCACCAAGATTCTTGCCCGGATAGAACGAATGACCAGCGGCATTGCCTAAAGAACCCGTTTTCGAGGGAGGAGGGAGGAGGGAGGAAGGTTGAAGTGTTTCGCCTGTTGGCGAGGAAAAAGTATCAATGTAAGAAGTACTTTCTCGTTCTAATTCCTTCATCCTACATCCACCATCATACTGCAAAGCATCACTTCGTAACTCCTCCTTCATACTTCCTACATCAAAATGACAGCCGTGAGCTTGCGCATTGTCTTCCACCAATTTGAGGTTGTATTTCTTGCAAAGCATAGCTATCTGCTCTGTATAGGCACATCGACCATAGAGATGGACGAGGAGGAGGCTCTTCGTCTTGGGGGTAATGGCTTGCTCGATGAGCGATTCGTCTATTTCAAGTGTATCGATACGGGGTTCTACAAGGATGGGTTTCAAGCCATTCTCCGTCAAGGCAAGGATGGAGGCTATGAACGTATTGGCTGGCACTATCACCTCATCGCCGGGAGCCATCACGCCCATCTCGATGTAGGCGCGATAAATCAGGGCAAGCGCATCAAGGCCATTTCCCACGCCGACGCAATGTCGGGTTCCGATATATTGCGCATAATGGGTCTCAAACTCAGCGCAAGCCTTGCCACGGATGTACCATCCAGAATCAATCACCTCGCATACAGCCTTCCGTATCTCATCGGATAACTGGCCATTGACTGCTGCTAAGTCTAAAAAAGGTATAATATCCGTCTTCATCATATTTATAACGAAAAGACGGGGCTTTTATTATTTTTTTCGTACTTTTGCAGCCTAAAAGACTTGACAAAAATGAGATTTGTCCTTATATTGATGGCACTCACTTGGTCACTCCTTGTGCAAGCACAGGAGGTGACATTAGACTTCTTGCGACAGATTGGCTTGCCCGTGGTGGTCGTGGAGACGATTGATGCAGAAGAGCCATCATGTGAATATCTCACACCAGATGAAGGCTATCCTGGCTATTCCATCAGTAATGAGACAAAAGTGCCAGGGAGGATACGGGTGATTGAGGGCGACAGCACCCTCTATGATAGCGGAGATTATGAAGAAGACGTTAGTGGAATGACCATCAAGCTACGGGGAAACAATAGCGCGTTTACCCCTAAAAAGCCATATAAAATCAAGCTTCAGAAGAAGGCGGACATGCTGGGAGAGGATAAAAAGTACAAAGACAAGGACTGGTTGCTATTGAAAGACGAAACACCTTCACTCAACTTGATGGTTGGATTAAAAGTCAATGAATTGGTTGGAATGCAATGGACACCAAGATTTCGGTATGTCAACCTACTGTTCAACGGCGACTATCGAGGGGTATACATGCTCTGCGAGAGCGTGAAGCGCAACACCGACTGCCGTCTGAACGTCAGCGAATCAGGTTTCATTTTTGAGTTTGACCCCTATTGGTGGAACGAGAAACTCTGGTTTCAGAGCAACATGTCGGGAAGGAAATACACCTTCAAATACCCCGAATCAGAGGATATCACGGAGGAACAACTGCAATACTTGGTTGACTTCATGACGAAAGTGGACTACTCGCCATACCATGGGGACTATGAGGAATACATAGACATCGAGTCGTTGGCATCGTGGGTGTTGGGACATGACATCCTCGGAACGTATGACTGGTATGGCTCCAATATCTTCCTAACCAAGTATGACACGCTCGACTCCAAACTGATGATGGGCAACATGTGGGACTTCGACACGATAGAGATGACACCTGACGATTATTCCAAGGTACACGTCGTCACGGGGGGATTCTTTCCTGACCCTCTTTTTTACAGTAAAAACCAAGCTTTCACCAAGGTTTACCAAGCCCGATGGGAGGAATTGGAGCCGACATTATTCGATGAAATGGAATCTTTCCTAAATGACTTTGCCGCATCAGACATTGCCGAGGCTCTGGAAAAGTCAAGGGAACTTGACTTCACACGATGGTCTACTTACGGCCCGACGGTGGCTGAAAACATCGAAACAAACCTCCAATGGTTCAGGTCACGCAAGACTTGGCTCAACGATACCATCCAAAAAGAAATCGCCATGGGCATCTCCACGCCACCCATATACATCAAGCCATCCAGTCAAGAAACCTATTACCTGAACGGACAGCGGATGGTGAAAGGTACTAAGGGATTAACCATAGAGAAAGGACGTAAATATATTCAACGTAATTTGCCGTAAGCCGATGCAATAAATTGAAATAATAATCGTTATAATAAAAAGCATCGGTGCAATTACAATCTAAACAAAAACAAAAAACATGAAACGGATATTGGTAACAGGTGGTGCGGGCTTTATTGGCTCCCATTTATGTGAAAGGCTGGTCAACGAGGGATGTGATGTCATTTGCCTTGACAACTTTTATTCGGGTAGCAAAGAGAACGTTTGGCACTTGATTGGAAAGCCAAATTTCGAAATAGTACGCCATGATGTAATCAATCCCTATTGGGCAGAGATTGACGAAATATATAATCTCGCATGTCCAGCATCACCCATCTTCTATCAATATGACCCCATACAGACCACCAAGACATCCGTCTTCGGTGCTTTCCACATGCTCGGACTCGCCCGCAGGACACACTGCAAAATCATGCAGTCATCCACGAGCGAGGTATACGGTGACCCCCATGTGCATCCCCAACCTGAAGAGTATTGGGGCAATGTTAACCCCATTGGCGAGCGTTCCTGCTATGATGAGGGCAAGCGATGTGCCGAAACTTTGTTCTTCGACTATCACCGATTACACGGTGTGCGCATCAAAGTGATTCGCATCTTCAACACATACGGACCAAGAATGGCGGTCAATGACGGTCGGGTGGTCTCCAACTTCGTGGTGCAAGCCCTGCGCGGAGAGGACATCACCATCTATGGAGACGGGCAACAGACACGCTCATTCCAATACGTGACCGACTTGATTGACGGGATGGTCCGCATGATGGCAACAGATGACTCGTTCACAGGTCCCATAAACCTTGGCAATCCCGGTGAGTTCACCATGCTGGAACTGGCAGAGAAAGTCATTGCCAAAGTGGGTGGCAAGAGCAAGATCGTGTTTAAGCCGCTGCCCAGCGACGACCCCAAGAAACGCCGACCAGACATCTCATTGGCCAAACAAAAGCTTGACTGGCAGCCCAAGGTGCCTCTTGATGAGGGGCTTGACTACACCATCGCATATTTCAGAAAGAAACTATCCCTGTAAAATGACCATGAAAATTGTTTTTGTCTCGAATTTCATTAACCATTACCAGATTCCCCTGTCTGACGAACTATACAAACTCACAGGTGGCGAATACCACTTCATCGAAGCAGAAGAAATGGCTGACTCGTTCAGAAAAGGGGGATTCGCAGACCATGAACGCCCCTATATCTTGCGGGCATGGAAAAGCAAGGAAGAAAGGGAACGGGCATTCAAACTGGCAGAAGCCGCCGACGTAATGATTGCTGGTGGCGGGAAATTCATCCTCCCTTACGAAAGGAAAAGGCTCAAACACAACAAACTGACATTGGAATACGGGGAGAGACCCTTGAAACGAGGATTTATAAACGCATTTTCTCCAACAAATATCCTCACGCAACTGAACTATCATTTCTTTTTTTACAATAAGCCTTTCTATAAATTATGCGTCAGTGGCTATACTGCCAACGATATGTATTTGCAACATTGCTTTAAGGGGCGTTGCTATAAATTTGGGTATTTCCCCGTAATTCCACAACAAGACGTGGATGCAGTGCTTCACTCAAGGGGGAAAAACCAACGTGTAAAAATCATCTGGTGTGCCAGGATGATTGGCTGGAAACACCCAGAAATGGCAGTCCTTCTGGCAGAAAAACTCCGACAATCGGACTATGACTTTGAAATCAACATGATTGGGTCTGGGGTCTTAAAAACGCAAATAGAACGGCTTATCCATGAGAAGAACGTGTCAGATTACGTCCATCTCATAGGCAATTATCCCAACCAAGAAGTCCTCAAGATGATGGCAGAACACGATATCTTCCTTTTTACATCCGACAGGAATGAGGGTTGGGGCGTGGTATTGAATGAAGCCATGGGACAAGTATGTTGCCCCGTCGCCTCCAACTTGATAGGAGCGACCCCATTTCTGTTGAAGAACAAGGAAAACGGAATGGTCTTTGAATCTGGCAACATCCATTCATTATATGACAGTGTCAAATATCTTCTTGACAATCCTGCACAAATGAAACAAATGGCAGCATCTGCCTATCAAACGGTAAATGCCATGTGGACACCTCATGTGGCAGCGGAAAGATTGTACTATTTTTGTGATGCACTTTT
The DNA here is from genome assembly GCA_017548525.1 of Prevotella sp. Classification (GTDB taxonomy): domain Bacteria; phylum Bacteroidota; class Bacteroidia; order Bacteroidales; family Bacteroidaceae; genus Prevotella. The sequence continues at coordinate 27,099 of JAFYZV010000174.1, forward strand.
GAACAACAAGCCTATTTCTTACGAAGAGGGACCGCTTTCCATTGCACTTCCAACAGGGTAATCGACTGCCTATGCCAAAACTATTGCAGATAAACATCACCGCTAATTGGGGTTCCCATGGGCGCATTGCAGAAGAGATTGGTCGGCTCGCCCAAAAGAATGGATGGGAAAGCTATATGGCATACGGCAGATGGGCTAACCCCAGCCAATTACCATTAATCAAGATTGGACACATGGTAGATGAATACTTACACGGCGTTCAGTCAAGATTACTTGACAACCATGGCTTGGCATCAAAGAATGTCACGAAGAAATTGTTGGATGAGATTGATGCCATCAAGCCAGACCTAATCCATTTACATAACATCCACGGCTATTACCTGAACTATCCCTTGCTTTTCGAGTATTTGGCGAAGAACGACATCCCCGTCGTATGGACATTGCATGATTGCTGGCCCATGACAGGACATTGCGCTTATTTCACATACGTGCAATGTGAGAAATGGAAGACGGGTTGTCAACAATGTAACCACAAGAGTACTTATCCCATTTCGTTGCTACGCCAAAGGAGTGCCTCAAATTATGTACTGAAAGAAAAACATTTCACTTCATGCAAGAGAATGACTCTCGTTCCCGTGTCGCAATGGCTGGCAGACATCATCGGTAAGACGTTTTTGTCGAAATATCCTATCAAGATGATACACAACGGTGTTGACTTGAACGTGTTTCGCAGACCCAATCATCCCATAAATGTGTTTGAGAAATACAAGGGCAATTACGTCATTTTAGGTGTCAACAGCAAATGGGACTCAAGGAAAGGGTTATCAGACTTCATACAGTTGAGAAAATTACTGGATTCCCGTTATACCATTGTATTGGTAGGATTGTCCAAGCCACAGATAAGGAAGTTGCCTAAAGACATTATCGGGATTGAAAGAACGAATAGCGTTTCAGAACTGGCAGAGTACTATGCTGCGGCAACCGTATTCGTAAACCCAACATACGAAGATAATTTCCCAACCGCCAACATTGAGGCAATGGCATGTGGAACACCCGTCATCACCTACGACACAGGCGGTAGCCCCGAAGCTATCGTAGAAGGAATGACTGGGTTTGTCGTTCCATACGGGTCGGTGGAATCATTGGCAAGGAAAATCAAAGACACGGCAAAGACAGAGGCGTATGAATCCATGCGGTCATCTTGCAGACAACGTGCTGAACAATGTTTTGACAAGAATAGCCGTTACCAAGAATACATGGACCTTTACCGTTCCATGATTGAGTGAGTTGTCGTTTGTTTTTTCGGTTTAAAAGAGGACGTTCTTGAGCGCATCCAAATACCCATGACCATATCTCAAGTCTGGTTCCACATAATTGCCCTCCCCCCATTCATTCCAAGAACGAAGAAACAGAATCCGATGCTCAGGCGATTTGTTAGCTACGACATCTAAAGCATCATTGATATGACGTTGGAAATGTTCTGGGGTAGAATTGACATAGACACCATCAAACTTCCCCACACGCGGACTGCGATCCCATTGTGGGAAAAGAGTCGGGTAGATATTTTCCCATGAATCCTCTGGCGCAAAATAATACTCCTTACGCATGACCTTGGGATAATTGATATGATAAGTGGGAAGAAATGGGAACTTCTCCTGTATTCCCCTGCGCAACAAACGACGGTATTTCCCTTGGCAAAGCATCTCGGCACGTGACTTTCCCCAAGAGTTATAGCCATCAAATCCCCATGAAAGAATCTCGTTGTATAAATCGGCACTGCTCTTCAAATTGGGGAGAACACGTGTGATGCTCCCATCTTCCTGTTTCTTGATGGTTGTCGTGGAATTGCCCATTCCCACAAAATGGATTCCCTTTAAGCCATTCTCCACTGCCAACTTTCGCCAAAGCTCGATGAAATGCGTCAAATCCTTGAAATAATATGGCTCCAATATTAAGAAAAGGGGCTTACCGTCCACCTTGATATAACGAGAATCACGGAAAGCAGGCAGCACATCATTGAAATGCGCAACATGGTCTTCGTCACCTGGATAGAGCTGTTCGGCAATCATCACTTCCCTCCCACCATTCTCCCAAGTCTTGGTAGTCCAATCATGGTTTGCCCATGCAAGGCAAAAAGGAAAATCGGGATGTCCCGAAACCAGCACCTCCTCAAAAGGGCGTTCAAGCAGTTTACGTCCGTTTCCCAACCAATAATGCCAATAGCAAAAACCCTCAATGCCCGCCTCCTTCGCCAATTGTGCCTGAGCTTCTCTTACTTCTGGCATTCTCAAGTCATAGAATCCCAAATCTGCGGGTATACGAGGCTGATAATGACCACGAAACAAAGGTCTTGCCTTAGCAACATTTGTCCATTCCGTAAATCCCTTCCCCCAATACTTATCGTTTTCAGGGATAGGATGAAATTGTGGTAGATAGAATGCTATGACTCTCGCTCTCATATTTATTCCTTTTATAATTGTGTGATGTTTGTTTTATGTGGAATATATTTGTCCCCAATTACACTTCTTGTTTCATTATTGAAGTTCATATCGATTGAAGCAATATCAAACAACAAGAATGGAATGTCATCACTACAAAATGTCTTATCTGAAGACAGTTTCAATGACTCATATTTCTCAGGATGTTTGGCAACAAACGTATCACTACACCATACAACAAATGGTATATGATAGATATTCTCAATGGCTTCCGTCTCATTGGATTTGTCGAACGTCCTTCCTAATGTATGCGTCTTCCCATCATAGATGTTTTCACCATGGTCGGATAAATAAATAATAACAGCATCGGTTTGACGGAAGCTATTAATAATTTGGTGTACGACATAGTCATTGTAAAGGGTTGCATTATCATATTCTGCAATTAAACTTTTTTGTTTTTCGTCCAAATCATTTCGCAAGATGTCCGAACTGGTGAATTTCTCATAGCCATTGGGGTAACGCATCTTAGCAGGAAGATGTTGTCCCATCAAATGAATGATGTTCAAGGATTTATTATCAAAATAAAAACGAGACTTATAATAATTGATAAAGTCGCCATCATAATCAAAGGTCTTGTCATTTCGATAATCAAAACAACTCATGTTAATCTTCTTGGGATTTAAGAAATAGCCACAACCATAATCCATAATCCCGCCTTCTGACCTCGTGTATTGATTATCAAAATATGCTACTTGATAATGTGCTTTCTTAAACACGACGGGCATAAGCACATATTGACAAGTATCTACTTCCTTATCACAACTCTTTAAAGTAAACAGAAACTTCATGGCCAAGTGTGTTACATTCGTAGGACTGATAGCGTTTTTAAATACGATTAAATGCTCTTCCTTGGATAACCATGGGGATGTATTTAATGTATAACCATATAACTGAGAATGATGCCTGTTGAAAGATTCACCTATGACAAGAACTATAACAGGGCTTTCTTCCTTGGTAGGTGAGTTTATGATTGCAACTTCTCCTATCATCGCCTCAATTTTAGTAACGTCTTGATGGTAAGAACCAACGGTGTTGATAGAATGATAGACTTCCTGTATCGTGGTATAACCCTTTTGACATGGGAGTGGCAATATAGGAATTGCAATTCCAAAGAATGTAATGAAAAGCAATAAGACGTTAAGTGCCTTCTTTCTAAACCATATCGTAAAGTCTGATATAACAATGTGTTTCAAAAATAGATAATACAAAAGAATCACTATCACGAAATAAAAGACAGAACGAACAGAAAAGACATAAAGACTGAAGAATCCTTTTATCTCCTGCAAATCTGTTTGCAAAATAAGCGTGAGGATATTTGGGTCAAGACGGGAACCGAAATGAATAAACGTGAATGTCTCCAAAGTAAAGAGAACATACAATATGGTATAAATAATAATTCTGGCTATCTTCGACTTGTTAGAGAGATATAATAACAAAATGCTATATGATAAAGCTTGCACAAATGCAGTTACAACCAATCCCCTTGAATCAAAATGATACATGGACGGAATAGCCAATAGCAATGTGAAAAGCAATATGCAAATAGTTTTCTTCATCGGGATTTAGAGTTTGATTTAATAACTATCCTTCCTGTTTGATTATTCTTGCAGGAATTCCTACCGCAATAGCATAAGGTGGTATATCATGGGTTACAACACTATTTGCGCCAACCACAACCCCATCCCCAATGGTGACATTAGGCAATATACATACATTATTGCCAAGCCACACATCGTTACCAATGGTTACAAAACCCTTGCTCACTATTTCTCTTTCACCAGGAGGAATATGAAGACTTTCGTAGTCTGTATTGCCATGCGAGTTGTCTGTGATAAGTACGTTAGTACCCGTTAGAAGATGATTTCCTATCGTTATCTTATTAGAAGCGGTAATATGTGCTCCACGACGAATTAAGCATTGGTTTCCAATAGTTATACATGGTATTTGCGAACATGAAACGATA
>JAFYZV010000175.1 GCA_017548525.1 Prevotella sp.
CACAAGTGGAAATTCAAGGCTCGTACCTATACAGGCCTCACCAAAGGTGCAAAATGTCTCGTGTTGATGACGCGCGTGGAGTTAGGTATCCTCGGTTCTTACAACAAATACAAGAAGTCACCCTTTGAGACTTACTATATGGGTGGTGATGGCATGAGCGGCTACTCAACCAGTTATGCCGAAGAGACCATTGGGTTGCGCGGCTACGAGAACGGCTCACTCACACCTTACTACCAAGAAGACTATGCCTACGACCGCTTCACTTTGGAGCTTCGCTACCCCTTTATGCTGGGAAATACGACCATCTACGGCTTAACATTCTTAGAGGCGGGTAACGCCTGGAATGAGACCAAGAACTTTAACCCATTCGACATGAAACGTTCGGCAGGAGTCGGTGTACGTATCTTCCTGCCAATGGTTGGATTGATGGGTATTGACTGGGCTTACGGATTTGATAAGGTGTTTGGCACGAGGGGTGGTTCGCAGTTCCACTTTATACTTGGCCAAGAATTCTAAAAATGTCTATTACAACAAATAACGAATGATATGAAGAAAATGATGTTGATAAGCATTCTCGCCGTTATGGCATTGACGGCAGGTGCACAGAAATTTGCCATGCTTGACATGGAGTATATCCTGAAGAACATTCCAGCGTATGAACGTGCCAATGAGCAACTCAACCAAGTGAGCAAAAAATGGCAGGCAGAGGTGGAAGCCCTCAATACCGAGGCAAGTACCATGTACAAAAACTACCAAAACGAGGTGGTGTTCCTCTCCCAAGAGCAAAAGAAGGCCAAACAAGAGGCTATCATGCAAAAGGAGAAGGAGGCAAGCGACCTGAAGAAAAAATACTTTGGCCCCGAGGGAGAACTATTCAAGAAGCGTGAAAGCCTAATGAGTCCCATCCAAGATGAGATATACAACACTGTGAAAGAGATTGCCGAGTTGCGTGGTTACCAACTCGTTCTCGACCGTGCCAGTGATGGGGCGGGTATCATCTTCGCCTCGCCTACCATCGACATCAGTAACGAGGTATTGCAGAAATTGGGCTATGCTAACTAACGTAATTTTTCCAAGATTATACATTTTTAATTAATTAATAGAACGAAGAAAATGAAAAAGTACTTTATTATGTTGATGCTTCTCGCACCTATGACGATGTTTGCGCAGAAGTTTGGTTGTGTGGATTACGACGCTGTGGCACAGGATCTCCCTGAATATGCCAAGGCACAAGGTGACTTACAAGCACTCGCCAAGCAATATGACAATGACTTGCAGTCGATGCAAGAGGAATTCAAGCGCAAGGCAGAGGAGTATGACAAGACAAAGTCTACCATGAATGCCACCAAGCAAGAGGAGACTGAACAAGCCTTGATGGAAATGCAACAGAAGATCCAACAAGCCTATCAAGACAATAGCCAACAATTGCAGCAGAAGCAGCAAGAGTTGTTAAGTCCGATACAAGCCAAAGTTGCCAAGGCCATCGAGACCGTCGGCACCAATGGCAAGTATGTTTACATCGTGATGAAAAACTCCCTACCCTTCATCAATCCCACTTTGTGCGATGATGTGACGGAGGCTTGCAAGAGTGAGATTCGCAAATTAAAGTAAACTCTTTTTTGTTGAGTGTTTAGTGTATGAATGTTGCATGTCTCATGACAAAAACAACATACTTTCACTAAACACTCAACACTCATCATTCACCACTATACTATAAACCATATGCGATTCTTTCCATTAATCCTTTCATTCTTTGCATTAACGGTGTCTGGACAGCCCGAACCCATTGACTCCATTGATGTGGAAGTGCCACAGGAAGAGCCCGTTGAAGAGTCCAAGACATTGGCTTTTGGCTACTTTAGCTATGACGAGGTATTGCACTCCATGCCAGCTTACACCAAGGCAAAGGGTGATATCGAGACACTTGCCAAGCAATTCCAATCAGAGGCAGACCGTTCAGAGGCGGAGTTCAGCAAGCGGTATGAGGCATTTTTGGAGGAACAACACGACCTTGCCCCCTCCATCTTGAAGAAGCGGCAAGCGGAATTACAGGACATGATGGAAAGGAACATCGCATTCAAGGAGGAGTCACAACGGCTCTTAAAAGAGGCGGAGCGCGACGCATACGCCCCCTTGAAAGCAAAAATCAATATTGCATTGGCACAGATAGGCAAGGAACGCAACCTTGCCTTCATTCTCAATACCGATCATGATGCCATCCCTTGGGTGGATACGGACATGGGCATTGACCTCAATGCCATCTTGAAGCTACGGGTCAGATGAGTGGTCCCATTGGTATCTTCGACTCGGGATATGGCGGCCTGACCATTCTTCATGGCATCCGCCAACTCCTTCCCCAATACGACTATGTGTATTTGGGTGATAACGCCCGCGCCCCGTATGGCCCTCGCTCCTTCGATGTGGTTTACCAATTCACGCGGGAAGCGGTGTTGAAACTGTTTGAGTATGGTTGCCATCTGGTCATTTTGGGATGCAACACGGCATCCGCCAAAGCCTTGCGTACCATCCAGCAGCATGACCTTCCACAGATAGACTCCAATAAGCGAGTGCTTGGCATCATACGACCGACGGCGGAGGTGATAGGCAACCTCACCAAGAGTCGCCATGTGGGAGTTTTGGCAACCGAGGGAACCATCAAGAGCGAGAGCTATAGCCTTGAAATTCATAAGCTCCACCCCGACATTGTGGTCTCTGGCGTGGCGTGTCCTTTCTGGGTGCCACTTGTGGAATACAATGAGGCAGACTCCCCCGGTGCTGATTATTTCGTGAAGAAGCGCATCGACGAGATTATGCGCAAAGACCCCGAGATTGATGCCATCATCTTGGGATGTACCCATTATCCACTCTTGATGCCCAAGATCCTCAAATACCTTCCCATGGGAGTACGTATCGTACCACAGGGAGAATATGTAGCAGAGAGCCTACAACAATATCTCGCCCGCCATCCACAATTGGAAAGCCGATGCTCGCAGGGCGGCACCATGCGCTATTTAACCACTGAAAATCCCGAGAAGTTTAAGGAGTCTGCCCAGATGTTCCTGCATGAGTCCGTGGAAGTGGAGAGTGTTATCTTAAATACCTGACAGGATACCATACGGCAACCCATCCCACAGCTAACACGGTGACGAACACCAAGAGAACGTCGGTGTAATGGACACTGACAGGATAGGCATTCACCACAAACGACCCACTACTCTCCCCAAGGGCTACCAAGCCAAATGTTTGTTGTAACCAGCACAGCAACAGACCCAGCACAATGCCGATGAATGCACCGATGGCAGAAATCATCCTTCCCTCAAATAGGAAGATTTTGGTTACTTGTTTGTCATTTGCTCCAAGGTTTCGCAAGGTCTGCACATCATCTTTCTTGTCGATAATCAGCATGGAGAGCGAACCGATGATATTGAAACATGCCACCATGAGGATAAAAGTCAGGAAGAGATAGGCTATCAATTTCTCAATCTTCATGATGTTAAACGTGTCTGCTTGCTGCTCGTAGCGGTCAAGGACGCGGTATTTATCCCCAGCAATCTTCTTTATTTCCCGCTTGACACTATTGATACTATACCCATCCTTGATGCGCAATTCCAAGGATGTGAGCATCCCCTGTTGCCCGAAAAGCAATCGTGCGAAGGAAATGGAGGTGATGATATATTCCCTGTCATACTTCGCCTGCCTCACCGAGAACACCACACCAGGCGAAAGCAATGAGTCAACCACGAACCCCGAGGTGGGGTCTGTCATATCCAACTGCCCCTCACGTTGCGGGGCATAGATGTGCATAAACCCTTTATAGTATGTCCCAGTGCCAAGATTTTGCGCCAGACGGATGCCTGGGATACCATATTGCAGGTCGCCAGCATGGAGCGAATACTCACCATCGCCATAGAGAATCTCCGTGATATGAGTCAGTTCGTTGAAGTTATCCTCCACTCCTTTTATCTTCACCATTGCCTGTTTGTCATTGAAGATAGCAAGTGCTTGATCCTCCACGCATTCCGTAGCAATGTCAATTTGTGGCAATTGCTTGATTTTCACCAAGATGGGGTCATCTGTGGGCGCATCCTTTCCCAACGTCGGCACCACCTGAAGCTGTGGATCGAAGGAAGTAAAGAACGAAGCCACCAAGTCATGAAAACCATTAAACACGCTCAACACGATGACCAAAGCCATTGTAGCAACGGCAATTCCCACCATGGAGATGATGGAAATCACATTGATGGCGTTGGTACTCTTCTTCGAGAAGAGGTATCGACGGGCGATATAGAATGGGAAATTCATTTCTTCAGCAACTCATCAATGCGGTCGATATAGTCTAAGCTGTCGTCTACAAAGAAACGCAACTCAGGAATAATACGCACTTGGTTGCGTATGCGCGTACCTAACTCGTATCGGATGGTCTTCACGTTGTCGTTCACGTTCTTAATTATCTCCTCTGCCTTCTCCGATGGAAACACACTCAGGTATGCCGTGCAGATGCCTAAGTCAGCACTAACCTTGGCGCGTGTCACACTTATCATCATACCGTGCATTTTGCGAGTCTGGCTTTGGAATATCAGGCTCAGCTCCTTTTGCAGCAACCGTGCCACCTTGTTTTGTCTTGTCTCTTGCATTTCCTTACTCTTTACATCATTCTCTTTTCTGAACGGCAAAGGTAACGAAAAGTTCATGAAATGCCAAATAAAAGAAAAGAAAAAGGCATTTTCACAAGAATGGCACAATGTAGCCAACCATGCAGAAGCACTGTTTCCCTCTATCCATTTCACCGTTATTTAAGGCGAGAATTGACTTCGACAATTTCCATTTATTTTGGCTATAGGCGCATACCCTTTCGGCTATAGCCGCAAGGTATTTTGGCTATAGCCACAAAGTAACAGACGCCGCTATCGTTCCCTATAATAATATCGTTTTTTTCGTTGTAAATTATCGTTTTATCCCCTTTTTTGTTTATTTTTGCAAACAGAACCTAAACGACAAACGAATTTATGCGACTGAAGATTTCATTTTTCCTTTTGATTTCCTTCTTGCCCATGATGGCACAGACGGACGTGACATCAAGCATCATCAACCCCGAGTTTGACGGTCGGAGTTTTGCTGGTTGGCAACAGCAGGGGATGCAGTGCCAATCCAACAATGACTTTTCGGGGAAATCCAATTACGCATACGTGGAGCGGTGGGTCTCCAATAGCGGCAACCTACCCGACACATACATCAAGCAAACCCTATCAGGATTGACCAAAGGACGCTATACGCTCACCGTGGCGGCTCAGCATATCAAGCAAGGCAGCAGTACGGCAGCCACAGGCGGTGTCATCTTTGCCGACTGGGCGGAGACGACCGTCACCACGGCGGGCGACTATTCCGTTACCTTTGACGTGTTGACCGATGACGTGACCATTGGTTTCAAGGTGACAAATGGCACGGGCAACTGGATGGCTTGTGACAACTTCCGCCTTGTGCGGACAAGTACTAACGTGAGCTATATGCGGACGGGACTATCCAACCTTGTGTCGGTTGCCAACACGTTGGCATCACAATCGATGGATGCAACTGTGAAAAGCACACTGAGCAGTGCTATCTCTAATGCCAATCGGTACACTTCAAGCGGCACAGCTGCCAATGTTCAGTCGGCAGCCGCCACGTTAAAAACTGCTATGCTTGCTGCTGAGCGTAGCATCTTTGCCACCAAGACATCAACAACGGGGGCTGTACCAACGGTGGTGACAAATACAAGATATGCCCGTGGGGCAACGATGATTTTCGGTCGATCCACAGTAAGTGGCTCATCCAGTATCTTGGAGCAGGGATTCTGTTACAGTACAACCAATGCCACACCTACCGTCGCCGACGAGCGCACCACACGATATGTGTCTAACGGCGGCAACATCTATTGTTTAGACAACCTTACTCCCTCCACGTTATACTACATACGAGCGTATGCTGTGACTACAGGTTATAAGGTGGGTTATGGTGATGTTATTAAAGTTTATACCTTACCCAAGGGAAGTGTGACGTATGGCTATGGCAATGAGGGTGATGCCCTCACCAATGCCCGCATCTCACAGTCTGCCATGGGCGTGGCTACGATGTGGTCTAACCTCACCAGCATCAGCGGCGCAAACCTGAATGTCCATTATGCGTCGGGTACACCCACGGCAGACTGCTCGTATGGCGGGTACATCCGTGTGGGACCGACAGAGAGTTACCAAGCCACGGGTACATTGTTGCATGAGATGGGGCATGGCATCGGTGTGGGAACGCACAGCACCTATTATGGCGACATCCGTTCCAATAGCAGTACTGGCATTTGGTATGGCAAACGAGCCACCCGCTTCTTGCAGTTCTGGGACAACAGTGACGGTGTGAAGCTCACTGGCGATGGTACGCACATGTGGGCGACAAGTGCCGCGCAAAGCCTTTCCTATACAATCAATGGTGCAAACGAGGACGCACACTCAGATGCCTCTTATTATGGAAATTCCCTCTTGATGCAAGCCATCGTGGAGGATGGTCTTGCCCCCGTGAGCGGCAACCTGCAAGGATTGGCATATACCTTTGAGCATGAGGACGGCAAGGCCTACTTCATTCGTAACAGTGATGCAAACTATGGATTGAAGACTTCTTACCTCGTAGACAATAACGGAACGCTCCAATTGAAAGCCCTTTCCATGACCGAGGCACAAACGGCATCCAACAATGCGATGTGGAACATCACCTTCAATCCTTCCACACAGACCTATCGCATCAAAAACCAAACCACGGGACGCTACATCTATTATGCGTCTGACAATGCGAATAATGGATTCAAGGCGGCGACTTCCACTTCTAATGAAATAGACTTACGCCTCCAATTGTCATTCGTTGACGTGGTGTTGGGGCAAGGGTCATCGGCTTTGACGGTTGACTGCTATCACCTCATGCGAGCCACCTCCACTCCGTCGCCACAGGCGATGTGTGCCAAGACAACGACGATGACTGGCTCCACAGCATTCAGCAACACCAATGCTGCCACCGCCCAACGATGGATTATCACAGACGCTGACGGTCTGGAAAATATGGATGATGCTATCAGGCAAGGTGAGCGGTATAACCTCGATGAACTCATTGCCGCTATTCGTAACCTTGCCAGCAAGTCACACACGGAGGATGTGGCAGGAGCAAATGCCACATTGGAAAATAAACTGCAAGAAATAGAGGCAGCAGAAAGCACAGCGGATGCCTCCACCATCGTCACATTGGAGGGTGAGGCGAAAGCGGCACTCATGACATTCATGCAGAACACCACGCCTACGGGCAACCCGTATGACATCACATTCCTCATCAAGAATGCGGGAATGGACGGCACTGAGGGTTGGAGCGGAACAACACCTACCATCGACTACTCTTGTGGCGAATACTACCAAAAGGCTTTCGATGTCTATCAGACCATCACGGGTGCACCAGCAGGTCGCTATATGTTCAAACTCCAAGGATACCAACGGCCAGGATCTGCTGCCGACACATATAGTGACTATGTGGCAGGCACCAACAACTACCCTATCACCACGCAAGTATATGTGGGTTCCGATTACGCTTTGGTCAACCACATCGGCAAGGACGCACAGTCAACCAAGGTAGGCACGGGCAATGAGTCAGAAGTGGGCGAGTCGCCAGTGAAGTATGTTCCCAATAACATGCAAGCGGCGGCAGCTTATTTCAACAAGGGACTATATGACAATAGCGTGGAGACGACGCTTACCAGCAACAACCAGACTTTGCAATTCGGCATCCGAGGAGCATCATACGTATCAAGCGACTGGACCATCTTCGACAATTACCGCTTGTATTATTACGGAGGAGGCAATGCCACCCAAGACCCAGCCGCCGACCTTGCAGAATACTTTGACATCACCAATGCCATGGCTCCATGGCTCTGTACGGGTAGCTTAAGGGATTGGACCAACGATGGCATGTACACCAATTATAATAATGGCGGCGCACCTTACACCAACAATGCTGATGGTGCAAGGATAGACTTCCCATTCATCGAGCGGTGGACAGGCAGCGGCAACTCACTTGCTAACACCAAGATTCAACAGACCATCCGCGAATTGCCCAACGGCACTTACTACATCCGTGGCTCGTTTATCGCCTGCCAACAAGCCAATAGTGGCACTGAGGTTTCAGGCGTGACATTCTATGCGGGCGACAGTGAGGTGTCTGTGGCAACTGGCAACGGCACACCAGAACGCTATTCTTTGAAAGTGGAGGTGACTGATGGCACGTTGACTTACGGACTAAAGACGGTCTCCACCACCGCCAACTGGATTGCGATGGACAATTTCTCGCTACTTTATGCAGGAACAGAGGATGAGTATTATGCCTCTGCCACCAACGACACCCCCGTCAGAGTACCCATCGGCAATCCTACATTTGACCAATGGAACACCAATGGATGGGCAATGACGGGCAACTGGAGCGCGATGAATGCCGATTACGACAATTTCAACTCGCCATTTGCCGAATGGTGGGTAGGCGGCGCAGCACAAGCCGACCGCTCTCTATACCAAACCATGACGCTACGCGAGGGTGTCTATACCTTGAAAGCTGCCGTGGAGGCGGTACGGCAAGACCAAACGAGCCTGACGGTGAGTGGCGTTACCCTCCGCTTTGACGATGAGAGCGTGGCATGTCACACCGCCGACCATGCCCCCGAGATATTCCAAGTGAAAAACGTCGTGGAGGCTGGTGACCATACCTTTGGCTTGTATGTCGAATCGACTAACGCCAACTGGGTGGCGGTAGACAACTTCCGTCTGTACTATTATGGCATCAAGCACCTCATTGGCGATGTCAACCGCGATGGCTTTGTCAATGTCACTGATGTCGTTTGCCTAACCAATTACATCCTCTCCCCCGGAAGCATCGACATCGACTTGGTGGCAGCCGATGCCAACGAAGACGGGAGTATCAACATAACGGATGTAGTCGAGATTACTACGATTATTTTGAACAACGATTAATGATATGAAAAAACGATTATTGCTATTCATTACCTGCATCACCGCCTTGGCGGTGAATGCACAAATGACGTTCACGCTGAATGGGTTGACGTATGCAAATTGCGCTGAGAGCAACCACTTGGATGGCTCTACGACCATCACTGTGCCAGCAGGAACAAGTTTGAATGGATTGATTACCGCAGTGCAAATTGATGGACAAACCGTCAATGCCTCGCAAATCAAACCTAATCCCATTACGACCAACATCACGCCAGGGGAACTGGAAGTGTTTGTCTACAACAACAAGGCGTATGGCTTCCGCTTTGAGGAGGATATTTGGTTCTGCGCCGTAATCATCTCCGACTGCCATACCAATCAAGGCAACGATCATGACGGGACAAGTGCGTCGGACTTGACTACCATCATGAACAACATCTGCAACATGGGAAAAGACGGAAAGAAGAAAGTGAGCTTCACCACGGAAGGCGCAACATCACTTGTGCCAAAGACAAGTATCGTCTTCTGCCTTGGCGACATTGACCAAGACAAAGGAGATGATGGGAGCACTGGAACACACTCTAACTTCCTCAATGCTACTGCTGAAGTATGCAAGATGGCAGGAGTGCCGTTTATCTTCATCGCAGGTAATCACGACTTCTCTCCTGACTATTGGGGGAGTAGTAATTCTGACCGAGGTGTGACATCCGGTAATTCTGGTGGTGCTAACGCAGATAAACAGACTATTTCTGCCATCACTACCAATAACACTTATTGGAACAATGAAGGTATCTTTGACGAAAACATCTCCTATTTCACCTCTGGCAGTAGCTACAGCTTTGAACCTAATCATTTCACTTTCAAGTTCAAGGATGTACGCTTTTATTGTGCCAATAACTATTGGTTCCAAAAGCCACACGGCGCACCAGGATTGTTATCCGCCGCTACATATTATGCTCCTGACCCCATCATCAGCAAGCTGAATACATTTGTAGAAAGTCATACGGATGATGCTTCTGTCTGGATGCAGCACTATCCTTGGTTGGCTGGCTCTGACTGCAACCGTTGGTGGCTTGACCAGAACAGCGGGGGCTATTACATCCCTGCAAGCAACTCGTCCTCATACGGCTCCAGCACCTCTGGCATTGCATACAACGATGCCACCTCTGCCAACACCTTGAAAAAAGACCCACTCTCTGCCATCATGATGAAAGCAGCTGGTAGGACAGGTGGTAAGGTACAGCACTTCTCTGGTCATTATCATCGGTTCTATGATGCTACTTATACAAGCACTGTCAACTCAACAAATCAAGTGCATGACTATACCGTTGCTGCCAATGGCAATACCGACCAATCCAACAATGCCTACGTGGTACTTTTCAAGCGCGGTGAGGGAGTGAAGGAAGTCATTCAAACAAAATTCTAATTACTAACAAAAACAGAAAGGACAACAATTATGAAAACAAAGAATTTCATCATAACACTCGTCGCCCTCCTCGCTTTTGCTGGTAATGCAAGTGCACAGAGGGATATTACGAGCCAATATATCACAAATGCCAAACTATCCAACGGTACTGCAGGATGGACTATTACTAACAGACAAGACGGACCTGCACAAGGTAACAATACAGATGGTTATGCCGTTGAGTTCTATGCAGGATGGGATCGTTTGGCGGTAACCTCATATAACCTATTGCAGACCATCACTCTTCCTAAAGGCAACTATCGGTTGACTAATTATTCTTTCTTCCGTCAAGGGGAAACTTATAACACGAACTCTGCAAAGTCCTTGGCATACCTGAAAGCAGGAAGCCAACAAGTAGCATTGAAAACATTGGGTAGCATCACTTCTGTCGATGGATATGCAAACAGCATGGCAGATGGTGCCAATGTCTTCGATAGTAGGATGTATCGAAATGTCATCGAGTTTACCATTGATGCCGATAACACAAGTATTGAAATCGGTATCGTTGGCACGTTCGACGAGATGCGCTCATGGTGTATCGCGGGTAAATTTGAGTTGTTCGACATGGGCGACTTGGCATCGGTGAGTTCCCCTACAGACGTAACGTATGCCATCACCAATTCGGGATTTGAATACCGTAATGCCACAGGATGGACATCCTCCAACGGGGGAGGTTATGCCAATAACAACAATTTTGCAAGCAAGGCTGGTATTGGTTTTGTCGAACGATGGCAGCCAAGCAACCAAGGTGGTCTCTCCAACGGTACATTCACCCAGACCATCTCCAATCTGGAGAATGGTTTGTATGAGGTTTCTGTCTATGCGCAAAACCTCGAACAATACAACAGCAGTGCTGGGGGGACAGGCATGTTTGTCACCGCCAACAATAACCAAACGGAAGTCAGCACCAACAACCTATATAAGGTTCGCGCTAACGTGACAGACGGCAACCTCACCCTCGGCATCAAACTCGATGGTTGCACAGGCAACTGGATTGCTTTCGACCGCTTCTCCCTCCTCTTCTATGGCGACCCCTTACAAGCATTGAAAGACTTGCGCGACGTGTATGTGGCAGAGGCACAAGCCATCCTCAATGGAGACGATGCGCAATATCTGACAAGCGACCAACAGGCAGCCCTACAATCAGCTATCAATACAGGCAATGCCGCAACGACCGAAGCAGACCTGAATACGGTTACATCCACCACCTTGCCCAATGCCATCAGCACGGCGCAACAACAAATCGCCGCCGCCAAGGCAAGCCGTGGGCGGATGCTTTCTGCCTTGGAGCGTTTCGAGAAAGACTACAACCTTATCGATGGCACCAACTATGGTCGTGTCACGATGAGTGCCAAGGCATGGACAGACCTGTTGGCAAAGGTGATGGACGTAACGGAAGCCTTAGACGACATATCTTTGCTCTCAGAGTTTGAGACTCGCGCACAAGCATTGGAAGACCAGATGGTTGCCACAGATGCAAGCATCCACTTGTTCAACGGCTATCTGTCATTGCTCAATGGCAACAATTCTTTCGGCGATGCCAACCTGTCAGCTGCTTGCACAACGTACAATACCAATACCGTATACACCGACAACGACACAAATGTACAACAAGCCATCAATGCCTTGGATGATGCGTTTGAGGCGTATGCCGCCACCCAGTTCGGTGACTTCGAGGCTGGTGCCAACCATTTCCTTGGTACAAACCTTGACTTTGAGAGTGCCAATGGCACAAAGATTGACGATGCATGGCCCAATGTCTATAATCAAGTAGGATGGACAACCACGTTCAGTTCTGATGCTACGAGCGAAAACAGACAATATGCTTATTTGATGCGCGATAATGCAAGTCCTCGCGACGGAGGTTCGTATTATGTGCGCTTGCGCCAGAATTGGGCAGTGTCGCCAAACCCACACTTGCAAATCCAGAAAGAAGCCATGATTCCCACGGGAAAGTATAAGCTGAAGTTCTACATCAAGTCAGAGACCAATGGCGACTACATGAACACCAACTTAAACTTCTACCAATTAGGGGAAGCCTCGCCCATTTCCGTCAAACCCACCAGCCAGACGTGGACGGAGCGCACCTACGAGTTAGAAGTGTCTGAACCGACATTCCTCAAACTGTCCTTCGGCTTCATCACCGCAAATGACAACTCCCCAGCAAGTGTATGGATAGACGATATCACGCTTACATA
>JAFYZV010000176.1 GCA_017548525.1 Prevotella sp.
CGGTACACAATTTCATCATGAACCTCTGCGCTGGGCTTGCTGCCTATTGCTTCTTTGACAACAAGCCCGAAGCATTGGCTGTACATGTTGAAAACTCAAAACAGTTGGAACTTTTCTGATTCCTTATACCGAACTCGCGTATTAATGATTTAGAATGGCAATACTTGGAGGGTGACGGTGATTTCCGCAGCAAGGAAATTAGGAAACTGCGAGACGAAGCCGATATTATTGTGACTAATCCACCTTTCTCACTGTTTAGAGAGTTTGTAGCATGGCTTATGGAAACTGAAAAGAAATATATCATCATAGGTAACATGAATGCCATTACTTACAAAGAAATCTTCCCATTAATTATGAATAATAAGATGTGGCTTGGCAATGGTTTCCAAAATGGTAATGCCTATTTCCGTATTGTTAACGAAAGGGAATACGCTGATGGAGTTTATGATGCAGAGACAGGACTTGTTAAGTTCCGAAATTGTTGTTGGTTTACAAACATTGATCATGGACGTCGTCATCAACCATTAAGACTCATGACAATGGCGGAGAACTTCAAGCATAGTAAACACAAAGAAATAAGAGGACGTAAAGAGTATATTCACTATGAGAATTACGATGCAATAGAAATACCCTATACAGATGCAATCCCATCTGATTATGATGGAATAATGGGTGTTCCAACATCTTTTCTTGATAAGTATTGCCCAGAACAATTTGAAATACTTGGTATAACTGACAGAGGAAATGAATATGGAATAAAGACAAAAGAATTCACATCCCAAGAAACTCCACTTTATGGCGACTTAAACCGAAGAGGCGCAATTATTGTTGATGGTCAGCTTAAATCCACATTCGCAAGGTTACTAATCCGCAAAAAACAATCGTTATGAAAACAACATTGGAACAATACACCGTCGCACAAATCTGCGACGGCTTTGAGTACAACGAGTTGGAAGGCAAAGGTCTTTATGGTTTATCTGGAAAGCTGACCATTCAACCCGAATATCAGCGTAACTATATCTACGCCGACGGCAAGCGTGACGTGGCTGTCATTGAGTCGGTGTTGAAAGGTTATCCACTCGGATTGATTTATTTTAACCGTGTAGATGATGGACGACTTGAAGTGCTCGACGGTCAGCAGCGCATTACTTCCCTTGGTCGCTTCTTGAAGAACAAGTTTGCCGTGAAGTTCAATGGCTTAGAGCAAATCTTCGACGGATTAAACGAGGGGACACAGCAAAAGATTCTCAATACCAAGTTGCTGGTCTATATCTGTGAAGGCGAGGGCGAGAATGCCGAGGAGGAAATCAAAGAGTGGTTTAAGACTATCAACATTGCTGGTATTCCACTCAATCATCAGGAAGAACTGAACGCTGTTTTTAGCGGTCCTTTCGTCACGAAGTGCAAAGAGGAATTCAGTAATTCGCAGAATGCCAACATTCAAAAATGGGAAAGCTATGTGAAGGGACCTGCCAATCGCCAGCAGTTCTTGGCTACGGCATTGGAATGGGTGAGTAGAGATATGGATGCAAAAGATAAAGTGAGTGCATATATGTCAAAGCATCGCAAGGATGAGAATATCAATGAGATTAAGACATATTTCAATACTGTGATTGATTGGGTAGATAGCAAGTTCGATGATGTCTATGAAGAAATGCAGGGGTTGAACTGGGGCGAACTTTACGAGCGTTTCCATTCGCTGCCCCTGAACCATACGGAACTCTCGCAAAAAGTGCGTGAGTTGATGCGCGATGACTTTGTGACTAACCGCCGTGGTATATTCGAGTTTGTGCTTGGCGGTTGTCAAGACACGAAATTGCTGAATGTACGTCTGTTTGATAAGCCCACCATGCGCAAGGTTTACCAGCAACAAACAGACAAGGCGAAAACCATGGGTACGTCCAACTGCCCTTATTGCGCCATCGGCCACGATGCCAACCGTCAACGTATTTGGAAAATGGATGAAATGGATGCCGACCATGTGACGGCTTGGAGCAAAGGCGGCAGCACGGACATTGAGAACTGCCAAATGTTATGTAAGACGCATAATAGGGCGAAAGGGAACAGATAAGTACGATTGATACTAGTTTTGTATTTAGAACTGCAATAACCTGTCGTTATTTACATTCCAAACTATAATAGTATTCGATAGATGAAGCATCTGTCATCTGTTTTCTATACGAAAACAGTTTGTTTTCCATGCAAAAACAACTTGTTTTCGTATGAAAAACAAGTTGTTTAGGATAAGGACAAAAAGCCTATACAATTACTTTAGGTAGACTTTCTTGATACCCTGCTTGCCTTTTAGGATGTAGACACCCGTTGGCAATGATGTAGCTTGGGTGGATACTTTCATGCCCGACATGGTGTATATTTCACTGGTGCCATTGCCCGTTTCCGCGCTGTGAATGCCCGAAGGGTCATCTTGTACGTGGATGGTGACATAGTCATAGACATACCCTGGGCGAGCCGTGTTTCCCGCCATCCGCAACACAAGGGTGTAATCGCCAGCGGAAGAAGGAAGACCCTTGATGGTAATCTGCTTGTCGCCATAGTTTGTTGTTCGCTCAAATTCTGAAGCCAAGCCCTTTACATTGCCCGTTGGCGTGTATGTGGAATCGACTATCACGGTGGTAGTGTTGATGAAATTGAGCACGATGGGCGTGATGCTATCGCCAAGGATGACCGTCTGCTCTTTGGCAGACCCGTCAAGGGCGACAAGTTTCGGCATGAACCTGTCGGGCAAATAATAGCCCAAGTGTGGCGGTTGGTTGTATGCGGCATTTTGCCATGCGACTCCCATTCGGTACACATGGTCGTGCATCAACGTTGGTACTCGGTAAGAAGTAGGCTCAATCGTGGTGAAGATGTTGAGCGTGGCATTATCCGCCGTACTCCAAAGGATGATTTCCTCCCTCCAGTCGCCAAAAATATCGGCTTGCAGGTTGGGTGTGGACTTGGTGCTATTGCAACTACTTGAAGAGTTATAGTCGTAAGGATTCTTCCCTTTGATATACAATCGTGTCGTGCCATTGCCATTCCACTTGTCAATCTTCGTGCCGTCAAGCAGCTCATCCTGCACATCGCCATCCCAATAGATACGGAAATTCAAGGAAGTGCTATTCGTGGAAGCCACTTTCCCAGTCGTCGCACTACGTTGTTGCCTGTCATTGGCAGAGCTGAAATAGAAACCATATTCACTCGCTTGCAACTGCGCCGCCATACCGCGCCCGTTGTCGCTGTCACCCGTGGCACTCCAAATAATCTCACCCGTAGCAGCATCATGCACATCCCAGCCGTAAGGACTCTCCTCGTGAATCTGGAAAACCTCAAGGCCCGGGCGGCTTGGAATCAAATCTGACACATGGATAGCATCGCCATGACCAAAGCCAGTGGCATACAACAACGTGCCATCGTTATCGACGGCGGCAGAGCCAAATAGGATTTCATCACATCCGTCGCCATCCACATCGGCAACAGAGATGTTATGGTTGCCATTGCCAAACATCGTGCAACTGCCTCCCGACTTGCCGCTCGTGTTCTTCGTGTAAGCTTTACGAGGCTGTTTCTGATTGCCAATGGTCAATTCCACATAGTACTTCGACGTGGAAGCGTGAAGCCATTTAGTGGAGAGATGTTCACCATCAAAGTCCACAGCCCAAAGGTATGCCTGCGTGTAATAACCGCGAACCATCACGGCACTGGGATTTTTGTCCGCTCCATCCAAATAAGCCACGGCAGCGAGGAAGCGATCTCCACGATTCCCATAGCTATCGCCCCAATCCCCATTATAATTCTCCGCTTTGCCCACACCGAAATTTCGATTAGGATTATACCAAACGGTATGGATGGCAGCACCCGTCTCACCATTGAAGACAGTCAAATATTCGGGTCCTTGAAGGATGTAGCCATTGCTATTGCGATAGTCGAGCTTGTTGCTCGTAGAGGAGATGGAAGATTCATTCGTGGCTTGATTGACATAGTTTCCCACACCGTCGATAGAGCCAGGTGCTGTCTTACAAATCAATTCTGCCTTGCCATCACCATTGAAGTCGTACACCAAGAATTGAGTATAGTGGGCACCAGCACGGATGTTCTTACCCAAGTCCACCCGCCAAAGTTTCGTCCCATCAAACTTATAACAGTCAATATAGACATTTCCCGTCTTTCCCGATTGCGAATTATCCTTTGAATTGGAAGGATCCCACTTGACGAAAAGCTCATATTCGCCATCGCCATCCACGTCTCCCACGCTACAATCATTAGGGCAATACTCATAGTCAGTACCATTGGCGGGACGGTCGAGTTTCAGTTTATAATAGACATCCGACCAAGGCGAGACCGTCTCGGTGGTGTCTGTCGCCTCACCATTCACCTTTGTCACCACTTGGTAATGATGGCTTGCATTGCCTTGCTTATCTGAATAGCAAGTGGCATTGATGATGTCCTTGGCAATCACCTCGCCATCGCGTAACACGTCAAATGTGGTATTATCATTATCTGTCCCTAATAGACGCCAACTGACAAACTCACCTGTTGAAGCTGGAACGACCACCAAACCTCTTTTCAGGTTCTCCATTTGGGAAACGGGAGTAACCTGTGCGTCAGCCATGATGGGGAGCAAGCTACATGCTCCAGCGAATAAATAAGATTTTAGAATATTCATTGTAATTGCAATTAACAACGGCAAAAGTACACATTCTATTACATATATCACCACGGATTTTAATAAATCAACTGAATTTTTTGTCATTCCATGAAATGACAATTATCGGGAATTTTGTAGTTTTTTACGATGAATGAGCGTCTAAATATAAAAATATGTGTAATTTTGCACCAAAATTTATAAACTTGTAAACAACATGAAATTTAAAAGAACTTTGTTTTTGGCAGTGCTTACGATGGTTTGCGCTGTCTCTATGGTGGCACAAATGCAGATGCCCCAAGTACCTGTTGACCCTGATGTGCGCATCGGAAAGTTAGACAATGGGTTGACTTATTACATCCGTTACAACAACTGGCCAGAGAATCGCGCAGAGTTTTATATCGCCCAGAAGGTGGGTTCTTTGCAAGAGAATGACGACCAGCGCGGCTTGGCACATTTCTTGGAACACATGGCATTCAATGGCTCCAAGCACTTCAAGGGCAATGAGTTGCTTCGTTGGTGCGAGTCTGTCGGCGTGAAGTTCGGCACAGACCTGAATGCCTATACTTCCATCGACCAAACGGTGTATAATATTTCCAACGTTCCCACTACCCGCGAGAGCATCATTGACTCTTGCTTGCTCATCCTTTATGACTGGGCAGACGGTCTTCTTCTTGAGAAAGAAGAGATTGAGAAGGAGCGTGGGGTCATCCATGAGGAATGGCGCTTGCGCACGAGTGCCCAAATGCGCATGTTGGAGCGCGACCTTCCCCTCCTCTATCCTGATTCTAAATACGGTCATCGTATGCCCATCGGCTTGATGGAGATCATTGACAACTTCGAGCCACAGTTCCTTCGTGACTATTATGAGAAATGGTATCGTCCCGACAACCAAGGCTTGATTATCGTCGGTGACGTGGATGTGGACAAGGTCGAGCAAAAAATAAAGAACCTCTTCAGCGACATCGTATTGCCTGAAAACCGCGCAATGGTAGTCAAAGAGGCTGTACCCGACAATGCAGAACCCATCGTGGTAATAGACAAGGACAAGGAGCAGCAGTACAATATTGTGGAAGTTTTGATGAAACATGAGTCTTTCCCCGATTCCTTGAAGGGAACCATGGCCTATCTTCTTGCCGACTACTTGAAAAACGCTGCCACTTCCATGCTCAACGACCGACTGAAGGAATATGCCCAGAAGCCCGAAAGCCCATTCCTGCAAGCATCATCTGGCGATGGCAATTATTTGCTTTCAAGGACAGTAGATGCCTTTGAACTCAGCATCCTGCCCAAGGACGGACAGATGGAAGCTGCCGTTACCACTGTTTTGGCAGAAGCCCGCAGAGCCGCAGAATTCGGTTTCACCGCCACGGAATACAACCGTTATAAGGCAGACTACCTAAGTTATCTCGAGAAACAATACTCCAACAAGGACAAACGTTTTAATCGCCAGTTTGTCAACCAATACGTCCAGCACTTCCTGAACAACGAACCTATCCCCAGCATCGACTACTCATACACTACTATGAAGCAGGTGGTGCCAATGTTGCCATTGGAAGCCATCAATGAACTAACGAAGGAATTGGTGTCTCAAAATGACACGAACCTGGTCATCTTGAACTTCAACAACGAGAAAGAGGATGCTGTCTATCCCACAACTGAAGGATTAATGACCGCCGTTAACACTGCCCGCACCATGCCTTTGGAGGCTTATGTTGATAATGTGAAGGATGAGCCATTGATGACAACTATGCCAGCAAAAGGCAAAATCAAGAAAGAAGTGAAGAACGACAAGTTTGGCTATTCTGAACTGACACTCTCCAACGGCGCAAAAGTGGTGTTGAAGCAAACCGACTTGAAGAAAGACCAAGTGTTGCTTACCGCTGAAGGCTTTGGCGGTTCGTCTCTTTACGGCGAGAAAGACTATGCCAACATCAAGATGTTTGACGACGTGATTGAAGCCAGTGGTCTCGGAAACTTCTCACATACAGAGTTGGAAAAGGCCTTGGCTGGCAAGATTGCCAGTGCGTCGTTGTCCATCAGCAGCGACCGCCAATACATCAACGGCTCGTCAACACCCAACGACGTGGAAACGATGTTGCAATTGATGTACCTCTATTTCACCAACATTAACAAAGACCAACAGTCATTCGACCAAACGATGAAGACTTCGGAAATCTCATTGAAGAACCGTTTGTTGCAGCCAGAGGCCGTCTTCCAAGACTCACTGACATCCACTCTGACCTGTAAAAACCCACGTTTCGCTTCTTTGGATGTGAAGGACTTACCACAAGTGAACTATGACCGCATACTCCAAATCGCAAAGGAGCGCACAGCGAATGCCGCAGCTTTCACCTTTACCATCATCGGCAACTATGACGACGCTACAATCCGCCCATTGATTGAGCAATACATCGCCTCGTTGCCCGCACAGAAGAAAGTGGTGAAGGGTAAGGATGTGTCTACCGACTTTACGGGTAAGATAACAAATAACTTCAAGCACAAGTCAGAAACCCCAAAAGCCATTGCTGTCATCGTGTGGCGTTCCAAGAAGATTCCTTACACACTTGAAAACGTCATTAAGTCGCAAATGGCAGGACAGGTGTTGCAAATGATCTATCTGAAGAAGATTCGTGAGGAAGCCAGTGCCGCCTACACTGTCGCCGCTCAGTCAAGCGTGAGTCGTGATGACTATGGAACAGATGCTGTCCTGCTCGCTTATTGCCCGATGAAACCTGAGAAAGGTGACACCGCCATCATGATCATGCGCGATGAAGTAAATACCCTCACCAAGACTTGCGATGCAGACATGTTGACAAAAGTGAAGGAATATATGCTTAAAAACCACGGTGATCAATTGAAAACCAACGGCTATTGGAGCGGTCGCATCGATATTTGGCGCAAGTATGGACTTGACTTCCACACCAATTATGAGCAAGTGGTACAGGCCCAGACTCCCGAAAGCATCTCAGCATACGTCACCGAATTGCTGAAAGCTGGCAACCAAGCCGAAATTATCATGATGCCTGCGGAATAAGAAATCATCAACATGTCATATCTATTTTCATCAGAATCGGTATCGGAAGGACACCCTGACAAGGTGTCCGACCAGATATCCGATGCCCTTCTTGACCAATTCTTGGCATACGATGACAAGGCACGGTGTGCCATAGAGACGTTTTGCACCACGGGACAGGTGGTTATCATGGGCGAAGTGCGCTCCGAGGCGTACATCGACTTGCAGACCATCACACGCAATACCATCAACAAGATTGGCTACACCAAATCCGAATATGAGTTTGATGGCAATTCCTGTGGCATCATGACAGCCATCCACGAGCAAAGTGCCGACATCAACCGAGGTGTAGACCGTACGGAAGAGGAGGATCAAGGTGCTGGCGACCAAGGCATGATGTTTGGCTATGCCACCAACGAGACGGAAAACTACTTACCCGTATCATTGGACTTGTCCCACCTTCTTGTAAAGACCTTGGCTGACATCCGCAAGGAGGGCAAGGAGATGACCTATCTCCGCCCCGATGCCAAGAGCCAAGTGACCATCGAATATAGCGACGAGGGCATCCCCCAACGCATCCATACCATCGTGGTGAGTACGCAACACGACCCCTTCGATGATGATGACGAAAGGATGTTGGCGACGATCAAGGACGATGTCATCAACATTCTCATCCCTCGTGTGAAGGCACAATGCGGCGAAAAAGTGCTGGCACTCTTTAACGACGACATCAAATACCACGTCAATCCCACTGGCAAGTTTGTCATCGGTGGTCCCCATGGAGACACGGGGTTGACAGGCCGTAAGATTATCGTTGATACCTACGGCGGCAAGGGAGCGCATGGTGGCGGTGCCTTTTCAGGCAAGGATTCATCGAAAGTAGACCGTTCCGCCGCTTATATGGCACGCTATATCGCCAAGAACATGGTGGCTGCGGGTGTGTCTGATGAGATATTGGTGCAACTGGCATACGCCATTGGTGTGGCTGACCCAGTAAGTGTCTATGTAAATACATACGGGCGCAAGCATGTGGATATGTCTGATGGCGAAATTGCCGAACAAATCAAGGCATTGTTTGGCTTACGTCCCAAACAAATAGAACGGCATCTCAAGTTGCGCCAGCCCATGTATTTAGAGACGGCATCATACGGACACATGGGGCGCAAGAATGAGGTTGTCACCAAGAAATTCACCAGCCATTATAACCCAAACAAGGAAATGGAAGTGGAACTTTTCACATGGGAGAAACTCGACCGTGTGGAAGAAATCCGCAAAGTGTTTGGCTTATAAGTTTGAATGAATGACACAAAGCACGGTAACATCCTCTACACATGGAACAACGGGCGGCTATCAGCAGCCCGTTGTTCATCATGGGCAATACCTCACACCAGCACAAGCTATCAGTAGGCTACCCAAGGATGCTACCCCTGCACAACAAGACTCGGCAGTACAAGCCCATGCGAAATTCTCGGAAATACACTGGAGCCAAGAACCCGACACCCTCCACATGCCTGGACACGGCAAGGGAAAGTCAGTGAAAGACATCCACATCCCACAATATTACCGTGAATCTTTTTTCTCCAACGACACCCTGTTCCATCCCGAATTGCCAGGCGGACGGCAGGGAGTGGCAGGCGACCCCATCCCCTATTCCATTGCCAACGACAACCTCATCACCTCTTTGCTTTTAGGGTGTTTTGTCATAGCCCAGCTCACCATGGCTCGCACACGCGCATTCATCATCCGACAGGCAAAGAGTTTCTACTACTCGACCCACGAACAGACTAATAAGCTCACTGAGACTTCGGACGAGGTGTGGTTTCAATTGTTCATGGTTTTACAGACCTGCCTCCTCCTCGCCATATTATATATATATTATGTTCGCGATAGGATTGGCGAGACGTTCATCATCGAGCAATACCAGATGGTGGGGATGTTTACTTCCTTCTTTGCCATCTATTTCCTCATCCGCTCCACCTTGTACGAATTGACGGGTTGGGTGTTTTTTTCCAAGAAAAAAATTTTACAATGGCAGAAGTCATCCTTGTTCCTCACATCGGCAGAAGGGGTACTCCTGTTCCCTGCCGTCATGTTGCTCGCTTTTTTCAACACGACCATGGAAAGTGTCATGGTTTATGTCCTTTTTATCGTCATTTTAGTCAAAATCCTATCCTTTTACAAGCTATATGTCATCTTTTTTAAAAGAAAAGGCATTTTTTTACAAATATTTTTGTACTTTTGTGCGCTCGAAATCGTACCCCTCTTTGTAATCGGGGGTCTATTGTTAATCATTAACAATTATTTAAAAGTAAATTTTTAGGACAAAATGATCAGGAAAATCTTGGTTTCCCAACCAAAACCTTCTAACGAGAAGTCTCCCTATTACGACATTGCAAAGGAATTTGGCGTTCAACTTGTTTTCCGTCCGTTCATCAAAGTTGAGGGAATCACGGCGAAAGAATTTCGAAACCAAAAGGTTAATATTTTAGACCACACAGCGATTGTATTCACTTCGAGACATGCCATTGACCACTTCTTCACCCTCGCCAAGGAACTGCGTCTCGTCATTCCTGAGAAGATGAGATATTTCTGTGTCACGGAAACCGTCGCCCTCTACATCCAAAAATATGTGCAGTATCGCAAGCGCAAGGTGGTTTTCGGCACAACGGGCAAGATTGATGACCTCATCCCCTCCATGGTGAAACACAGGGACGAGCGATTTCTCATCCCCATGAGCGATGTCCACAACAACGATGTGAAGGAACTTCTTGACTCCAAAGGACTCTATCACACGGAGTGCGTGATGTACCGCACGGTCAGCAACGACTTCACAGAGGAGGAAATCAAGACTTTCGACTATGACATGCTGATTTTCTTCAGCCCTACTGGCATCCATGCCCTCGCCAAGAACTTCCCCGACTTCAACCAAGGAACGACGCGCATTGCCACATTCGGACCTTCCACTGCCAAGACCGTGGAACAAGAAGGACTACGCCTTGACCTTCAGGCACCATCCCCACAATATCCTTCCATGACCAGTGCATTGAGAGCCTATTTGAGGGAAAACCAACAATAACCTCCTCTCCCCATGGATGCCACCCGCACATTCACGTTCACGAAAGAGGAGCGCATTTGCGGCAAGAAGCAGATTGAACAGCTCTTTGGCGGCAGCTCTTCACACTCCGTGGTGGCATTCCCCATCCGTGCCGTATTCATGAAAACATCCCGAGAAGAGGGAGAACCACCAGTAAAGATGATGGTGAGCGTGTCTAAACGGTATTTCAAACGGGCTGTAATGCGCAACCGCATCAAGCGGCAGGTGAGGGAGGCTTTCCGCAAAAACAAATACACCCTGACAGAAACGATGAACCTACGCCCCGACATGGGCATTGCCGTGGCATTCCTCTGGATAGATAATAAGCTATGGGAAAGCGCACAAGTGGAGAAAAGGATGTGCGACGTGTTGAATCGCATCAAGGAACGGATATGAAAACCATTCAAAACATCTTCAAATACCTGTCACACGCCATAGCATGGGTGTTGATACTGCCCATCAAGTTTTACCAAAACTGCATCTCTCCTTTCACCCCTCCCTCGTGCCGCTTCACGCCGACATGCTCCGAATATGCCCGCCAAGCCATCACAAAACATGGTCCCATCAAAGGATTAGGACTGGCGATATGGCGCATTTTGCGATGCAACCCTTGGGGAGGGAGCGGTTATGACCCTGTACCATAGCAATGTGAAAAACTGAAAGGTTGAAAAGATAAAAAACATAAAACTACACAATACGATGAGAAAAAACTTTGTTGAAGAACTCCGCTGGCGCGGAATGCTGGCACAGATGATGCCAGGGACAGAAGAACTCCTGCAAAAGGAAATGGTGACTGCTTATCTCGGAACAGACCCTACAGCCGACTCGTTGCACATCGGACACCTCTGTGGCATCATGATGCTACGACATTTGCAACGCTGTGGTCATAAACCCATCATCCTCGTAGGCGGTGCAACGGGCATGATTGGCGACCCCTCGGGCAAGAGCCAGGAGCGCAATCTTCTCAACAACGAAACGCTTTACCACAACCAAGAGTGTATCAAGCGACAAGTAGCCAAGTTTCTCGACTTCGACTCCAACGAGGAGAATGCCGCTGAGATGGTGAACAATTATGACTGGATGAAAGACTTCACCTTCCTCGACTTCGCCCGCGAGGTGGGCAAACACATCACCGTCAACTACATGATGGCGAAAGACAGCGTACAGCAGCGACTCAACGGCACCGCCCGTGACGGCCTCTCCTTCACCGAGTTCACCTACCAACTGCTCCAAGGTTACGACTTCCTTTACCTCTACCAACATAAGGGGGTCAAGCTGCAATTGGGTGGCAACGACCAATGGGGCAACATGACGACTGGCACGGAACTGATTCGACGCACGTTGGGCAACGAAGTGGAGACATTTGCACTCACCTGCCCCCTCATCACCAAGAGCGACGGCAAGAAGTTTGGCAAGACCGAGAGTGGGAATATTTGGCTTGATCCCAACCGCACCACGCCATATAAGTTCTACCAGTTCTGGCTCAACGTCAGCGATGACGATGCCGAGCGGTACATCAAGATATTCACCTCGTTGGAGAAAGATGTCATCGACACCCTCGTAGAGGAGCATCGCCAAGACCCAGGTCGCCGCGTGTTGCAGAAGAGGTTGGCAGAGGAGGTGACCGTCATGGTGCATTCCCAAGAAGCTCTCGATATGGCAAAGGAGGCTTCGGGCATCCTTTTCGGCAAGGCAACGAAAGATGCCTTGGAGAAACTCGATGAACAGACATTCCTCGACGTGTTTGACGGCGTGCCTTATTACGAGCTGCCCAAGGACCAACTGGGCCAACCCGCAGTGGAACTCTTCACACGCGACGACGTGAAGGTGTTCGCCAGCAAGGGTGAGATGCGCAAGCTGGTGCAAGGTGGGGGCGTGTCGCTCAACAAGGAGAAACTCTCTGCCTTCGACCGCATCATCACTGCCGATGACCTCATCGACGGGAAATACCTCCTCGTGCAACGTGGCAAGAAGAATTACTACCTCGTTGCCGTCAAGTAAACGAGGAGTTAAAAAGGCTGGCAAAACGGACAATTCGCACGATTATCCTACCAATACAGAAAAAAAAAGCCTTGGAATTTGTGGATTTCCAATGAATTGTTTAACTTTGCAGCCGCATTGGGTGATGGTGTAACGGTAACACTACAGGTTTTGGTTCTGTCATTCCCGGTTCGAATCCGAGTCACCCAACACGAAAAGAGGATTGGTCGCCGTACCAATCCTCTCTTCATTTTTGCCCTTAGTCTTATTGTCCAGAACGTCCAGTTTTGTCAATATTTTATCACAAAATGAGCCTCCGTGGTTGCGTTAATTGCCACCAACCCCAACTTTGGGCGGAAATAAACCCATTTTTTGCATTTTTCTAATCCACTGAATACCAACGACTTGCATTTTACAGTCATCATCCGCTTTCCGTAAATGTGGCAATTTAACATCTTTTGGGCGGCATCCGCTACCCATAAACACCCATTTTTAGAGGGTCGGGTGTGGCATCTATCACCAAAGAATGCCGCATAAG
>JAFYZV010000022.1 GCA_017548525.1 Prevotella sp.
AAGAACCAAACCAATGTCCTGCATGAACAAAGTTCATGGAAATCGTTTCATAATTAGATAAATCCAAAATTGGCGAGATGAGACGGTCTTCACCAACATAGTCTTCCTTATTAGAATTTGCTCCTCCTGTAATAAATGCATACTTACGCTCTTCACCATAAGTTGCCACATCATGATTTACCTGGAACACCCATTCAACTTTCTTTGCTCCTGCGTTGTCAGGTGCAGTGGTGAAATTACCAAGTCCCTCATCGAAATTCTCATAATAAGGCAATGTTACCTCACCTATATATTTATACGAAGCGGTGGAGATTTCACTCACATTGCCCCACTGGTCTATGGCAATGGCATTAATGGTAACAGCATTTGAGAGGTTGGCTATGCCCGTACTTGCATTATATGCAATAGCGGAACTGGTCAAATTACCTTCCTCATCCACAGGTGATGCACTACCTGTAGTATAATAGATAGTGGTACCCTCAGCGGCAGTCAAATGAATGGTAAATGCATCATCAAACGTCGTACCATCTGCTTCTGAGAATACTGGGGCATCCACGTGAATATTAATTACTATTACACTTGATGCTACACTACTTTGTCCTTCACTACTTACCGCAATAGCTTTAATCGTATAGGTTCCACTCTTACTCAATGTAAATGGATTGCTATAAATGTTGCTTGAAGTAGTCGGAGTATTTCCATCAGTAGTATAATAAACAATAGCTCCTTCGGCATTATTGGTTATGGATACAGTTTGCGCACTTGTATACGTGCCCGAAGAAGGAGTAATTGTTGGTTTAGCAATTGCAGAAACATCTTGGGCTAAGGAAATTGTTACTGTTGACAAACGTACATTTCCCGAAGTTGATACACGCGTAATTGTTACAGACGATACATTATCATCTCCAGAACTCCACATACTACCACTAATAGATCCGCAATTAGATTCACATAATGCCAATTCATTATTAAATGTCAATGATTTTATATAATAACCATCAGGTGCAGTAAAGGTTAACTCAATACCATTATACAATCGAATTTCATTATCATTTACATAAGCACTAGAAGAACTCCCCTTTGCATAAGTTACTGTAACATCTCCAATTTGTCCTGTAACAGATGTGAAACTTGAAATAGGAGTTATACTACCAGTATAATTCGTTCCAAATGTAGCATTGTTTAAATTACCTTGTATAGAATTAGGATCAACCACCGTGAGAACATAAGAAGCCGTTCCTGATGTGTAATTGTCAGTTTCAGAAGCAGAAGCAGTAATCGTTGTAGTTTTACCTACTGCAGAATAATCATAAGTTACTTCACCAGTTGTTGAATTTACGGTAATGGCGGAATTGGAACTTGTATAAGTGATTGTGCCATCATACTCAGGCGCATAGGTAAGTGTTGGCGGTGTGAAAGATTCTCCAATGTTCGCAGTGACACTCGACTCTGAAAAAGCAAGATTGGGATCAGCCTTCGCAATAGTATATGCAGCCGTGGCAACACTACTGTTATTCATACCTTCTTTTACAGCAATAACCTTCAATATAACATCCTCATTAACAGTGTAAGTATTTGCAGAAGCACTATAAATTGTAGGGGTACTACCATCTATTGTATAATAATACGACACCCCCTCAGTTGCACAATTAAACGTAACTACAGTACCTCTTGCTACTTCACCTGCAACAGGGTTAAAAGTAGGGAGAGAGACCTGTTCAGGAGCATCATCCTCATAAGTCACAACAATTGAGGAAAAATAACTTGCTCCAGAAACTTTTAATTGAAAATAGGTATCACCACTTGCTGCGTTATATGTACCAGTTGCGGTACCTGTTTGGCTGTTGGCTGTAGGATTTTCTGAAGTACCAGTGGTAATGGTATATGTCTTGCTCCCACTGGATACATTTACCGTAATGGATTTAAGACCAGAGATTGCCGTTGTATTATAAAGAATACCACTACCCTTGGAGGAATTCATTTGAATAACATTGCCAGAGCCTTTATAACCTTGGTCGACAGTAAAACCAAAACCATCAACAGTAGCTGTTTTTACAGCATAAGAAGTAGTGAGACCAAATGAGCTATAATCAAGAGTTATGGTCTTTTCTGCACCACTCACATTCCCCATAACCGCCATCAGCAGCATGGTCATCAATAAACGTAATTTCCTTTTCATAAGCGTTTTGTGTTAATTGATTATATTATTTGTAATTGTAGCAAAAAGGTTTTCTATTTCGATATGGAGTTTTTATGCCAGTTCTTTTTCTTCTCTAACTCATTGCAAAGATATGCTATTTTACACATTTATGCAAGGAAAATGCGTATTATTCTGCAAAATTCTATCGTTTTTCTCGCAACGTACCTTGCAGTGACACTTTCCATTGGTTTGTCTCAGCATCAAAGACGAGGGGGATGTCATAGTCTGCGGAGGCGACAAAGGATGCCGCTCGCCCAATGGTATCCATACGCAGGAAGTTGTTGATAGCGACATGGGCTACTGCCGACGAGTCGTTGTCGGCATAGTCTATGCTGAGTATTTCACACGTGGCGGGTTGCTCCTTCTGCCGCAATAGGTCTATGTCTACCTGGTGTACCTGTGATGCAACATAGCGAACCCATTTTTCCGACTCGGGTGAGACAAATCGTACTGCCTTATGGTACTGCCAGTTGAAATAATACACAGCGAAGGAGTCCACCTCCCTCTTCAGTTGGGAGGAACTACCGACATGGAACTCACATGCTGCGAATACCAACATACCCAACAGTGCCACAAACAAAACACCATGTAAACGTTTATTTGACTGGTGGATAGTATTCATCTTAAACAATTATAATTTTCGACAAAGATAACAAAAAGATAAGATAACAAAGATACTGGTTACGATAATTTTTTGTAATTTTGTGCAAAATAAGAATCAAATGCTCAAATTCATATCCTTTGGAAGTGGTAGCAGTGGCAATTGTTATTTCCTTTACACGGAGAAAGAGGGGTTACTGATAGACGCTGGGGTTGGAATGCGCAACGTCAAGCGTTATCTCAAGAAATACGACATACCCTACAACCGCGTGAAATACATGCTCATCACCCACGACCATGCCGACCATGTGAAAGCCGTGGGTAGCGTGAGCCGCCAGTTTGACACCCCCGTCTACTCCACCGCCACCGTCCACCACGGCATCACCAACAACTATTGTGTGCGATGCAAGATAGAGTTGGGACGCACCAAGACCTTCGAGAAAGGCAGCACCTTCAACCTCGGTGCCTTCCAAGTCACCTCTTTCGACGTTCCGCACGATAGTTTAGATAGCGTAGGCTATCGCATTGAGGTGGACGGCGTGGTGTTTTGCATTATGACAGACGTAGGACATCTCACCGACGAGATGAAGAAATACATCGGCGAAGCCAACTATCTCATCATCGAAGCCAACTATGACGCAGAGATGCTCAAGGCAGGCACCTATCCCAAGCACCTCCAAGAGCGCATTATGGGCGACAAGGGACACATGTCGAATGCCGAATGTGGAATGGCTTTGGCGGAAAATGCCACTGCACGGTTGCGCCATGTGTGGCTCTGCCATCTCAGTGAGGAGAACAACCACCCTGAGCTTGCCCGCAAGACAGTAGAGCATATACTCCGCTCTTACGGCATCGTGGTGGGCAAGGATTTTGAGCTTGACGTGCTGAAACGCACCACTCCGTCACCCATTTTCTATCTGGAATAGCTCTGCCAAATACCCCAACTTATATAATTTAAACAAAACCAACGGAGGATTCTTGCCGCATAACCGTTTGCGCCAAGCCTTCTTGCGCCACCTATATATATATAATAGGTATGTGAGAATATGTTTACGTTTCAGTTTTTCGATGGTGTCAAGTAGGCGCGAAAAACCCTGGAGATCATCCTTGAACTCATGCAACGTGCGCATCCCCTCCTCAGTCTTTGCCACGAAATGGGCATTGTCCTCAAACCGGGAAAATGCCACGGGATTGTTGAAGTGGATGATAGGAATACCTTTCTGCTGCAACACCTTTCCGAAAAGCACATCTTCATAGCCATAGTGTTTGAATCTCGCGTCCAATAGGTTCTCCACATAATGCCGCCGCATGATCAGGAAATTGGAGGTATGGAAGTCTTGGTAGGGATGTTGTTCACGTCGTTCCACCGTGTGCAAGGGCTCCGCCTTCTTCTCATAGCGGTATCGGAGGTTTCCTTTCCACGCTTTCTCGTCGCCTCTCACTACATATCCGCCATAGAGCAGCCCCCCTTCCTCGTCTTCTTCCACATATTTTTGGATGAAGTCGTCACGCTCCAACAACATGTCGGCATCAATAAAGAGCAACCATTCATGCCGCGCTTTGTATGCCAACCAGTTGCGTGTAATCGCCCTACCACAATTCTCGCCACGCACCACATACGAGCAATTGAGGATGCCATTGATGGGTTGGTTAGCCTCGATGACGGCGGGGTCGGTGGAACCATCATCAGCCACCAGCACTTGATACCGCAAATACTTGATGGCCTTACATTGTTTGACCAGCCCCCTCACCAAGTCCACACAAACATCGTTGTAGGTGGGGATTAAGATGGATAGTTCATTTTTAATCATAGTTTATCTTTAAGGTAATGTCCAGTTATGCTTTCCGCACATCGTGCCACCTCCTCAGGTGTGCCTTGGCACACGATGTCTCCCCCCTTGTCGCCCCCGTCGGGTCCAAGGTCTATCACATAGTCGGCACATTTCACTACGTCAAGGTTATGTTCCACCACAAGGATGGTATGCCCACGTTGTATCAATGCGTCGAAAGCCCGCAACAATCGTTTGATGTCATGGAAATGAAGACCCGTTGTGGGTTCGTCGAAGATGAACAAAGTAGGGTCTTGCCGCTCCTGACCGATGAAGTATGCGAGTTTCACACGTTGGTTCTCGCCCCCCGACAACGTTGATGAGTTTTGTCCGAGCTTGATATATCCCAGCCCCACATCCTCCAAGGTCTGGAGCCGTTGTGCCACCAATCGCGCCTCTTGTGCCATCGTGGAAGTGACACCCTCGCTCCCGGCGGCGTTGTTGAAGAAAGAAATAGCCTCCGACACCGACATGCCAAGCACGTCGTTGATGTTCTTTCCCTCAAAGCGCACATCGAGGATGTCGCGCTTGAAACGTTGTCCATGACACACCTCGCATTCCAATTCCAGGTCTGCCATGAATTGCATCTCGATGGTAATCGTTCCCACTCCCTTACACTCCTCACACCGTCCGCCATCGGCATTGAACGAGAAATACTGTGGCGTGAACCCCATCTGCTTGGCGAGAGGCTGCTCGGCAAAGAGTTGCCTGATGACATCATACGCCTTCACATACGTGGCAGGATTGGAACGAGTACTCTTACCGATGGGATTTTGGTCCACCATCTCCACATGGGAAACCATCCTCCAGTCGCCCCCAATGGAGATATACTCACCAGGATATTCCGCCACCTCGTCAAGATGGCGTTTCAAGGCGGGGTACAACGTCCCCTTTACCAATGATGACTTGCCCGACCCACTCACGCCCGTCACCACGGTAAAGACATTCAGCGGGAACTTCACGTCAATACCACGGAGGTTATTCATCCTACAGCCTTTCAATTCTACAAAAAGATTCCACGGCCTTCGAGACTTGGGAACATCTATCTGGTCGATACCCGTGAGATATTGAATGGTATATGAACGGGGATTGGTCTTGATCTTTGACATCAACTCCTCCCCCTCTGGAATGGCACCCTCGAACACAATCTCACCACCAAACCGTCCCGCATCGGGTCCCACGTCAATGAGATAGTCCGCCGCCCGCATGATTTCCTCGTCATGCTCCACCACGATGACGGTGTTCCCCAACGATTGGAGGTCTTTCAGCACATGGATGAGTCGTTGGGTGTCGCGGCTATGCAACCCTATGCTGGGCTCGTCAAGGATGTAGAGCGAGCCGACGAGCGAACTGCCAAGCGACGTGGTAAGGTTGATACGTTGGCTCTCCCCACCACTCAACGTGTTGGAGGGGCGGTTGAGGGTAAGATAACCCAACCCCACCTCGACCAAGAACCGCAACCTCGTCTTAATCTCTGTGAGGATGCGACGAGCTATCGCTGCCTCATGCTCGTCAAGTTCAAGGCTCTCAAACCAATGATGGAGGTTGATGACAGGCATCTCCACGAGGTCACAAATGCTCTTGCCTCCTACCTTCACCCATGTAGACTGTTTGCGCAGACGGGTGCCGTGGCAGTCGGGACAAATCGTCTTGCCACGGTAACGGCTCAACATCACACGATATTGTACCTTGTATTGGTTCTCCTTGACCATGTGGAAGAAAGCATCGATGCTCACCTGGTCATGTATGTCCATACCTCTTTCCGAGGGAAGACCGTGCCAGAGCATGTCCTTCTCCTCGCGTGTCAGTTCATAATAGGGTTTGAAGATGGGAAAACCGTCGCGCACGGCATTACGGCAGAAGATGTCCTTCCAAATGCCCATCTTGTCACCATGCCAACATTGCACACAATCATTGTATACGCTCAACGACGTGTTGGGAATCACCAACTTCTCGTCGATGCCGATGGTACTGCCAAAGCCTTCGCATGTGGGACAGGCTCCCAACGGCGAATTGAACGAGAACATATTATCGTTGGGTTCCTCAAACGTGATGCCGTCTGCCTCGAAGCGCGAGGAGAAGTCATAACAGAGATGGGAAGGCAGGAACACCAAGCGGCAGGCACCGTCACCCTCGTACATCGCCGTCTCCGCAGAGTCGATGAGTCGGGAAATGGCATCCTTCTCCTTACTGACCGACAGGCGGTCTACCATGAGCCACAATTCGTCAGCCAAGGGTGAGTCGGTGACAGAGAGTTCCTTTTTTGTGTGTTGGTTGATGAAATCGTCGATACGCACAAAGTCGTTCTTATACCACAATCGGGCAAAGCCCTGCTGGATTTCCATCTCCAATTGCTTGAGCAGGGTGCGACCTTCTGCCACCTTCATGGGGGCAAGCACCACAAACTTCGTCCCCTCGGAGAAGCCTTGCACACATGCCACGATGTCCTCACTGGAATGCTTTTTCACCTCCATCCCGCTCACGGGCGAATAGGTCTTGCCGATACGGGCATAGAGTAGTCGCAGGTATTCGTAGATTTCCGTGGATGTTCCCACGGTGGATCGTGGGTTGCGGGCGATAGTCTTCTGCTCGATGGCAATGGCGGGCGGCAGTCCTTTGATGAAGTCACACTCGGGTTTACTCATCCTTCCAAGGAACTGGCGGGCGAAAGACGACAGCGACTCCACATACCTCCGTTGCCCTTCGGCATACAACGTGTCGAATGCCAACGACGACTTGCCCGACCCCGACACGCCCGCCACGACAACAAACTTGTCACGCGGTATGTTGACACTGATGTTTTTCAGGTTGTTGACCCTCGCCCCCTTCACTTCTATATACTCACCCATAAACGACGCTCCCTATATGTTGTGGCTAAAAGATTATGCAAATATAATTGTTTTTTGGCGAAATCAACGCATACCATGGATGTATTTTTTCATATTTATCATATCATTGGGAATCTGGCAACCCATCGTCAATGACTTCCAAGGTACAGGAACACCAACCCCAATAGCACCAATGCGAGGTCTAACACCTTGCTTTTTAGATTCTTCTCGTGGAAGATGACCGCGCCGAAGAGGAAGCTGACCACCACGGAACCACGTCGTATCATGCTCACAATGCTAATCATAGCCCCAGGAAGGCTCAAGGAATAGAAATACATGAAGTCGGCTGCACTGAGGAAAATACTGATGAAGATGATGCTCCAATGCCAATGAAATGGCGTGGAGCGATGGTGCGAAGGCCACCATATCAGCAATAGCATCACGCCCATGAGTAGGCTTTGGTAGATGGTGTACCAACTTTGCACCATCATCTTATCCAATCCTATTCCCCCATCGGCAGGCGATGCCATAAGATATTTGTCATAAATGCCGCTCACCGCACCAAGAATGGCGGCGAGAACGACATAATAAATCCACTTGTCATGTTTGAAGTCGATACCCTCCTTCCGTCCACTCCTGCTCAACATGAAAAAAGAGAAGACGGCAAGCAGCACTCCAATCCATTGATAAAGGTTGAGACGCTCACCAAAGACGAGCATTGCACCCACCAACACCATCACTGGACGGGTGGCATTGATAGGTCCGACAATGGTCAATGGGAGATGTTTCATGCCAAAGTACCCAAATATCCATGATGAGAGGACTATGAGGCTTTTCAAAAGGATATACTTATGCTCTTCCCATCCACCCGATGCTACATGAAATATGGTTGAATCAAGGCTATTAGTCGTTGCCGAAAGAAGTATGAAAGGTAGGAAAATGAACGATGAGAACAGGGTGTTGAAAAACAAGACAGGTATCACGGCGTTGCCTTGGAGTGCCTCTTTCTTGAAAGAATCATAGCAACCCAACAAGGCTGCCGATAGGAATGCCAATACCAACCACATATTTACGTCCTTGAAACCATAGGTTTAGCGACCTCAAAGCTATCGTTTACCTCACCATATCGTATGTCTTCGAGAAACAAGGCATGGCCTGGCATACTCTCCCCTGCCGCCGTGCGCGTCTTAGTCTCGATAATTCGCTTGAAGTCAGCATAACTGACACGATGCCTCCCCACATCAAACAACGTACCCACCACGGCACGTACCATGTTGCGGAGGAATCGGTTGGCGGTTATCTCAAAGTACCAAGTATAGGGCGAAGTTTGATGCCATCGGGCATGGGTCACCTTGCAAAGGGTAGTCTTCACATCTGCCCCCACCTTGCAAAACGACGCAAAGTCATCTTGTGTCAACAAGAAAGCCGCCGCCTCGTTCATAGCCTCAAAATCCAAATCATAGTGCGTCTCGCACGAATATGCTCGAAGGAAGGGGTCTTTCTGCGTATGGACATAATAGCGGTAAGTCCTTGACGTGGCACTAAAACGTGCATGGAGGGAAGAGTCCACCTCCTCCACTCGGGAAACGGCGATGTCGCGAGGCAAAATCCTATTGAGTCGATACGTCAATTGATGACCGTCCAGCTTCTCGTCAACATCAAAATGTGCCACCATCAAACGGGCATGAACCCCAGCATCCGTCCTTCCCGCACCCACGACCTCCACATCCTGGCGCAACAAAATGGACAAAGCACGTTGAACTTCCGCCTGAACGGAACTTCCATTGGGTTGCACTTGCCAACCATGGTAGGCAGTGCCATCATAACTAAGATAAATGAAATAACGCACAGATTTACCGCTTTCCCCTATCGTGCCGGGCAGCACTTCGGAATGCCTGCCTATGAAACTTCTCCTCTGCCTGAATGACACCCATCACTTTTCCTGCTGGCAAGACCTTCATGAACTTGTTGTGATATTCTTGTTGAATCTCCTTCATTTGAATCTCCAACTCGTCTCTCTTCCGTATTGCCTCACAACATGCCTTATCATCGTTAATATCGACATGGCGGTAACGGCGCATCTCCGCGAATGCTATCCGTTGCTTCTTCTGCATTTCCTTGAATAAGGGGAAGAATTGAGATGCCTCTTGCGGAGATAGTCCAACCTCCGTGGTGATGAACTGCTCCATCTCGGCATCGAAACGGGCAGGGTCGAACATCTTTTCTGGACGTTGCTGCGCCATCAAAGGCATAGTGAAAAAAGTAAAAGCCATTGTGAAGGCTATGCTCAAGTATTTCAATTTAGTTTTCATGTTTCACTCAACATTGATGTTAATAATCTGCCAAATAAGCATACATATCCTCATTGTCAAGCATGGTGTAATCAGCAGCTTGGTCGATAGCTGAATAAGACGAGGAGGAAGGCAACTGGGTAAATTGCTCAGAAGACTGAGTGTCTGACGAATGCAGATACATTCCCACACTGAAGATGGCTACGGCAACACTTGCGGCAGCAATGGCTATCGGTCGATATACACGCCATCGGCTCGGACGCAAGGCAATCACACGGGCATCCTCCGTAG
Organism: Prevotella sp.; assembly: GCA_017548525.1. Lineage (GTDB taxonomy): Bacteria > Bacteroidota > Bacteroidia > Bacteroidales > Bacteroidaceae > Prevotella. Next base: position 10,040 of record JAFYZV010000022.1, read on the forward strand.
GCAATTGCGCCATCACCTTCTCGGTCAATCCCTCAAAATAGCCATCGGGAACCTTGAAGGGTTGTGCCTTGCCCAAGGTTTTCTCCAAGAATTCAATATCTTTTTCCATATCTTTGCTTATTTACATTTTTGACGAATATATATACAATAAGTTTAATCGTGATTCTTAAAAAACTCGGATATTTTCTTCACTGCCAGATGATAGCTTGCCTTGAGAGCCCCCTCGCTGGTGCCAAGCACCTTACTCATCTCCGAATATTTCATCTCATCATAATAACGAAGGTTGAAGACGGTGCGCTGAACATCGGGAAGTTTGGCGATGGCCTCCTGCAATTGCGCCTGCGTCTCGTCACCATCGAAGTATTCATCTGCCATGAGGCGGCTCGCCACAGACAACCCCTCGTCTGACGAAAGTGACGATATGGGTTTCTGCTTGCGCACGAAGTCTAAGGCCTCATTGATGGCTATGCGATAAAGCCACGTGGAAAACTTCGATTTGTTCTGGAAATCGTCAAGGTTGACCCATGCCTTGACGAAAACATTTTGCAACACATCGTTGGCATCATCGTGGGTGAGGACGATACGACGAATCTTCCAATAGAGCGTTTCGCTATATTGGCGGACAATCTCCGAAAAGGCACTGTGGCGTGTCTTAGGGTCGGAAAGCTGTTCCATAATTCTCTTCTCGTCGTATGCCATGCTTCAGTCGTTATGGTCAGTCTCGATAATTTTTCAGATGGTGGGCTATCACTCGGTCGTAGCCATACACATCCTTGTACTCTCTCAAATTGCCCTTTTCGTCGGGAAAGATAGTAAAATAGGTGATGAGCAATGGTACTTCGGGCTTCACGTCTATCGTGCCAATGAGCCGCTTGCGGTCAAGTGTGTCCTCCAACTCCACTTCTTCGCCTGTTTCAGGGTCTATCTGATATTGTTTTCCTTTCTTGCTGACGTCGGCGGTCATCGAATACTGTATCTTGTCAATGGTGGTTTCATCCTTCTTATGTAGCATATACACCGCCAAGTCAAATGGTTTCTGCACACGGACACATCCATGCGAGGCTCCCCGATTGTCACGTCCAAACACACCAGGCGACGACGTGTCGTGGAGGAACACGGAGAAAGGATTGTCGAAACGGAAGATAATCCGCCCCAGAGAATTGCCTGGACCACCCTCTTGTGCCACCAAATAATCGCCACTCATGAGCATTCCCCACGACACCCGCTCAGGTTCGATGCGTTTTCCCGTCTTGCGATGGCGAATAAAATACCGATGGCTCTCAAACCACCGTCTGTTTCCAGCATGGTGAACCACCTCTTTCTCGACGATACTCTTGGGGATAAACCACCTCGGATTGATGTCCATCCGCTTGACTTTGCTCACAAGGAGAGGGGTCTTGGTATTATATTTCCCACACACCACACGCATGGAGAGCGTGGAGTCGCCATCATGGGCATAAAGCTGGAACGCGGGAATATTCACCAACACATATTTCGCAGGCCGCTCCTTGAAGTCTCTCATCCGCCAACGACATCGTTCCAAGTTGCAGATAAGCTTATTTCGCTCGTCCATTCCTATGGAATCGTTGTTGATACGTGCCAACAAACGTTCATACAGAAAGTCCTTCGGTTGGATATCTTGCATAAATTCGCCTACACTATCAGCAGACACTTTGTGCAAAGCCGTATGATAAAAAGCATTCGTGGGATGCTCAATGGCGATGTCAAAGAGTTTCTCATAATGCGTCGTGTCGTAAGGTGTTCGCCGAGAAGGGTCTTTCTCGTCAATCCGATTGAGCAAATAAGTTGGATTGGAGAATCCAAAACGCTGCCCCACGGAGTACCTGAGGTATGCTTTGGTCATGTTATATTCAAGCCTTGCCATCATGAGATTGATGTCGAGCGTGTCACCTTTCGATTCCATGTTTAACGTGCGAATGCGCTCCAAGTCCTCCCTGATTTGCGGAATGGCGAACTTGCGCTCGCTAAAGCCCATCTTGGCTACGTTGTCAAGATAATGGAGAAGAGTATCAGCACGTGTATCCAACCCATTCCGATCTATCCACAAAAAAGGGCTTTCATTGGCATAATATTGGCGGAGACGATAGTCAGGAATCATCGAGTCAGCATCCATCTTTGCCAAACGACGTAAATGGGAACGGATAGCTTGTGAATTGAGGGCGAAAGCTTGTTCCTTCAGTCTTTCCAAGGAGTCTAAAGAGAGGTCACGAAAAGGGTTGACACACTTTTCTTGGCATGAATGAAACAAACATGCCAACAACACACATCCCATAAAAAGCTGAAGGAATCTCACAAGGAGCTTTATCTGATAGAGATTTTACGAACGGTCTTACCAACCTTCACGATGTAGCATCCTTTCGGCAAGTTCAACTCATATCGTTTGTCGGGACCATCCACCTTGATGCTCATCACACGGACACCCGCCACATTATATATATATAAAACCTGTCCGCCCGCTCCTGTTACATGTAGTGTGGACTCATTGACAGATATTCCGATGGTCTGTGGCAAGTCAGAATCAATAATCTCAATGGCATTATTGGCATGGATTGCCACTGGCATTCCCATCAACAATGCGCTGCATAGGGTTATTTTAAGTAAGCTTTTCATCATAGTTACGTAACTTTGTTTGTTGCAAAGATAATGATTTTCTACGATTCTATTCTGAAAATAGAACTTTTATATCGACGTTTAAGATTATTTAACATCATACGAACATCCCTCATTGCTCAACTCGGCATTGGGAAAGATGGCTCGTGCCTCTTGCAAAATGGTTTGCTCATCCTCGTATCTGGCACTATAATGCCCCAACAACAGGTGTCCCACATGAGCATCACGGGCTACCATAGCCGCTTGTTCGCTTGTGCTATGAAAATATTTGGTTGCCCGGTCGATATTCTTCTTGTCGTAAGTACTCTCATGGTAAAGGAGGTTGATACCTTCCAACAACTCGTGCAATCGTGGCATATACTTAGTATCACTACAATAGGCATAGCTTCGGGCAGGATCGGCAGGCTTGGTCAGACGGTTATTCGGGATAGTCTCTCCCTCGGGTGTAACACCATCTGCCCCCATCTTGATATTGTTGAATTGGTATTGTGGAATATGGTAAAAATCTACCATCTCACGGTCGATATGCGGCAATGTGGACTTCTCGCGGAACAGGAACCCGCAACAATGTATACGATGATCCAAGGGAATGGACTCCACCGTCAGGCTCTTATCCTCATAAATGACCTGATGTTGGGTCGTATTCACACCATGGAACACCACCTCATAATCCATCCCATTGCAAAACATGGCAAGTTGGGCGTTGAGCATCGGCTCATATTCATACGGAGCATAAACTTGGATGGGGGCTGTACGACCAAGCAATCCAAATGTGGAAAGCATCCCCAACAACCCAAAGCAATGGTCACCATGTAGATGGGAGATGAATACACATTGAATACGGTTGAAGGAAACATGACATCGACGGAGGGAAATCTGCACACCCTCACCACAATCCACCATGAACATCTTCCCCCGAACCTCGACTACCTGCGACGAGGGGAAATGGTTTTTCGTTGGCAAGGCACTGCCACATCCGAGAATATGTACCTTAAATGGTTCCATCACTTCTGCCTCTTGTAAGTGAAGATGCCTTGGTCGTTCTCAATATAGAGACTATCGGCACCCAGCACATTGATAGTAAAGGTGTCGGCGTTGAGCAACAACTGCCCGTTCAAAATCTTCCAAGAAGTCCAAGGATTCGTCTCCACTTGCACATTTGACTCCACTACTCCACCTTCCAAAATCTCAAAATTCTTGTCAAGGCTCGTCCACTTGCCCATCAATGTGGTTAAGTTGATGACCCTCGTCGCCACCAACCCATCTGTCGAACCTTTGCCAATCACAGCCATACGGTCGCCCGCGAGCAGACCTCCTTGAATGTCGGCATCTTCTTCCACCATCATCGAATAAAACAAAGTGTCGCCCATGTCAGTAATGAGTTGCAACGTATGCATGGATGTTGCCTCCCCACATGTGCCATAAACGGTAGAATCGGTGACCGTTTCCACGAACACGGCGGTATCGCTATCACTCTCTGATGCCATTCCTTTCTGTTGCCTGGTATCATGACAACCGACACAAAGCATCGTCAGCACACAAATGGCAATCATTGCCAAAGCCATTTTTCTCATATCTCTTGTTGTTTGATGTCAACATTTTCCTTTTCCAATCGCTTTGCCTCATTCCACAAGGCATCCATTTCTTCCAAAGTCATCTCGGTCAAGGGCTTACCTATCTTGATGGAATGTTGCTCAATATAGTTGAAACGACGGATAAATTTCTGGTTGGTATGCTCCAAGGCATTATCAGGATTCAGCTTATAGAAACGGGCGACATTGATGATGCTGAAAAGGAAGTCACCCAACTCATCCGTGGAATGCTCCTTGTCTCCTTTCGCCAATTCTTGCTCCAACTCCTTCAACTCCTCATGTACCTTTTCCCAAGCACCTTGCTTGTCCTCCCAATCAAACCCCACATTGCGAGCCTTATCTTGTATGCGGTAAGCCTTGATGAGTGAGGGCAACGAGGCAGGAACGCCCGACAAGACACTCTTGTTGCCGTCCTTCTCCTTCAACTTGATTTGCTCCCAATTCTCCAACACCTGCTTCACCGTGGAGGCATCGGCAAACTCCCTTCCCTCCGTATTCTCTCCGCAAGGCAAAGGTTTAGGGTGAGGTACACCTATCTGGGATGGATGATACACATGGGGATGGCGAAAGATGAGCTTGTCAGAGAGTTTATCACATACATCCACGATGTCAAATTGTCCCTTTTCTTCGCCTATCCTCGCATAGAAACCAATGTGTAGCAACACATCGCCCAACTCCTTGCAAATCTCATGCGCATCGTCATGGATAAGGGCATCACACAATTCATAGGTCTCTTCTATCGTATTGGGGCGAAGGCTCTCGTTGGTCTGTTTCCTGTCCCACGGGCATTTTTCCCGCAAAGTATCTAATACGTCAAGAAACCGACCAAAGGCTTCCATCTTCTCTTCACGTGTATGTTGTGGAATATTCATTGCTTCAATTTACGTTTGTATGAGCAAAAATAAGTATTTTTTCGCAAAAGACGGACTGTTTTGTAAAAAAAAGCAATTACAAGACCATTTTTAGGCAAAAACACTCATATATATAATAAAAACTCATGCTTTTCCATGCCACCAACAGAGCATGGGTTGCCGCCACCAGCGCCACCAGGCTCAAAATCACTCGTTTCATCGTCATTTGCTTTAACTCACGCAAAGATAATCATTTTTTCC
>JAFYZV010000023.1 GCA_017548525.1 Prevotella sp.
ATTGTGACTTGGAGCACGGAAAGATTAGGATTGGGCGTATGTGCGCCTTGATTTCTTAAGCAAAAGGCCCAACTCGGGGCAATTTGTCACATTTTTATCTCGGCTGGCTTATAAATCCCAGATTTTTATCTAAATTTGCAAAAATAACTAACAATAGCCTAAATGATGAAAAAGAATTTATTGAAAAATGTATGCCTCTGTTGCCTGTTCATGTTATGTTCGGAAAGCTCCGCACAAGTGAATGACTCCAACACCCCGTTGCATTTGATGACCCCGCAGTACAAGGTGGGGTATGGTGTCTCCACCATGAAAGAGGTGAAGGAGACCATGGACCGCGTGTTGAACTATATCTCCGCCGTCACCCCTGCCAAGTTGGTGGATGCGAAGACGGGCAAACCTGTGGAGCGATACAAGGACATCGACGAGAACACCCAATTGGTGAGGGGCGACTTCCGCCTGACCAGCTACGAGTGGGGCGTGACTTACTCCGCCGTGCTTGCCGCTTACAAGGCGACGGGCGATGTCGCTTACAAGGACTATCTGTATGAGAGGTTGCAATTCTTGGCGGACATAGCCCCATATTATAATAAGGTGTACCAGAAGAAAGGGCGTGTAGACGACTTAGTACGCAAGGTCATCGAGCCTCACGCCTTGGATGATGCGGGAGCGATTTGCGAGGCGATGATCAAGGCATCTTTGGCTGATAAGGACTTGAAACTGCAAGCTCTTATTGACAATTACTCATCCTATATAATGAATAAGGAGTATCGTTTAGACGATGGGACGTTTGCCCGACGCCGCCCACACAACAATCCGCTTTGGCTCGACGACATGTTCATGGGTGTTCCCACGGTCGCTTATATGGGCAAATACACGGGAAAGACATTGTATTATGACGAGGCGGTTAAGCAGATTGGGCTTTTTGCCAAGCGTATGTTCGTGCCTGAAAAGAACCTGTTTCGCCATGGATGGGTGGAGGCGATGGCAGAGCATCCCGCTTACCATTGGGGAAGAGCCAACGGATGGGCGTTGCTGACGTTGTGCGAGGTATTGGATGCGCTGCCCGAAGACTATCCTGGCCGTGCCGATATACTTGGTTTGTTGAGAAAACATGTCAAGGGCTTGGCGGCTTGTCAGGGCATCGATGGCTTTTGGCACCAGCTTCTCGACCGCAACGATACTTATTTAGAGTCATCGTGTACCGCCATTTACACCTATTGCATTGCCCATGCCATCAACGAAGGATGGATAGATGCTTTGACGTATGGTCCGATGGTGCAACTCGCATGGCACGCCGTGGAGTCGTCGGTTAATGAAAAAGGACAGGTGGAGGGTGTTTGCGTAGGTACGGGGATGGGTTTTGATCCTGCCTTTTATGCCTATCGCCCCGTGCATAAGATGGCGGCGCACGGCTATGGACCCGTCATCTGGGCTGGTGCGGAGATGATTAAACTCTTGCAGAGGCAACATGCGAAGATGAACGATAGTGCCGTGCAGTTCTATCCAGAGGAAGTTTTAACCGACAAACCGATATTCAACTATGATGCGACCATCAAATATTAAGTCGTTGACGGCAAGGGTCAACATGTTTGTGTTACTCTTGTCGTCGTTTTGTTTACCGTCGGAAGGTGCGGGGAAGTCGGTGTCGGGCTTGGACAAACGCCAATTCGGCAAGTTTTGGCGAGTGGAGTCGGAGTCGCCCGATTATCGCCTATCGTTCATGGGAGATACTTGCGAGGTGCTTTCTCCCAAGGGATTGACGCTCTGGAGAAAGGAGAAGATGACGGCGGAGACTACTGTTGAATATGATGTATGCGTCATGGACGAAGGCAAGGAGGGCGACCGCCTGAGCGACATGAATTGCTTCTGGCTCGCATCCGACCCTTTGCACAAGGATATTTGGGCAAGAGCCAAGTGGCGGAGTGGGGTGTTCACGAGGTGTTACACCTTGCAGATGTATTATTTGGGATATGGGGGCAACTCCAATACCACCACTCGTTTCCGCCGGTATGATGGCAACGAGAATGCCGTGGACGATGAAAGCCAACGGCCAGCCATACTGAGAGAATACACCGATGCCGCACATTTGTTGAAAGCCAACCACTGGTATCATTGGAAAATAGTGAGTTCGCAAGGTCATACCCGTTTTTATGTTGATGAAGAGTTAGTTGTCGATTATCATGACCCCAAGCCTTTGAAGGAGGGCTGGTTCGGCTTTCGTACCACATGGTCGCGTGTCCGTATTGCCCATTTCCGCTCTTATCCATCGCCAAACTTCTCCCTTGATGGCGGCATTCCCCTCCATTGGATAGGCGATGCACCCACGATGAGCCGTCCGTTGGCATTGGGTGTCCCCTTTGCCAAGGGCGAATTGCGGGATGTTTCCATGCTGACGCTCGCCTCTGATGGCGAAGAAGTGCCGACGGATGCGTGGGTCAACGCCAGTTGGGACGACGGTTCGGTGAAGTGGGCAGGGCTTTCGGCGGTCGTGCCTCATCGAGTGGGTGATTGGAAGGTACGAAATAGGACAAGTAAACATATCGTTTCGGGCATTCAAATACATGATTTAGAAGGTCAATACCATATATCTACGGGAAAGATTGATGCTTTTATTCCCAAGCAGGGTAGTGCCTTAGTGGATAGCCTTTTGGTAGATGGCGTGAGGATGGGCGGCAAATGCCAGTTGTTGGCGACCGTTAAGAACGGCGGCAATTATGTCTCGGACATCCATCAAGTCAGCATTGAGCGACAAGGGAAGGTGAGTGTCGTCGTGAAGATTGAGGGCTTTCATCATAGCGAAGGTCGTGACTGGCTGCCGTTTGTCGTTAGGTTGTATTTCTTTGCCCATACTGAACAGGTGAAGATGGTGCATACTTTTGTCTACGATGGCGACCAACAAAAGGATATGATTAGTTCGTTGGGCATTCGTTGGCAAGTTCCTTTTCGGGAACAGGTCTATAATCGCCATGTCGCCTTTGCCACCGATGGCGATGGCGTATGGGCTGAACCCGTGCAACCATTGGATGGACGGCGACCCCTTATGAAGGATTTTGTCAACTGGCAAAAGCGTCAAATGGCAGGTGAGCGCATACCTGAACCGTCAGAATTTGATACTTCTGACCAATCCCTCTTATTCCATTGGGCGAAATGGGATGGGTATCGACTCACCCAGCTTACTGACAATTCTTTCTCCATTCGCAAGAGAGCCACCGATGGAAGTCCCTGGATAGGTACGTATACGGGCATTCGGTCGAATGGCTTTGCCTTTGTGGGCGACGTGAGTGGTGGCTTGAGCGTGGCATTGAAAGACTTTTGGCAATCCTATCCCTCGTCAATAGAGGTGGCTCAAGCCCGTAGCGACGAGGCGGCATTAACGATGTGGCTATGGAGTCCCGAGGCAGAGGCGATGAATCTCTGCCACTATGACACCATCCCACATGACCTCCTCGCGAGTTATGAGGATGTGCAGGAGGGGTTGAGTACACCCTACGGCATCGGGCGGACAAATGTGTTGTGGCTTGCCTTGCATCCTTCTTACCCTGGCAAATTGGGCATTTCGGCTCTCGCCCACCATATTGAGGATGATGCTCGGTTGCAATGTACCCCCGAATACCTATATGCCAAGCGGGCTTTTGGTATCTGGTCGTTGCCCGATTCTTCGTCTTTGTCTTCTGCCAAGGTGGAACGGAGAATCAACCAATACGTCGATTATTATCGGCGAGCCATTGAAGAACATAAGTGGTATGGCTTTTGGAACTATGGCGACATGATGCATGCGTATGATGAAGAGCGGCATTCGTGGCGGTATGACATAGGGGGATATGCGTGGGATAATACCGAACTGGCAACGCCTATGTGGCTTTGGTACAATTTCCTGCGCACGGGGCGGAGCGACATCTATCGCATGGCGGAGGCGATGACACGCCATAATGGCGAGGTGGATTGCTATCATCTGGGCGAATTGGCGGGATTGGGCAGCCGTCACAATGTCTCCCATTGGGGCTGTGGGGCAAAGGAGGCGCGGATTAGCCAGGCGGCATTCAACCGTTTCTACTATTACCTGACCACCGATGAGCGGACGGGCGACCTGATGACCGAGGTGAAAGATGCCGACCAATTGCTTTATCACCTCGACCCCATGCGCTTGGCGGAGCCGAGAAGCAAATATCCCTGCACCGCACCTGCACGTCTCCGTTTTGGTCCTGACTGGTTGGCGTATGCAGGGAATTGGCTCACGGAGTGGGAGCGCACGGGCAATACCCTTTATCGAGATAAGTTATTGGCAGGCTTGAAGAGTGTCTTGACCATGAGGGATGGTCTCTTCACAGGCAACAACGCATGGGGTTACGACCCCACGACGGGCATCATGAGTTACGAAGGAGACCCCTCCGTGCGCCATACCAACCACCTCATGACCATCATGGGAGGCTTCGAGGTGATGAATGAGATGTTGCCGATGGTACACATGCCATCGTTTGAACGTATTTGGCTTGACTATGCGACTCGCTATAAGCAGATGTCGTTTGAGTTAGCGCATAGTCGATTCCCCGTCCGCCGCCTGTTGGCGTATTCCGCATGGCAACATCGTGACCCCAAGATGGCGGCTGAGGCGTGGCACGACCTATGGAACCGCATCGAGCATGACGATGCTCCCGCCTTTGGCATCACCACCGTCTTGCCGCCTGAAACACCATCGCCCGTGACGGAATGGCATGGTATCTCGACCAACGATGCCGCCCTGTGGAGCCTCGATGCCATCTATATGCAGGAGGTCATCAAGGGTTATTGATGCTGGTTTTATCCCTTTTTTCACATCGACCATGAGTTTGTGAATGGTACATGATTTTCGGATGAATTGTATGCGTATAATATGAAAATAGTTTCACATGCTGAAACAGTGCGTTTCATATAATGAAACAGACAGTTTCACGTACTGAAACTATCAGTGTGAGCGTTATTGATATTTTTCGGACTATGTTATGACATTTTTTTAATACATACATGATGATTTGTAGGCGATACATCGGTGTTTTTCAAAACATGAATATTTTTTTCGGGAATGGTGCAACCTTTTCTTCCTTCCCATCGTCTAACCATCAGTAAACCAAACATCAAGACAATGAAAATGAAGAATTATATCCTTTTGCTGGCATGGATGCTCTCACTCAATGTGATGACTGCCAGCGCACAGTCGAAGTCATCACAGATCGTGAACAACGTGGTGCAAACCGCCCGACAGAAAGCCGAGGAGGCTCTTCAGGCAGCCGAGGAAGCACAGAAGTTGGCTGACCGCTTGGTGGCAGCCGCCGATTCCATCGAGGAAGGCATCGAGGCGTTCTCCGACACCTCCGAAGTCGCCAGTGGAAATGTGTTCTCCGATATGGATGACGAGGATTCGAATCAAGCCGAATATGACAATTTTGACTGGGATCCCAGCCATTACGACAATCCCTTGTCGTGGCTTGTGGCACTCACAGCCACCACGGGCGGCATCCTCGTTGCCATCCTTGTCGTGATCTTAGTATTGCTGATTATATTCTTGCCTTTCATCATCCTCGCCTTGATCTTGCGCCTTATCGTCAAACGACACAATGACCGCATCAACTTGGCAGAGAAAGCTATGGAGAATGGACAACCCATTCCCGAAAGCCTTCAGGGCATTGACAAGCAGAGTGACGAATACCTGTGGAAACGTGGCATACGCAACGCCGCCATTGGATTGGGCTTGATGCTGATGTTCTGGATATGGCATGCCAACACGTTGGTGGGCATCGGAGTATTGGTGCTGTGTCTCGGCGTGGGACAGATGATTATGTCAAAGACATCAAACAAAGACAAGTTTTAAGCATTATTCACCCTTCAAGTCGGTCAACCCATGTCTTCAGAAGATCTCTCTCTCGTAACTCAGGTGGCTGTGTTTCATAACAAGCGAGCCTTTGACAAGCTGGTTATGAAATACCAGTCACCTATACGTCGGTTCTTCCTTGGGCAGACATTGGGCGACACCCAGTTGAGCGACGACCTCGCACAGGACACTTTCATCAAGGCATACACCAGTATCGGACAATTCAAGGGACTGTCGAACTTCTCCACGTGGCTCTATCGTATCGCTTACAACGTGTTTTACGACTACAATCGGGTGAACAAACTGACGGAGACCATCGACCAGCCCGCCGTGGCACGCCGCCATTCCCAGCAGGGAGACAGTGGGTTAAGGATGGACTTGGCGGATGCCCTCGCCATCCTCACACCCTCCGAGCGCACGTGCATCACCTTGCAATTGATGGAAGGGCAGCCCATTAACAAGATTGCCGAGGTCACTGGGATGGCGGAAGGCACTATCAAGTCGCACCTCTCACGGGGCAAGCAGAAATTATGTAATTATCTTAAAAAGAACGGATATGACAGAAAATGACGAACAGATGCTCATGCGCTTCTTCGAAGAGCATCGCATGGAGATAGCGGACAACGGCTTCACCAAGCAGGTGATGCATCAATTGCCAGCCAGGACCCTGCGCATCAGCTGGTGGTGGACTGTCATCTGTTGGGCTTTAGCCATTGCCATCTTCTTCTTCAATGATGGGGTGGAGCAGCTCCGTCGCATCTTCAGCTCGATGTTAGGCGATGTGTTGGGGATGTTTACTTCCTCGCATCTTCCCATCACCACTATCATATTGGCCTCTGTAGTCATCCTCTCCTTGTTGGCGATAGAGGTCTGTCGGCTTGCCGAGGATTATTGAGAATGAAGATTTGGAAGGGAGAATGAAGAATCATTTTGTGCGAAACGTACTCTAAAAATGATTCTTCATTCTTCATTTTTCATTCTTGATTAAATATTTTCAAATATTTTAATCTTTATTGATTATTTTGTTTACCTTTGCACGTTGATTGCAAGATTTTACTAATCAATAAGATAAAATGATGAAAAAGATTTTTATGACAGCGTTACTTGCATTCATGATGTTGGTGAATGTAAGTGCGCAAGAGAAGAAAACAATTGAATTACCCGCTTGGCTCAACAACGTGAAGTTTTCGGGTTATGGTATGTTGCAGTACCAAGGGCTTGACAAGGAGAATGCGGAGGAGAATTCCTTCCAGATCCGTTTGGTGCGTTTGGCAATGGAAGGGCGCATCCAGCAAGACTGGTATTGGAAGATGCAGTTGCAGCTCAACGGCAACGTGTCGTCGTTGAACGCCTCTCCGCGTATCGTGGATGTGTTTGCCGAGTGGCAGAAATACAAATTCTTCATGGTGAAGGCGGGACAGTTCAAGCGTCCGTTCACCTTTGAAAACCCCATGCACCCCATCACACAGGGCTTCATGTCGTACTCGCAGCCCATATCGAAGTTGGCTGGCTTCTCTGACCGCACGGGCGAGCAGTCGTCGAATGGTCGTGACATCGGTCTCCAGATTCAGGGTGACTTCTTACCGAATGCCGCTGGTCGCAATCTGTTGCATTACCAAGTAGGTGTGTTCAACGGCGAGGGTATCAACCAAAAGGACAAGGACAACAAGAAGGACATCATCGGTGGTGTGTGGGTAATGCCTATCAAGGGAATGCGCATCGGTGCTTTCGGATGGACGGGAACGCGGTATATGGCTACTACTGAGACAGGTGTAGGTTCTACGATGGAAAGTGTCCGCAAGAACCGTTATGCCCTCAGTGCCGAGTATGCACAGAATGATTGGACGGTGCGCTCGGAGTATGTACATAGTCAAGGTTATGCCGCCAACAAGGACAAGGGCGACAAGGCAGATGGCTTCTATGCCCTTTGCATCGCCCCGATTATCAAGAACAAACTCCACGCCAAGGCTCGTTATGATGTCTATCGTGACCAAAAGACATGGGAGTCATCCAAGACCTATTATGAGATTGGTGCCGACTACCTCTTCACAAAGAATTTACAGTTGAACTTGGAGTATGCCCTTGTCAACGACCGCTCCATCCACAAGAACCACAACTTGATAGATGTGGAGCTTGATTTCCGATTCTAAACGTTTTTAATATACTTATCGTATGAACAACATTCCTTCAGTTTTTTGGCTTGTACCCATCGCCTCTATCGTTGCCTTGTGCATGGCGTGGTTCTTCTTCAAGTCAATGATTTCGGCTGATGAGGGCACTCCGCGAATGCGCGAGATTGCCAAGTATGTACGTGACGGTGCCATGGCTTATCTGAAACAACAGTATAAGGTGGTGCTGTATGTGTTTATCGCGTTGGCGGCATTGTTTGCTTTCATGGCTTACGTGCTGCATGTGCAGAACCCTTGGGTACCTTTCGCATTCCTCACGGGTGGTTTCTTCTCTGGTTTGGCTGGCTTTTTTGGCATGAAGACGGCTACTTTCGCATCGGGTCGCACGGCAAATGCCGCCCGTAAGAGCCTTGACGCTGGCTTGAAGATAGCCTTCCGCTCGGGTGCGGTGATGGGTCTTACCGTAGTAGGACTGGGATTGCTTGACATCGCGGGCTGGTTTTTTGCCCTTTCGTTTGTGTATCATGGCGACAACATGGCATTGATCACCATTACGACAACGATGTTGACTTTCGGTATGGGTGCATCTACCCAGGCTTTGTTTGCACGTGTAGGTGGTGGTATCTATACGAAAGCTGCCGACGTTGGAGCAGACATCGTGGGTAAGGTGGAAGCCGACATTCCCGAAGATGACCCCCGCAACCCCGCTACCATTGCTGATAATGTAGGCGACAACGTAGGTGATGTGGCAGGTATGGGTGCCGACCTTTATGAGAGCTATTGTGGTTCTATCTTGTCAACGGCAGCCCTTGGTGCAACGGCATTTGCCTTGGTGCCAGGGATGCAGATGAAAGCAGTCATCGCCCCGATGCTTATCGCTGCCGTGGGCGTGTTCTTGTCATTGCTTGGCATTTTCCTCGTCCGCACGAAGGAAGGTGCTACCATGAAAGACTTGCTTCGCTCATTGGCACTTGGCACGAATGTTTCAGCTGTCCTTATAGCTGTTGCCACCTTTATTATATTATATTTGCTTGGAATAGAAAACTGGCTTGGCCTTTCATTCTCTGTGATTAGCGGTCTTGCCGCAGGAGTCATCATTGGACAGGCAACCGAATATTACACGTCACATTCATATAAACCTACCCAAAAGATTTCCGAGGCTGGTCTGACAGGTTCGGCAACGGTCATCATCAAGGGTATCGGTACGGGTATGATTTCCACTTGCATTCCTGTGGTGACCATTGGCGTTGCCATCTTGATGAGTTATCTATGTGCCAATGGTTTCGACCTGTCCATGTCGTCAATGAGCCTCGCACATGGCTTGTATGGCATTGGTATCGCTGCCGTGGGTATGCTTTCCACATTGGGCATCACGCTTGCCACGGACGCATACGGTCCCATTGCCGATAATGCTGGCGGAAATGCGGAGATGAGTGAGTTGGGTGAGGAGGTGCGCCATCGCACGGATGCCCTCGATGCCCTCGGCAACACCACTGCTGCCACGGGTAAGGGCTTTGCTATTGGTTCTGCCGCCCTCACCGCGTTGGCATTGCTGGCTTCTTACATTGAGGAGATCAAGATTGCTATGGAACGTGCAGAGGTCACGATGACAAATGTAAAAGGCGAGGTGA
>JAFYZV010000177.1 GCA_017548525.1 Prevotella sp.
CAGAAAAATACATTTTATTGAGGTCGGCGAGAGCAATAGTTGTTGTCGTTCCATCTTGTGTTGCGACAAGATTTCCGTTGTTGAAGGTAATTGTTACTCCTGTTGAGGCAATGGTAGTCGTTGTGCCATTTGTCTGCTCAAAAGTAAGGTAAGGATAACCATCCGCCAAAGCCTTTGCCGAGACAATAGCCAGCAATGCCACAAATAATACAAATCTTTTCATGTTTTAATTGTTAGTTATGATTAGTCTTGCAAAAATAAGATAAAAAAGTAATTATCGCAAACAAAAGGTGTAAACATAATTGTTTTTTAACACTTTACGGCGTTTGAACACTTTTATTAGATGATAATGTGGAGTTCATCCACTTCCCACGGAATAATCGGATGAGGAAGAGTGTGCCACGGAAGGTCAATTCCAATGCCATCGCCGTCCAAACTCCCGTGAGTCCATAGTCTTTTGCCAATAAGGCTGCCACGGTAAGGCGTACGCACCACATGCTCATGAGGTTCATGATGGCTGGTCTCAATGTGTCTCCAGCCCCCACGCAGACGCTATATGTAACGATGGATGCTGCAAAGAATGGCTCAGCGAATGCCTCAATGCGAAGGCATTGTGCGCCAAGGTCGCGGATGGCAGCCACGGGGGTCATAAAACCCATCAGTTGCGTGGCGGTAAGATACATCACGAACCCCATGACTGCCATGACAATCATTCCAGAGAAAACAGTCATGCGGGCGAAACTACGGCATAAATCGTGCCGATTGGCTCCCATGCTCTGCCCAACAAGGGTGGTCGCCGCCTCGCCGATGCCATAGCCTGGCATATAACAGAGGCTCTCTGCCGTGATGGCGAAGGTGTTGGCAGCAATGGCGATATTGCCTAAAGGTGCCACAATCATCGTGCTGACGATTTGCGCCCCACTCATCAACATATTTTGTGCTGCCATGGGAAGGCTAATGTTGACGGCGTTCGTCACGTATTGCCAATTGAATTTCTCTTGTTCCTTGTCGAGGCGAAGTGAGAGAATGTCACTCTTGAAAATGGCAAAATACGCTTGGATGAGTCCTCCTATGACGATGGCTGCAGCCGTTCCGAGTGCCACGCCCAACACGCCGAGATGGAAAATGAAGATGAGAATGTAGTTGAAAACGATGTCCATCACGCACATAGCAATACTCATGATACTTGGTATGCGCATGTTGCCAGAGCATTTGAGCATGGCACCTGATAGGTTTGACAATTGGAAAAAGGGCATGACGCACATAAATACCATGAAATAGGTGGTGGCATCATTCGCAATGTCTGCGTTTCCACCTAACCAATAGGGTAGGCGACTTGAGATGAGTATACCCAAGATGCCGATGATGACACTGAGCAATAAGGCGCACGTCAGACCATGACGAAACACGGAGCGGGCTTTCTGGAAGTCATTGGCACCGATGAAATGAGCTACTTGTACCGAGAAACCCATCGAGACGGCAGAGGTGAGGCTACCGAAAAGCCACGTGGAAGACTCCACCAGTCCACATGCTGCCGATGCTTCCACGCCGATGCGTCCCACCATGGCTTGGTCGATGAAGAACATCATGACGCTGGTGATTTGGGCGAGGATGGAGGGGATGCTTAATCCGATGATGAGATTGAGCTTGTCGCCCGTGGTTAAGGGTTGCCCGTTGCGGATGGATGCCAGGAGGATGTCGCTCTTTTTCTGTCTTGCCATATCGTTTTTCGTGGTGCAAAAATAACGCATTTGCATTAATTTGCCAAATGTATGGCGTGAATTGTCGAAACAACAGAGCAACAAGCAAAAAAATAGCGGTCTCGACTGTATAGCCAAGACCGCTTCCTGAATATCAATTTTTTACTTTTTCCTAAAAACGTGTGGATGTCTTAACGACTTTCCGTAGAACGATCCACAAACAAAATCACTGCTGTCGTGATCATGAATAATACACAAAATCCAGTAATTGTCATAATGTTATCCTTTCTTACTTTAAATTAAACATTGCCCGAGCTTCACAGCTTGAGGCGTTACCTGATACAATCTTTATTACTAACAAACTAAAAACCTAATGGAAATTGAAGTTATCTCTATTTCTTTTCTTATGCTTTCACCATTCTCTCAAAGATCTCCTTTGTTCCTTTTGACGATGCAAAGGTACGACTGTTTGCGAACACAGCCAAACTTTTTCATGTCGAAAGTGGTGAAAATAGGGGTCTTTTTGATATAAATCAAGTGTTGTGTGCGTACACAATACTGTTTTAGGGTAAAAACGATACATGGGCGACATCGCAGAAATGCCGCCCATGCTATAAATTAATAATGTGTTTTTATTCTATCCAACCTCCATTTTTCTTGGTTTGGAATGGGGGAGGGGTCGCTCCAGCACGGTAATACGACACCAATGTGACGTTGAAAATGAGCGTCGAATACCCTGGAATCTCCTGTGTCCCACTGGAATTGGTCGTTCCCGTCTTGCCGTATGCCAATTGATGGGGGACGTAAATCTCCCACATGTCGCCGATGTGCATATTCATCACAGCGGTTGCAAAGCCATCTGTCAAGTTCGAGCAACACATGGTAGACGGTCGTGACGTGGCGGGATCAAAGGTGCCATAATAGGACTTATCGAATGTGTAACCCGATGGGAAGGAGGCGGATGGTAGCAATTTCCCAGAATAATGTACCCTCACGGAGTCGGTGAACAAAGGGCAACCAGAGCCAGAACCCTTTTCTAAGATATGCACGATGATGTGGTTTTCGGGTCTTGTGGCAATGCTTTCTTCCAATGACCATTTCCTGAGAATCATCCAGTCGGTGTACCCGGCGGCGATTTTCTGGGTCACTTGTGAATAAAGGTTGTTGAAGTAGTTCTCATTGGTCTCCTGCCAGTTGGCAAATTCATCCACGCTGTCATCACTCTCCTTGCAAGAAGAGAGTGCCAGCAAGGCGACTAAGCATGTCAATGAGACCCATAACTTCCATCTTTTCCTACTTTCCTTCATGGAGTCACACATTATATAATATATTATTGCAGTTTCTTCAAGAGGCTTGTAATGCTCACTTGGTCTTCAATCAAGGTACGAAGTTCGCTGATGGCGACACGCTTCTGCTCCATAGTGTCACGGAAACGGACGGTCACGCAATTGTTGTTTAACGTGTCATGGTCAACGGTCACACAGAATGGGGTGCCGATGGCATCGTGGCGACGGTAACGCTTGCCGATGGTATCTTTCTCCTCATAGTGGGTGTTGAAGTGGAACTTCAGCTCATTCACTATCTCGCGAGCCTTCTCTGGGAGCCCGTCTTTCTTCACCAAGGGGAACACAGCACACTTCACGGGGGCAAGTGCTGCTGGTAATTTCATTACTACACGTGTCTCGCCGTTCTCCAATTTCTCCTCTTCATATGAGTGGCATACAATGGAAAGAAACATTCGGTCAACGCCAATGGAGGTCTCAATGACGAAAGGAACGTAACTCTCGTTGGTTTGCGGGTCGAAGTATTTGATGCTCTTGCCTGAATATTTCTCATGTTGCGACAAGTCGAAATTGGTATGGCTATGAATACCTTCCACCTCCTTGAAGCCGAAAGGCATCTTGAACTCGATGTCTGTGGCGGCATTGGCATAGTGTGCCAATTTCTCATGATCGTGGAAACGGTAGTTCTCAGCACCGAATCCCAATGCCTGATGCCATGCCATGCGTGTCTGTTTCCATTTGGGAAACCAGTCAAGTTCGGTGCCTGGCTTCACGAAAAATTGCATTTCCATCTGCTCAAACTCGCGCATACGGAAGATGAACTGACGTGCCACAATCTCGTTGCGGAAGGCCTTTCCTATCTGGGCGATACCGAAAGGAATCTTCATGCGGCCTGTCTTTTGTA
Organism: Prevotella sp.; assembly: GCA_017548525.1. GTDB lineage: Bacteria > Bacteroidota > Bacteroidia > Bacteroidales > Bacteroidaceae > Prevotella. The sequence goes on from JAFYZV010000177.1 coordinate 3,888, forward strand.
CGTTTAGGTAGTTAACAAAGATACCCTGTGCCGTCTCTGGACGGAGGTACACTTTCATAGATGCATCGGCGGAAGCACCCATCTCCGTGGAGAACATCAAGTTGAACTGGCGCACATCCGTCCAGTTCTTTGTTCCGCTAATCGGGTCAACAATCTCTTCGTTGAGGATGATTTGCTTCAAAGCCTCAAGGTCTGGGCCTTGCATCGCCTCGGTGAAACGCTCATGGAGGGCATCACGCTTGGCTTTCGTCTCTGCCACGCGGGGAGAAGTCTCTAAATACTGCGCCTCATCGAATGCGTCGCCGAAACGTTTGCGAGCTTTTTCCACTTCTTTTTGTATCTTCTCGTCATACTTGGCTATCTGCTCCTCGATGAGAACATCGGCACGATAGCGTTTCTTGGAGTCGCGGTTGTCGATAAGTGGGTCATTGAAAGCATCCACGTGACCGCTGGCTTTCCATATCGTTGGGTGCATGAAGATGGCGGAGTCGATGCCTACGATGTTCTCGTGAAGCAATACCATGCTCTTCCACCAATATTGCTTGATGTTGTTTTTCAATTCCACACCGTTCTGTCCGTAGTCGTAAACGGCTGCCAATCCATCATAAATCTCACTACTTGGGAAGACAAAACCATATTCCTTGCAATGGCTGATAATCTTCTTGAATACGTCTTCTTGTGCCATAAATATCTATAAAATTACGAATATGGCTGCAAAATTACGATTTTTTTCTAAATTATTTACAATAAACTCGCTTAATAATGCTTAATTATCATAACAGTTGACTTGGTCTTTCGATAAAAGTAGTTGCACCATGTGCCAACAGGAAGTCCCTGTCCCTAAACCCCCAGAGTACGCTGATGCAAGGGATACCGCAGTTGCAAGCGGTCTCAATGTCCACGTCGCTGTCTCCCACATAGACGGCACATTGTTTCGATACGTTCAGTTGGCGCAAGGCTTCCACCACCGTATCAGGCGCGGGTTTCTTACGAATGCCCTCGCGCTCACCAATTGCCACTTGTACCAAGTCGCCGAAGAAATGTCGACAAAGCTCTTGTGTCGCCGTATAGAACTTGTTGCTCACCACGGCAATGTTCCTTCCTTGTTCCCTTAATCCTCGTAGCATGTCCATGATGCCCAGATAAGGCTTGGTGGTGTCACGGTTATGTAATAAGTAATACTGGCGAAAGGTTTGGTAGGCATCTTCAAAAAGGGGGTTGGCGAGTCCATCGGGAACGGCTCGTTCCATGAGCTTCTTTACACCATTGCCCACGAATTGCCGCACCTCGTCGATACTCCTCTCGGGCATCCCGTGGGTTCTCAGGGCATAATTGCAACTCGCATGGAGGTCGCCCAATGTGTCGAGGAGCGTCCCGTCTAAGTCAAAGATGTAAGTCTGATATTGTGTCATGATTCGATCTCGCTCAGTTCCAACCAACTCATGCTCTTTTCGTCAATCTCGTCTTTCAATACGGATAGCCGTTTGCTCTTCTCTGTGAGGTCTTCCACCGAGAGTGTTCCACTACATAAAGCCTCCTCTATTTGGTGTTGTTCCGCTTCAAGGGTGGCGATGTCTTTCTCCAATTGGTCAAACTCCAACCGCTCTTTATAGGTCATGCGCCGTTGCGAGTCATTCCGTTTTGTTTTCTTTTGTTCATTGGTTGGTTTGACGTTGTCCTTTTTCTTGTCTTTATTTTCGATGGAGTTCATACTCCTCCACTCACGGTATTGTGAGTAATTGCCAGGAAAGTCCTGTATCTTGCCCTGTCCGTGGAACACCAAGAGGTGGTCTACCACCTTGTCCGTGAAGTATCTATCATGACTTACCACGATGACGCACCCCGCGAAGTCTTGCAAATACTCTTCCAATACCTGCAAGGTCTGGATGTCAAGGTCATTCGTCGGCTCGTCAAGCACCAAGAAATTGGGATTCTTCATCAACACCGTAC
>JAFYZV010000178.1 GCA_017548525.1 Prevotella sp.
ACAAAGTATATCAATCGTAGGGATAGGAACTATTTGGTATCAGCTGTGTCAGAGGAAAACTACCATCTGAAGCTGACAGATGCTATCAGGGATTACGTCGATGGGCACAAGACCTACAAGTATCCAACCATTATGGATATGATATATAAGGCCGTATTCTGCGAGAAAGCCAAGGAATACAAAAAACTGCTTGAACTGTCTGAGAAGGATAACCTGCGTAGAACGCTTTATGCAGAAGTCTTAGTATCGGTCTCAGCATTTGAGAATCATGTGGCAGAGACTATAAAAGCGAAAGCTAAGGAAATGGGACCCGTGACAGTTGAAGAAGTGGGAAAAATTATCAAAGAACTGTCCGCCACACCTTTTGTAAAACCCATCATAGAGGATGCAAGAACAAAGATGGCTTCACGCGACTTCGCTTTGCGTGACGTGTATCATGACAACATCGCAGAATATCTAAAGGCCGTGTCTCCAGAAGAGTATGAGAAGTTTATTGGAAGTCAGTCAGTTGACTTCGATCATCTGTTAGATGAAAACAAGGATGTACTTGATCGTCTTAAACAATAAGGAGGCGCAGATATGGCAAACTTATTTTATATCGATTATGAAGAAGCTCTCGCCATCTACTACAAGACGGTAGAGAAGAGCGGAGGTGGAATGGCTGGTGTACGAGATGAAGGCGGTATTAAATCAACACTGGACTTCGTGCAGGACGATCTATACTATCCTGAGATTGCTGATAAGGCGGCTTATTTGATGTACAGCCTTTGTAAAGGACACTATTTCTCAGATTGTAACAAACGTATATCAATCACATTAACAGCCAACTTTTTCCTAAAAAATGGATATATGTATCTCCTTAAAACCTTTATGGAGCGAATGGAGGCCATCGGCTATCATGTGGCAGCAGGACACATTGATCGAGATCTCTTAACAGAAGTCATGAAGTGCATTGTTAAAGACGAGGATTATAGTGAATCCATAAAGTTGGAATTATTAGAAGCAATGAGCAAAGATATAGGTTTTTCGGAATAATAGTTATGTATTTTCACTTTCAGACAACATGTAAAATCAAGGCAAGTGTTATCAAGGGCGTGGACATGTTGAAAGATGTGACAGACCTACCATGAGCAGTTCTGCCACATCTTTGTCTATTTGACTATTCCTCTTCCTTTTCTTCCTCTTCTTTAAAGAAAGAACCCTTGGCGGGCATGGGAGCGTCGTTCGCTACACAAGCCGCATAGTTCATTCTACTGCGATGCTCGAGGGCAAACATCTTCTTGGTACCCTCCTCGTCTTGATGGAAATTCATGTGTTCGTCAATGGCAAAAGAGTGCGCCATGGATTCCACATCGAGGTTGTCTGTGCCAATGAGGGTGAACGTCCACCCCTGCGTCTTCAGTTTCTCGATTAGTCCGCGCACCATCTTGAGCGACCATTCGCGTGAGCTGTTCTCCTCTCCGTCTGTGATAATGGTCACAAGCACGTTGTCATATTTCCCAACGACGGCATTGAGCTTTGAGACTGACAACCCGATGGCATCATAGAGAGGCGTGCAACCGCCAGGGTTGTAATTCTCCCACTTCAAATCGACCACCTCCTCTGCTGCCCTGTTGTCGTAGTGCCAAGTGGTGTGTGTGCTATCGAAGGTGATGAGCGATACGCGTTGGTCGGTATCAGGATACTGCTTCTGGATGGAACGGATGGTAGCGAGGGTTTCATTCATACCCGAAAAGGCTTGCTTACGGATGACAGACATGCTGCCACTTTCGTCAACGATAATTAAATTGAAAACTTTCTTCTTCATGTTCATAATGTTTTGATAGGTGAAAAAATGATTGTTTTGAATGCTCTCTATCTCTTTAAAGAAATTTTTCAAGGAAAATTAAGCAGTAATCTAAATTTTTTGTTTAATTTCGCAAAAAACAACAAATGACCATGTACGGACAAATGACAGATAACCAGATTCTCGAAGGATTCCAAAAGGGAGACCCAATGACGATACGCTATTATTTCTACGAGTATTGCCACACCGCCTATCATATCTATGACCAGAAATACGAGTTAAGCCATAAGCAGAACCTTGACTTCATGTCATTGGCTCACCAGTATGCACTCTATCTGATGGAACACCATTGGCAACCGCTGAAAAACCGTTCTCCTAACGTCACGCTACGTACATGGATGATTAACGGATTTCGTTATATCGTACTCGATGCCTTGAAATGGTACAAGAAGGAATATGGCAGCATCACCTTCGAGGACTATATTCGCACATTCGATGTGACAGACGATTTAAGGCTCCAGTTTAACAAGACCATCGAGGACATCTGCAACTATCACCTACAGCATCAAGATCAAGTGATTGTCCAATTGTTGCTTATTGCGGGCTTTAAGATGAAAGACGTGGCAGAAATCTTGGACATCACACCTTCGGCTGTCTCCCAGAGGTATAGAAAGATCATGGAAAAGGTAATCATTCCTTACTTCCGTGAGAATTTCGATATGAACTTTGACATGCCTGAGATGTTTGACGAACAAGAAACCGTCTCTCATTCCTGTATGCCAGAGACAGGTTATGCTGGAATATGTCCTTCAGAGGACAGACCTCTCTTTCAAAAGAAAGCCAAAAATAGAGCAACAAATACTGATATCGTTGAAAAAAGAACAGATAACATGTTCATGAATTCGCCCGAACCTGATGAGATATTCGTGTTTGGCAGCAACCTCCGAGGGTTGCATGAATATGGTGCAGCCCGCTTGGCATACGAGAAATATGGTGCCGTCATGGGGCAAGGCGTTGGTTTACAAGGACAAAGCTACGCTATTCCAACGATGCAGGGGGGAGTTGATACCATCAAGCCGTATGTGGATGAATTTATCGATTTTGCCAAGAAGCATCAGGAAAATAAGTTCATCATCACGCGCATTGGCTGTGACATAGCGGGTTTCACGGATAGCGAGATTTCACCCCTATTCGAAGAGACGCATGACATGAAGAATATCATGTTGCCACTTTGGTGGAGATAGAAGATTGAAAAACTTGTTCATATCGAAAATATAGATTACCTTTGTAGCTGAAAATCCTAAACTATCTAACTTATATCAAATGAAAATTATTACAATGAAAATGGCGGTTCTCCTATCCATGTTATTATGGATACCGCAAGTCCATGCAACAGAATGGACAATTTCCGTGACACCCAGCGGTACGCAAGGTGGTTATGTCGAGACGACAGACGGGCTGTCGCAACCCGACGTGGCATATTCCACGACTTGGCCCATCCAAGGTTATTTACCCGTATTCTATGTGCATTTCCCCGTGGGGACATTTACCGTCAAGTCCAACAACGCTTATGCCGTGCGTGTGAATGTGCGTGATGTGTCAACGGGAACAGACGTGGTAACCAACAAGTCTGCCAGAAACTTCACCTTCACATCGAATGAAGAAGGATGGTACAGGCTGCAATTGACGGGTGGTACACCTGGAACTACCGAACTACAAGACTTCACCGTGACTTCCACCAATGCCACGGGAATCAACAGCAATGTTTATTTGGCAGGCTGGCGTTCCGCTCCATCCCTCCACATGTTCACTTTCGGTTCCTCTGACCCAAGCCTTCCATCGGGCAATGCCTTTGACTGGATCTATGACGAGGTGATGATTCCCACCGATGCCGATTTTTATGGCACGTATGCAGAGGCGTTTGGATTCAACAACGGATATATCGGCATTCAAAACAATGGTAGCAATGGTGGCACACACAACCGTACCATCATTTTCTCCAGTTGGGATAATGGCGACACCGACTCCGACCCCGACTTGGCTGATTTCAAGCGTAGCGGCATCATTGCCACGGGCGAGGCAGACAATATCACCGCCGAGCGGTTTGGCGGAGAGGGTACGGGATGTCACATTATGATGAATGGCGGCCTCTGGAAACCAGGGCAATGGGTTCGGTTCTTGCTGAATACCCGTCCCGAACAAATTACACTTAGCGATGGAACGAACTACAACAACACGCTGCTTTCTGCTTGGTACAGGGCAGAGGGTGTGGACACCGAATGGCATTACATCGGCACGATTCGCCAATCAGGTACCACCAACTACTTCGGTTCAGGATTCAACGCCTTCCTTGAGGAATACACCCGTGGGAATACGAGCCAAGGATGCGCCATCCACAAGGCATATTACCGCAGGATTTTCACCCGCTCCATGCAGACGGGAACGTGGTATAACCGCAACCTGTTTAACTGGAGCCACACCGACGGTGGCACGGATGACGGTGCACGAAACGACTGGTATCAGTCTGCCATGGACGATTTTCAAGGCGAACCAGCCATCTATATGCAATCGGGAGGCTACACCGACAAATACGAAGGCAACAGCAACCTTCCTCTGATCCAACCCGACAATATTGTCCCAGACGAGGAGACGCTGCAATCACTCATCACTACATACGTCGAACCTGCCATCCAGAAACAAGACGAAGACCGTATGGCGATGAACATAGAGGATGTGTACACCCAACTTGACCAAACGGAATGGACCGTCATCGACAAATCCTCTGAGGAGACCGCCGGCGAAGGCGACAACGGAAGAGCATCGATGGCTGTAGACAACGACAACTCTACATATTGGCACTCATCATGGTGGAGCAGCGGAAACTTGTCCTACCCACACCACCTGTCACTATTACACAACGGAGCCATCACCATCGACAAGATCCGCATCAACATCCCAAGTGGCAGGGGCAGCATCTACCGTCCCAAGACCGTGGAAGTGATGACGTCCACCAACGGCAGCTATTGGACTTCGAAAGGCTCATATAACCTACCCGATGCCGCACAGCAGGAGATTAAGTTGAACTCTTCCCTGACGACAAAATACCTCAAACTGAATTTCACGGAAGGCTATGGGCAATATATCGTCATCAGCGAACTGGAATTCTTCCAAAAAGATGAGGCAAGCATGTTGGCAAACCTTCGTGCGATAGCACAAGACTATCTCGATCGAGCTGACCAATTCAACAGCTATTCCACGGAAGACCTCGCCAATCTGCAATCGGTCTATAACAACAACGCCAGCACCAGCGAAGACTATCGGACGGCATTGACCAACCTCGCCCAAAACGGTCAGTTGCTGAAATACGGGGAAGTGACGGAGGCGGCTCACTTAAGCGCAGAGAAAGCCTATTACATCTTCAACGCATCAGGCTATGGGGCAATGGTTGCCGCAGGGGGCATCCCCACCCTCCGCAACGCCAATCCCGTTTCGGGGTCGGGTCATTATTATGATTGCCAGAATGCCTATAAGGCAAAGGCAAAGGTGCAAGACGAGGCAAACAACTGGATGATCTTAACCACTGACAAGTTCCCTGGCTACTATTACCTATATAATATTGGAGAGGGGAAATATCTCAACCCACAATATAACTCCAACTTCAGCGACACGCCACAGCCATTCAGCATTACGAAGAGGAATGGATACTTCGTGCTTTCCGCGTTGAATTTCAACTATAACGGCAAGACCCAGGTTTGCCTCGCACCACAGTTCAGCAGCTCCCCCATATCAGTATGGGACTACGACGAGGGCAACTATTTCGTCATTTACGACAACTATAGTGTCACCCCATCGGCAGAACTCATCAGCGAACTGCGCGACGAGGCATATAGAGACTCGCGCACACAGGCGGGCACCGTGGCGGTCATCAACATGAACTACGACATAGAGACCTACGCCAGCACCCGTGCGCTCGATTTTACCAATGTCGTAGGGCTGCAAGCCTACCGTGCAGATAAATACAATCAACAGGCGAATGCCCTCCTGCTCCAACAAATCTCACAAGCAACAGCGGGTGAAGGACTATTGCTAAAGGGCGAGACCGGTGAATACGAAGTTCCATACATCGATGCTGCCAATGCTGGAACGAACAAATTCGTGGGGGTGACACAATCCACAAACATTCCATCCTCCTCAGGCTCTTATACCAACTTCAACCTTACCAACGGGAGCAATGGGCGGACATTCTATCCCTTCACGGGAGGAACGATTGCCGCCAACAAAGCCTACCTGCGCATCCCCACCGCACAAGTTGCCAATGACCCGTCTGGCGGGATGTCACTTCATTTCAATGTGGGCATCAAAGGCGATGTCAATAGTGACGGGAATATCGACGTGACAGATGTGGTGCTGATGGTTAATGCCATCCTTGGTAACCCCTCTATGTATTTCAACCCTTGGGCGGCAGACATTGACAATACCGATGAAGTGAACATCAACGATGTGGTCATGGTGGTTAATATGGTTTTGAACTTCTAAACCAATTCGGCCTCACATCACCATTGACCAAATACAAGACACAATCACTGGCAGTTTGCGAATGGTAAACTGCCAGTAATTGTATGTGTTGATGATGGTGATAACACCTATCTAAGAAACGTTAGTGCTTTCCTATGTTTTTCATTCTATCTGCTTGTTCCTTGACTATCGCCAAAGTTGACACATCATTGGCAAACACACTATTCAGTCCCTGCTCCTCCTGGGCAGGATCGCCCGTATAGTCGTCTCCCACCTGCCATTGCACATGCTTGGGTTGGGCAAATCCTCCCCATCCCCAGAAATTACAACCAGCAAAATAGCCGCCCGTCTCGGCATTGTCGGCAACGAGAGAGAACACATATTTATAATATCCGTCCCGTCCCTTTGTTGGCGTTCCCAAATCAAACACAAAACCATCACGTGGATAACCAAACTCCTCCATCACGAGAGGTTTGTTCAATCTGGCACATATTTGTAGATGCTCGTCGATATATTCCTTGGTATTTTGGCATGAAACATCCAAATCCTCTATGATACTTTCCTTATGCGCCCAATTCCAATTATATGGCCATAAATGGACATTGCAATAATCAATATTCCGATCGGCACATACCCGCTCATAACATTCGAGGTCACCCTCACAACCCCACTTGCCTTCCGAACCTACAGAAATCAGATGGTTGTTATCTAAACTCCTGATAATGGCAGATGTTTCACACAGCCATCTCTCAAAAGAAGGAAGTGCCGACTTCTTGAATGCGCGTGGCTCATTGCCAATTTGCCACGACATGATGGCAGGATCATCGGCATATCTCTTTCCCGTATAGCGGTTGGTACGACTAACGATGAATTTCACATAGTCGTAAAACAATTGATGGGCTTGCTCATTCTCGGCATATTGAGCCACGAAATTCATGAATGCGGGATAGCCGTCCTCATTGGGTCGGGGTGATTTCCCCAAGCCCACATGTTCCAAGTAAAAGCCATATCCCCCACTCCATTCCCATGAGTTGTTTAAGTATAGCACCGCCACCATCTTTCGCTTGCCCATTTCTTTCAGCAAAAAGTCAAGACCAGCCAAAATCGTATCATTGTACACACCTGGGGAAACTTGTAACGTTGGCTCAACTTTGGTCTTCACACCACGTTCCCCATCAGCTCCGACAAGGATTCGCAGATTATCAATGCCCATGGACTTCATGAAATCCAATTCCCGACAAAGTCGTTTGCGGTCGCCCCCTTGTCCTTCGGAGCCGAGAATAGCACCATACCAAAAATTCGTTCCCACATAATAATAGGGTTTGCCGTCACGTTCAAAATGCCCATTGTTCACCGTCACGAAAGACGACTTGGCGTGAAGGCTTGCAGAAAGAAGAGCCAAGGTCGTCAGCAACAAAAGTTTTCTCATGATAAAAGGAATATGAAATATGCTTGCAAAGATAAGACAAAAAAGGGGATTCAGGTAATAATATATGAAATAAAAGGACAATTCTATCGAAAAAGAAAGCATGAACACTTCATCCTATGACACTTTGATGATAATTCACCAAACCCTCCATAGGCGACTTGAGTATCAGACCCATCTCATATCCCTCTTTTCTCGCCGCTTCATGGAGCAAGTCGGCAAAATGGAAAGCCACACTTCCCACGGCATTCACTCGTAAATCATGCCGCTGATAAGGATTAATATTGTATCGGAAAAACAACTGGAAATTCTCGATGCACAAGTCTGCAACTTCAGGAACATCAAGATGTGTTTGGATGAAAGGGGCGAAGGATGCTAAGAAACGGTTGGGCATCGGTTCACGATACACTTTATGGATGATGGCTGACAAGGATTGATTCATCACCTCTTCAAACTCTCGTCGCAACAAAATGGGCAATCTCCCCTTGTAAAGGGCGTTGACAAACAACTTACCCAAAACAGCACCACTCCCCTCATCGCCTAGGATGAAACCCAATGGGGGCGTGTTTGCCACTATTCTTTCGCCATCAAACAAGCATGAGTTGACACCCGTACCCAATATACACGCAATTCCCTCCTGCCGACCGCACAAGGCACGAGCCGCCGCCATGAGGTCTGACTGCACTTTTATTTCTATCTCTTCATCATTCATGGGGTGAAACACACGGTTAATAGCCAACTCCATTTTTGGAATCACATCCTCACGGCACCCCGCACCATAAAAGAACACCCTCAACAGCTTTGCCTTCGGCACTTGTCGTTTCGCAGCAAGCAAGACTTCTTCCAATTCTATTTCAGACATCAATACGGGATTCATCCCTTGCGTGAAAAATCGTTCCCGTCTCTCGCCATCTACCAACACCCAGTCGGTCTTCGTGCTTCCACTATCCGCTATTAATACCATACGTACTGAATATTTATCGTGCAAAAGTAAACAAAAATGAAAAGATAATCGGCGAAATCATGTACAATCTGCTTGAAATGTATTATTTTTGCAGTCAAAATGATGAATGAGATGAAAAGAATTGCCTTATTGACATTGATGATATGGATGGCTTTCATGCCCAAGGCTTACGCCGTTTTGAAAGAGAAAGACCTCGACAACACCCTCACCGTGCTGCGCGTGGAACTGAAAGACTACCACGACGAGTTGGAGAGGCAGAGCGGTTTCGTGAAAGAGCAAAACCAAGAGGTGTTTGAACAGGTTCGTACCATTCTCAGCCAAAGTAGCCAAAACTCGTTGATGCTCTATTCCCAAAAACCAGGCTACGTCTTTGACCTCACTTACGCTTGCCATGAAGCAACAGAGCAATTCAACAAGTTCAAGAAGAACGTGCAGCCTTTCCAATCCATGGTTAACCGCATCAATGGCGAGATAGCGCGATACGATAGCCTCATCAACAACTTGAACAACATGCCAAAGATGATGCTGAGCAACAAGGCGAAGATAGACCGCAACGTATGCCTAACGCTCGCCGTCAACATCCGACGCACGCTCAAGGCGAACAGCGACCAACTCAGCGAATACATACAATACTACCAAAACACCGAAGACCACTTGCGTTACCTACACGACTATGCCAACAAGCGGTACGACGAGATACAAACGAGCATCTTCCGTAACGGTGGCGACAACTACCTGAAAATCCTCTCACACTTTGGAAGTAAGTTGCAAAGCACGTCAAACATGGTGACTGACAAATACAAGCCCATGGGACGCATCCGCTCACAATGGGACATCAAGGTTATTGCCTTCCTCTTCGAGATGATCATCATCTGTGCTTGTGCTGCTTTCCTGCTCAACATGCTGGTATTTCGATTTATCGTGAGCCGACTCAAACAACCCGAATGGCTCAAGAACAAGCATAGGTGTGTGGTGCTGACCACGACAGTTGTTACTCTCGCCCTCATCCTCGGTATCATGCGACTTGTCTTCCAGCAGCAGAATTTCATCATCATGGCAAGCGGCTTGTTGGTGGAATATGCATGGTTGCTCGGTGTCATTCTTATCTCATTGCTTATCCGACTTAACGACACGCAGATATGGAATGCGCTGAAAGTCTATTCTCCCCTGCTTTTGATTGGATTCCTCGTCATCTCATTCCGAATTGTGCTGATTCCCAACGACTTGGTCAACTTGTTTTTCCCGCCTATTCTATTGATATGTGCCATTTGGCAATGGGTGGTTATCAAACGACACAATGGCAAGATACCACGCAGCGACGTGTTCTATTCGTACGTTTCACTCGCCGTGTTCCTCGCCTCTGTCGTCTGCTCATGGATAGGTTACACCCTGCTGAGCGTACAATTGCTCATCTGGTGGATTATGCAACTAACGTGCATTCTCACCATTACTTGTATTAGTGACTATCTCAAAGCGTGGAACCAACGCAAGAACTTCACCAGCCAACCCATCACCAAGACGTGGTTCTTCAACCTTATCTACCATGTGGTGCTACCCGTACTCGCCGTGTTCTCTATTATCATTTCCATCTATTGGGCAGCAGACGTGTTCAACCTCGGCGACACCACACGGATGATATTCCGCAATCGGTTCATCGACTCCAAGAACTTTGCTGTGAGCATCTTCTCCATCTCGCAGGTGGTGACGCTATGGTTTGTGTTCTCATACATCAACAAGACCCTCCAGGCATTTGCCAAGCTCCATTTTGACCGTATCGACAAGAACTCGTCGTCTTCACGTTACATCATGGCAAAGAATGTCATTCAGTTGTTGGTGTGGGGAGCATGGCTGCTTATAAGCCTTGGCATATTACATGTCAACAACACGTGGCTCGTCGTTGTGTCTGGTGGTCTCTCCACGGGTGTCGGTTTCGCCATGAAAGACATCATCGAAAACATCTACTACGGTATCTCGCTCATGGCGGGGCGCGTCAAGGTGGGTGACTACATTTATTGTGATGGCACGAGAGGACGAGTCAGCTCTATTAACTTCACCTCTACCTTGCTCGAAGCGGTAGATGGGTCGGTCATCGCTTTCCAAAATAGCCAGCTTTTCACCAAAAACTATAAGAACCTAACGAAAAACCACGGATTCGAGTTGCACATCTTGGAAGTCGGCGTGGCATACGGCACCAACATCAAGGAATGTAAGAAGGTGCTGGTAGATGCCCTTAAGAAGTTGGACTTCCTCCAAAAAGGAAAGGAGCCAAACATTGTCCTCAAGAGTTTTGACGACTCTGCCATTAACTTGAAAATCCTTGTTTGGGTACCTGTGCTAACGCAATACATAGACGATGGTAGCGTCTTGGAATGCGTCTATGAGACATTACAGGAAAACAACATCGAGATTCCATTCCCACAGAGAGACATCCATATTATCAATAGCCCAACATAATCTCAATCTTCTCATTACAAGGCATTGCTGAGACATAAACTGTCACCTTGCGGGATTGCTCATTGTAATTCCATACCCCATTGGATAGTTGCTTGCCATTGATGGTTATAGATGTTGGGCGAGGTTGAGCGAGGTATTCAATCGTATATGCTCTTTTCTTTGGCATATCTTGGAACGCCCCTTCGCGTGGCATGATGGTCACCACATTGCCTTGATGGATAATCTTTGTAGTGGTATATGCCCCATCCTTGTAGCCTTGAGTGTCCCCTTCGTCCTCGTAGAGCGTGGCAAATCCATTGTCACCAGGTATTATTTTCAAAATCAGCCTATCGGGTCGCGTGTTGAGATTGAGCATCGGCGGGTTGTTGACGATAACCGTCCCCGCCCGATAGAAATAAGGAATCTCCTGTTGTGCATAGCGGTCGGTAAAGGTACGGTTTCCATTCACCACTTCATTTCGGCACACGTCAAACCACTTTCCCTCGGGAAGCCAAATCTTACGTGCAGTCTTGCCGTCGCTCTCGGATGGTGTCACCACGGGTGCTACAAGGATGTCGTCCCCAAACATATACTCATCCTCGAAAATATATGCGTTTTCTTCTTCAGGCGAATCGTAATAAAGCGGTCGGCAGATGCTGATACCCGTGTCATAGGCTTGGCGGGCGGCAGTATAGATGTAGGGCATGAGCGCATAACGAAGCCTAACGGTCTCAAGGAGCAACGGGAAGTTATCGTAATGCCAGATGCGACGCTCTATCCCTGGCCTGTTGGTGGCATGGGTACGGAAGATGGGCGTGAACACGCCAAACTGCATCCATCGCAGGTAGAGTTCGGGGTCGTTGTCATCTTTTTGTATGTGTCCGCCCAAGTCGTGTCCCCAATATCCGAAACCCACGTTTGAGGCTGTGGCGGTGAAATAGGGTTGCCAGGCAAGCGTGGGATAAGTGGAATGGGAGTCGCCCGAGAATCCGATGGGATAGCGATGGCTGCCCAATCCGCCCCATCGGTGGAATATCACGGGACGATGGTCGGGATGGTTGACGCGCATATCGTTGTAGAAAACATGATTGCACCAGAAGGTTTCTCCCAATCCCTCCACATACTTGCTTGTGAGATTCTGCTGCCAGTCTATCCACCAAAAGTCCACCCCCTGCCTTTCCCTCGCACGGATGATGCGGTTGAACATCGAATGATAGAATTTTGGATCAGACAGGTTCCATGGCACCACTTTCACCTCCTCGTCCATTCCCATGTCATTGCGCACCTCGGTAAAATAGTCTTCATCATCGTCAACACCGTCGGCGGGATGTAGGTTGAGTGCCACTTTCAGTCCGTGTTGGTGCATCCAGTCAATCAAGCCCTCAGGGTCGGGAATGGCAGTCTTGTCCCATGTCCATCCTGTCCACCCTTGAGTGTGCCAGTCCATGTCAAAAATCATCACGTCCATGGGGATTTGGTTGCGCTTCACGTCGTTGACTATCTCCATGAATTCGTCAGACGTATATCGCTGGTATTTGCTATACCAATAGCCCAGAACATACAAGGGGGGCATGGGTTGCCGTCCCGCCACCTTGATGAAGTCGCCCAACGCCTTCTTATATTGATGGCCATAACCAAGGAAATACCAGTCGATAGCATCCTTGTCGATGGGTTCCGCCACCCACTCTATCCCATCATACGCCTTGTCGAAAGCGAAGGTGGTGGAGCCGTCACCCCTATGTGTGCGTGGAGACTCGTCGATGATGCTCCATCCTTCCCTTGAGAGCAACCCGTTTTCCAACTCCTTCCGTTTGTTGTCACCCAATTGCCCGTCAAGTGTACGGGTTGTGCCTTTCAGGTTGAGCGAGTCGTCCATTCCAGGATGCCAAACAATCTCTTGGCCATTGAGGTTAAAGCTGATGCCTAACACTTCATCCGTAGCTGCCTCTGCGTTGATGATGCCGCCTAATTTGTACTTCAGCGTCAACGCATCTGTCTTGATATGCAAATAACCGCCCTTTTTCTTGGATGTGAAACGAGGAACGGGGAGCCGACGGTTGACCACGGAAAAGGTCGCCCTATCCTCAAACTCGCCCTTGTCGCTATACTGAATACGTATCATCTCTGGCGTAAGCACCGTGAATCGTGCCTTGCCCGCCTTCACTACCGCCTGCGGATGAGCCACGGGGTTATTCTCTTGTGCCACAGCTGGCAACTGCCCTACTATCAAAGTCAATAATACAAGTAAACACTTCATCTTCTAATATTTTTTGAACTTTCATACAATTCATTTTGGCATGTTATAGACAACCCGTCAAGCTTCTCAATCAAGGATACAAATGTGCCTCCAAGAGACTTCGGATATTTCACCTACTTATTGCTGAGAAACAAAATGGAGTGTATACCCTAATATCATGGCAAAAATAATGAAAAAAATGACACCAAACAAGGGAAACGGAAAAATGTTAAACGTTGAATGTTGAGTGTTGAGTGATTTATGTTGAGTGTCGTGTGTTTAATACGAAAATTCGCAAGAAAACATAAAAAATTCGCAAAAACGATAATTATTTGGAAATAATCATTATCTTTGCACCACTAACCCCCAAATCTACTATGAAAATTGAATTTGATAACGTGGCATTAGAGGAACTCTA
The DNA here is from genome assembly GCA_017548525.1 of Prevotella sp. Classification (GTDB taxonomy): domain Bacteria; phylum Bacteroidota; class Bacteroidia; order Bacteroidales; family Bacteroidaceae; genus Prevotella. The sequence continues at coordinate 13,779 of JAFYZV010000178.1, forward strand.
CATCAGCGGCTCCACACATGACCACAAGTACAAACGGCTGTCGAAAGACATTATCAAGCGATATGTCAAGGTGGTCAACTACCTGAAAGCGGCTCCTCGATTGGAAGACCTCTTCCTCATCAAGTCGCTACACTATGAGAACAAAAAAGGCGACCTCAACGGTGTCGATGCCGTCTGGATTAACGACCAGTACCGCCTGCTTTTCTATAGCTCACCCGATGAAAGCGGGATAATTGTATACGCATTGATTTTTGAAATTAGCAAGCATTATGAATAAGAATAAGAATGTACAGACCCCATTCGTTGCCACACATCCAGGCGAAATGATAAAGGATGAACTGAAAGAGCGCGGCATGACGCAAAAGCAGCTTTCAGAGCTGACAGGCATCAAGACCTCCGTACTCAGCGAGACCATCAACGGCAAGCGTTCTGTGTCACTCAGCGTGGCTGTCGCCTTGGAGAAAGCCCTCGACATCCCCGCCGACATCTGGATGAACCTACAGACGCAGTACAACCTCGACAAGGCGAATATTGCTGAGCGCGATAACCAGCGTGAAACGGTGGCTGTCACCATTCCCATCCGCGACCGTGGTTTGCTTCAAGAACTTGTCCGTAAGTTCGGCTGGGTTTGCGTTTTTTAGTATTTACAGACAGAAATCTACACAAACAGACCGTAAATGTTGTTTGTTTCTCCATTTATGTCAGATTTGTGTTTAATTTTTGTCTATCACCAAATGTCATGAATACGAGGGAAATGTAGGGATTTTTGTCGAAAAAATACCGTTAGACATTTTACACCCCATTCGTTTATTGC
>JAFYZV010000024.1 GCA_017548525.1 Prevotella sp.
GCATTCCGTTGGGTGGGAACACTGCCTAACATTCTAACCACGCTTAGCGGCATGTCGAACATGGATCATTTGATAGACAATGTTAAGACATTCTCACCCCTCGACCCATGCACCGAACGCGAGAATGCCCTGTTGGCACAAGTGGCTGACGGGATGCGTGGCTACCCCACCATTCCCTGTACGGCATGTGCCTATTGTATGCCCTGTCCATACGGGGTGGACATTCCTGGCAACTTCGCCTATTACAACAAGGCGGTCAACGACAAGCTGTTGCCCCTGCCCGATAAAGATTCAGCCGATTACGACAAGAGAATCGGCGAGTTCAAAAAAGGCTATAAGAAAGCCATCGACAAAAAGGCATGGGCTGACAAGTGTATGGATTGCGAGGTCTGCCTGAAGAAATGCCCGCAGCAAATCCGCATCCCCAACCAGATGAGCCGCATCGTGGAGTTGGTGAAATGATGATATGTCACCATTATACCCCCTTATCAGCACATAAAGACATCCGCTTTCGTCAATATGGTTGGGCGAAAGCGGATGAATCATGTTAGATAGGGAAAATTTACTCTTTGATCTTTTGCTTGAGTTGTGACTTATCGATGACAACAAAAATAGTGTCCACAACATGACCTTGTCTTCCTCCATTCATGTTCTTCAAGGGATTGGCAAAGTCCTTATCAAGAATGGTGACCTCATCGACAAAGTAATCTGAGCGTCCACGATTGCCAAACCAGTTCCATCCCATCACCTTATGGTATTTGATTTTGATCTTCCATCCCTCAATTTGAGCCTGATAGAGCAAGTCCACCAATGGTTGTTGGTCGTCCCTGTCGTTATCCAATGAGAATGTAAATGGCTCCCCAGCGGTGTTCATGCCAGTCTGCGTAAGGTTAAGACGACCATCCCACGAGTCCCAAATCAATCCCGATTGGGCAAACTCTATGACCGTTCCCACTTTCTCACCTCGCGAATAGTTCTCGGAACACGACACCAATACTAATGACACGAGGAGGAAAGGAATGAATTTATATACCTTACTAATCATCTTCATTCTCCTTTGAACAATTCCTTGATGCCAGCGATGCTGCCGAGCATGTTGGTTGCCTCGAAGGGGAGGTAAACAGTCTTGGTCTGGTTATTGGCAGCAAGCTCCTCCATCATCTGGATATACTTTTGTGCAAGGAGGTAATTAGCAGGATTAGTACTCTTGCCCACCGCCTCGGTAATCTTCTCGATGGCGATGGCCTCTGCCTCTGCTTTGCGGATGCGAGCCTGGGCCTCACCCTCTGCACGGAGGATTTCTTGTTGCTTGGCAGCCTCCGCACGGTTGATGGTAGAAGTCTTCTCTCCCTCTGATTGGAGGATAGCCGACTGTTTCTGTCCCTCGCTGGTAAGGATGGTAGCACGCTTGTTACGTTCTGCCTGCATCTGCTTCTCCATAGCTTGCAACACGCTTGATGGCGGGATGATGTCTTGCAGCTCCACACGATTCACCTTCACACCCCACTTGTCAGTTGCCTCGTCAAGGACGGCACGTAACTTGGTGTTGATGGTGTCGCGGCTCGTAAGCGTCTGGTCAAGTTCCAACTCACCAATGATGTTACGCAGGGTGGTCTGTGTCAGCTTTTCGATGGCGTTAGGAAGGTTATTAATTTCATAGACAGCCTTGAACGGATCCATAATCTGGAAATACAACAAGGCATTGATTTCCATCTGGATGTTGTCCTTGGTAATCACGTTCTGCCGTGCGAAGTCAAACACTTGTTCGCGCAAGTCAATCGAATTGGAATACGCATAACGACCTTGCGACATTGTGATGATGGTTTTAGCACGATCAATGAAGGGAATAATGATGTTGATACCCGGCTTGAGGGTTGCATAGTAACGACCAAGTCGCTCGATAATCTTGGTTTCCGACTGTGGTATGATTACCAATGCCATTTTCACGAAGATAACCACGAGAATAATGATGGCTATCAATACATAACTCATAAGATCCATAATACTTGTTGTTTTGATGTTAATTGTTAATTCTTTCTACTGTGATAATCGTACTCTCGCGCCCAATGACACGGACAACAGTCCCCACAGGAACAGCCTCGCTGCCATTGACCACGGCTTTCCATAAATCGCCATCGATGGCGACATAACCAAAGCCATCCTTCTCGATAGCCTCCACCACACGACCCTGCCGTCCTAAAAGGGCATCAGCGTTGCTCATCCGCTGTTCATCGTTGCGGTGCAAGTAACGCAAGGCGAATGGCCGTACCAAGAACAAGCTTACCAATGTCAATGCGGCAAAGACGGTAAGCTGGACATAGAACCCACCACCCAATGCGGCACATACTGCCGCGAAAACGGCTCCGATGGAGAAGCAGATGATGAAGAAGTCACCCGCTGTGAGTTCCAAGATGAGGCATAGGACAGCTATCACTGCCCACATTTGCCAAAGATGTTGTGATAAGAAATCAATCATAAATATATTATTTAAATAGGTGTCTCAGGTGTCAGAGAGAGAGAATGAAGTCATCCCAATCCTTCGATGACCCTTTCTTGCCAAATACTTTTTGATAGAGGCGGCTGCGAGTAGACGCCACACTCTCCTTGGAATGGGCTGTCAGGGTTGCCATGTCCTTGGGTTGCACCCTTGCCTTGACCAACAGACTCACACGGTATTCCTGTGTGTTGAGTTTATAAAGGCTATAAAGCCGCTCGGTGAAATTGGCATACACGGAATTGACCAACTGTGCCAATTGGCTGAAATCCTGGTCTGTCATGCTCCTTCCTTGTGTGAGCAGCATATTGACTCTCGCATAGATGTCACTGCCAAAGATGACCGTCTCGGCTTGTTCACGTTTCTCATGGTCAATCTTCGCCATGGTATTGGCATAGTCAAGTCGCGCCTTTTTCTCTTCCAACTCCAAACGGAGCATTGAGTTCTCGTCGCCAAGCTTCTGGATAAGCGTTTCCAATTGGGCAATCTTCTCTAAGTTCTGTTCGATGCTTTGCTTGCTATTGGCCAATTGTTCCTCTTTCATCGCGTGTACCTTATTCAACCGTTCTTGTAGTAGCAAAACTTTCCGACGACTGTTTTGCACGGCAACAACGAAAAGCACGATGTATGTCACGCTTGCCAAGATAAAAAGGAACCATTCCCTGTTGGTCAATATGTCTATCCATTGATTCATGCTGCAAAGATAAAAGAAAATTGCAAACCAAGCAAGAATGTTGGTTTGCAATAATTCGCATTTAGATTATGAGTTTGCAAAAGTTTGCTCAACCCTCTCTTTTCACTTCTTTTTACTGGTTGTCGTCTTCTTTGTCGTTGTCTTTTTGGCAGTAGTTTTCTTTGTTGTTGTCGCTTTCTTTGCCGTCGTTGTTGTCACAGTAGTCTGTGGAGGAGTATAATACTTCAATGCCTCGGGCAAGAAACTTTTTTGGATGTTATTGATACGAGTGGCATCGGAAGGATGGTCGCTCAAGAACTCAGCGGTGTTGTTACTCGAGCTGGCTGCCATCCTTTGCCAGAATGACACGGCGACATTGGGATCATAGCCAGCCATAGCGGCAAAGATGAGTCCCATACGGTCAGCTTCAGTCTCATGGTCGCGTGAATACTTCAAGTTCTTGAACTGGAAACCTTGTTGAACGATGGCTTGGATAATGGAAGTGGTATTTGACCCCATGCCCAAGGCACCCAATACAGCACCGCCAATCTGTGTGCCATATTGCTGCTGGATTTGTTTTGACATCTGCTCTGCTGAATGCTTGGCTACGGCATGGGCAATTTCATGACCCAAGACAACGGCAAGCGATGCCTCATCCTGTGTGACGGGTAGTAATCCCTCATAGACCACAATCTTGCCACCAGGCATACAGAAGGCGTTGACATTCTGGTCTTGCACCAAGTTGAACTCCCAACTATACTGACTCAACTCACTCTGCAAGCCATTGTTGGTGAGATACGTCGTGACGGCATTCGCCAACTTCTGCCCCACCCTTTGCACCATGGCGGTATTGGTGGCATTGGTAGACTTCTTAGCACTCTGCATATACTTGGTATACTCTTGTGTGCTAAGGCTTAACACCTCTTCATCAGACACCATCAATGTCTGCTTTCGTCCCGTGATGGGTACTGTACGCGATGTTCCGCAAGCGGAAACGAGGATGGCTGTAACCAATCCTAACAGATAAAAATTCAGTCCTTTCATATTCTTTTTAGTTACACATTATTATATATATGGCAAAGATAGATTAAATTCGTTAAATGACAAAATAAATCGGACAAAAATACCCTATTTGGGGATTTTTCGCTATCTTTGCAAAAAATAGACATAGATAATCACTATCAAAATGGCAAAGAAGAAGAAAGACCTTTGGTGGTATATAAAGAAAGAATATGGACTATCTGCCATGAAACGGAAGTTCACCAAGGAAACAGGCATCCCCACCACACAGGCGGGATTGGAACGCACAATTGGCAAGACCTTGCTTGCATGGATCTTCGGCACAGATAAGAAGGGCAAAAAAGACGAAGAAGAGGAATGATTCGTTGGAAAAGAAATAAGAAAAAGACCAAGCAAGACCTCTCGATGTTCCTTTTCTCCCATGAGGAAATGTCGGGGGAGGAACTTCACAAGGAAGAGTCTTTGCCAAAAGAAGGTCTCATTTCTTTCACGGAAGAGGATGTTCCCCTATCGGATAGTCAAGACCATGAGCCTTTTCACATCGATTCGGGCATCCTGACAAAAGACATGTTTTTTGCTATTCGCCATTTGAAGCGCATCGATATAAACCAAGTACGAATGGCTGCCATGGAAATGGCAATGGTTTGGCAGAACGGCAAGAACCTAAAAGAAACCTACACCATCCAGAGCATTCCCGACCTGCGGATGGATTACCACCAGTTTATCGCATATTATTATTGTAGCTTCAATATGGCTTTCCCCAATATGGTTGACAAACTGCAGCTACCTTACGAGAAAGAATATCAACGGGCTATGGACGAGATTGGCGCGACGCACGGCGGAGTTTCCTAAGTGCGGTATTACGTACTTGGCGCACCCGCTCCCTCTTGAGGTTCAACTTTGCGGCAATTTCTGCCATGGTGAACCTATCACCACCTAATCCATAAAACTCACGAAGAATGATGCGCTCACGCTCATTCAATACATTCATTGCCTGGAGGAGTTCCTCTGACAGGCTCTCCCGCTCTATGTGGGTATCGGTGGGGGTAACATTAGGATCCTCCAGGATATTCAACAAGCTATAATTGTTTTGGCTACCAGCAGGAATGGAATCGTCCATCGACATCATCCGCGAGCGCAACCGCTCCACCTTTGAAGCCTCCGTCTTAGGCACACGGCGCAAACCTGTCTGTTGGTCGATGGCCTTTTCCATCGCCTCTCGGATGAATGGTGCGGCAAAAACCACAAACCGCTTGCCCTTGGGGTCACGATATTTGGATGCTGCCTTCATCAATCCAACATTCCCCTCGCTCACCAAGTCATCAATGGACAGACCTTGATTGGCATATTGGTTGGCTATAGTCACCACATATCGCAGGTTGTTACTCACCAATTCATTAATCGCCTGGGCATCGCCAGCCTTCACTCTCGCTGCCAAATCCTTTTCTTGCTCATCAGAAAGCAATGGTTTGTAACCTATTTCCTCTAAATATTTCTGAAATAATGTGCCGTCTGTCTTGCTCATAATAGATAACCTTTATATTAATTTGCCATCTCAGACAGGAACTTGATACGTACCAACCGAATCTCAGTCTCGTCATAATCGCCACCCAATTCTTTCATAGCCACTTCCAAGTCATCGGTATCGCTACCACGGAAATAATCATAGATGTCATCAACATGGTCATCGTCCATCACCTCCTCCAAGAAGTAGTCAATGTTTAGTTTAGTGCCACTATATACAATCGCCTCAACCTCATTGAGCAAATCGTCAAAGTCCAAACCTTGGGCAAGGGCTATGTCATCGAGGGCGACCTGCCTGTCGATATTTTGGATTATCTTCACCTTCAACATCGACTTCTTGGCAACAGTCCTCACACGCAAGTCCTCGGGACGCTCGACTTCATTCTCTTCACAAAACTTTTCTATCAACTCACAAAACTTTTGTCCATAGCGTTTAGCCTTACCAGCACCCACACCTTGAATATTTTGCAATTCAGAGAGATTGACAGGAAACATAGTTGCCATCTGCTCTAACGATACGTCCTGGAAGATGACGTATGGCGGGATGTCCAACTTACGAGCCATATCCTTGCGCAAATCCTTTAGCATGGCATAGAGCGTCAGGTCGAGTGCTGACCCAGTAGCCTCTCCACCATCATCATAATTATCATCATTGAACTCGGTGTCTTCCACAATCATAAAAGAGCAAGGGCTTTTCAAGAATCGCTTGCCCGATGCCGTAACCTTGAGCAAGCCATAGTTCTCCACATCTTTCTTGATATAACCCGCAATAAGAGCCTGACGGATGACGGGATTCCATAACTTCGGGTCCTCATCTTCGCCAGAACCAAATTCTTCCAATTGGTCATGCTTATGTGAAGTGATGTCATCGGTGGCACGCCCCTCGATGAAGTCCACCACATAGTCTTGTCTAAAATTCTCCTTGATGGAAAGGATGGCATTCAAGGCAATGACCAAAAGATCCTTCGCCTCATGCCGCTCCTTGGGATGGAGGCAGTTGTCGCAACATCCACAATTGTCTGGTTTATATTCCTCACCGAAATAATGGAGCAACATCTTGCGCCGACAGACAGACGACTCGGCGTATGCCGCCGTCTCCTGTAATAACTGACGACCAATGTCCTGTTCCGCCACAGGCTTTCCCTCCATGAATTTCTCCAGTTTCTGTAAGTCTTTATAGGCATAAAAAGCAAGGCAGATACCCTCGCCGCCATCACGTCCTGCCCTACCTGTCTCTTGGTAATAGCCCTCAAGACTCTTGGGAATGTCGTAATGGATGACGAAACGCACATCGGGTTTGTCTATTCCCATGCCAAAGGCAATGGTTGCCACGATGACATCAATATTCTCCATGAGGAACTCATCTTGTGTCTGAGAGCGGGTGGCAGAGTCAAGTCCGGCATGATATGCCAACGCCTTGATGTCATTGGCTCGCAAGACTGCCGCTAACTCCTCCACCTTTTTGCGGGAAAGACAATAGATGATACCGCTCTTGCCCGCATGTTGCTTGACAAACTTGATAATCTGTCGGTCAATGTCATTGGTTTTCTGTCGCACCTCATAGTAGAGGTTGGGGCGATTGAATGAACTCTTAAACTCTATGGCATCAACGATGCCCAAGCTTTTCTTGATGTCGGTGCGTACCTTATCAGTGGCAGTCGCCGTCAAGGCAATCACTGGGGCAACGCCTATCTTATTGATGGTGGGACGGATATTACGGTATTCAGGTCGGAAGTCATGCCCCCACTCAGAGATACAATGAGCCTCATCTATGGCATAGAAAGAAATTTTCACCCCTTTCAAGAACTCCACATTCTCCTCTTTGTTCAACGACTCTGGTGCCACATAGAGCAGTTTCGTCTTTCCACTTCTCACATCGTCTATCACCTGTTGTATCGCCGCCTTGTTGAGCGACGAATTCAAGTAATGGGCAACACCCTCCTCCTCACTTATGCCATTGATGACATCCACCTGATTTTTCATCAACGCAATCAATGGCGAGATAACGATAGCCGTGCCTTCCATGAGGAGCGACGGCAACTGGTAGCACATACTCTTACCGCCACCAGTAGGCATCAGCACGAAGGCATCATTCCCTTCTAACAGGTTGTTGATGATGGCTTCCTGGTCGCCTTTGAACTTGTCAAAGCCGAAATGGTGTTTAAGTTTCTCGGTAAGGTTGATTTGATTCTTTGCCATAATAATTAATAAGGTGTTAGGTGTTGAGATTGTAGTAATGAGAATTAATCTATGCGGAAAGTAAATGCGACTTGTTCAGCTGTCCCTTGGCATAATCGAGCGTCACCTCGAAGCTCTTAACTCGTTGTGATGGAATTTCAAACATGGCATCCATCATGATGGTCTCCACAATGGAACGCAACCCACGAGCACCCAACTTATACTCCACCGCCTTTTCTACCATAAATTCTAATGCCTCCTCAGAGAATGAGAGCTTAATCCCATCCATCTCAAACAATTTCTCGTATTGTTTCACGATGGAGTTCTTCGGCTCTATGAGGATGCGCCGCAACGCCTCACGGTCAAGGGGATTCAAATATGTGAGTACGGGCAAACGCCCAATAATCTCTGGTATCAGCCCAAACGACTTCAAGTCTTGCGGCAAGATATATTGCATAAGGTTGTTCTTATCTATCTTCTTCGTATTCTTCACGGAGTTAAAACCTATCATGTGGGTATTCAACCGCTGTGCTATCTTACTCTCAATGCCATCAAAAGCACCACCACAGATAAACAGGATGTTGCGCGTATCTACATGGATATAATCTTGGTCGGGATGCTTGCGTCCACCCTTTGGCGGCACGTTTACCGTCGTCCCCTCCAAAAGTTTCAACAATCCCTGCTGCACTCCCTCGCCACTCACATCGCGTGTAATGGAAGGATTGTCGCTCTTTCGGGCAATCTTGTCTATCTCATCGATGAAGACGATGCCCCGCTGGGCTGCCTCAAGGTCAAAATCAGCCACTTGCAACAAGCGCGAAAGAATGCTTTCCACGTCCTCGCCCACATACCCTGCCTCAGTAAACACAGTGGCATCGACAATGGTAAACGGCACATCGAGCATTTTGGCAATGGTACGAGCCAACAATGTCTTGCCCGTTCCCGTGCTGCCCACCATGATGATATTGCTCTTTTCGATCTCCACACCGCTCTTGTCGGTGGGTTGTTGCAGACGTTTATAATGGTTATATACCGCCACCGAAAGGAATTTCTTCGCCTCATCCTGACCTATCACATATTGGTCAAGGTGTTCCTTGATTTCCATAGGCTTGGGAATACGTTTCATCTTAAATGACCCTCTGCTGTTATCAGCCTTATCCAAGACTGCGGTCTTTACAATTTCATACGCTTGCGTAGCACAGTTCTCACAAATGAAACCGTTTATTCCCGAGATGAGCAACCTCACCTCCTTCTCATCACTCCCACAGAAATTACATACTTTCTTTTGCATGGATTCCCTTTCTCCCACAAAACACCATCAACGGGCAGTGGGTTTATTGACCAAAATCGTATCTATCATGCCATATTCCTTCGCCTCTTCAGCATCCATCCAATAGTTGCGGTCGCTGTCTTGCCACACCTTCTCGTATGGCGTATGGGAATGGTTGGCTATGATGGTATAGAGTTCCTTCTTGAACTTTTGTATCTCACGAGCCTCTATCTCAATGTCACTGGCCTGGCCTTGCACACCACCAAGGGGTTGGTGAATCATTACACGGCTATGCTTCAACGCTTGCCGTTTACCCTCCTGGCCTGCCACAAGCAAGACAGCGGCCATCGACGCTGCCATGCCCACGCAAATCGTCTGCACTTCACTGGAGACAAATTGCATGGTGTCATAGATGCCAAGCCCTGCCGTCACACTTCCGCCTGGCGAGTTGATATATATAGAGATGTCCCGTGTATCTACTGAGTCCAAATAGAGCA
>JAFYZV010000179.1 GCA_017548525.1 Prevotella sp.
ACAATAAGTCATTATATAATTGGCTACAAAAGTACGAATAAATATTGATTTAACAAAATTTATGGTGCAAATGTTTTGTTATAGCCATGTTTAGGTTGGTTTTTCGGAGACGCTGAAAAAACGTGTGAAACACCTACCCGCCTATGTTATCTTTAAATTTGCCTGTTTTCAAACTATTATGCAATGTATTTAACCTACATGGTTTCGCTTATCGGAGCCATGCTTCGCATTTCGTATTTGCCGCATATATCAATCGTATATGCATCGAATACGATTGATATATGCGGCATATACCAAATCAAACTCTTATATACCGAATGATAGAATTACAGAATGCAAGTATCCTAAGGGATGAATAATCACATGGCGATTATTCTTGAATGTCTCTGGAATTCTTATGTGTTGTTCTAATGAATCAGAGCATAGATCTGATGATTCAGTTCACAACTCTGATGATTCAAAGCATAGATCTGGTGATTCAGTTCATAACTCTTATGGCTTAAATTGAAGTGGGTTGAGATGCGGACGAGAAATATGCCTCTATGTATTTGACAGGACTAGCATTTTATAATGCATTGCAATTATTGTTGTTGGTGTGAAATGCAATTATTGAGTTCTTCTTGGAACTCAGATAGTTTCCTTACTTCCACATGAGGAAAGGGTATAGTGTTAAGTACAGTAAAATGCTTGTCGTCACTAACAATATATTTTGCGTTAGCAACGATGGCACAATCGACAAATTTATTGTCGTCCTCATCAACGGTAATTTAGTGGAATCTAAATCGGGCATCCACACGGAGAACATTTTTAGCACGCAAAATCATCTCTATAGCTAATTTTGCGGCAAGAGGAGACATGTGGGAACTTATGATTTCTTCGTATTCATCTAATATTTCAGTTGAAACGCATAAAACATATTTTTCGTGAATGAAAGATTCCCAAACATTATAATACCTACTTCGGTCAGAGAGGGACTGAAGCAAGCAATTTGTGTTTAAAACTATAAAAGTCTTGTTCATAGTCTTATTTGTAGGGAGTGCGCATGTGTTCGTCTGCCCATTCCGTTACTTTCTGTTCATTTAATGTGCCGTTATCCCAAAGGCGATGTATTTCCTTTTGAAGACGTGAGTTTAGGAACCGCACGATGACAGATTTCAATTCTGCTACATCCTCTTCTTTGTCAACACACGCGAGAATGTTAAGCAATTCATATTGAGCCTGATTAATTCTTGATGGTAGTTGCATAATGACCGCTTTATATTTTGTTTTGTATTTATGATTTATGAGATAAAAATGCTGCTGAGCTTATCGTTGAATACTTTCAATTATGTTAATCAATATATATTGCATGCAAAATTAAAAAATAATCTGAATATAAGAATAAATAAACATGAAAAAAGCAGGAAACAAGAGAAAGAATCCTGTTTCCTGCTTAAATGATGATAAGAAGGATTATTTCTTATTCAATGCAAGGTCTACCTCCACGGCAATGGAAACGGTGGCTCCCACCATTGGGTTGTTACCAATACCGAGGAATCCCATCATCTCCACATGTGCGGGAACTGATGACGAGCCAGCAAACTGGGCATCGCTGTGCATACGTCCGAGTGTGTCGGTCATACCGTATGAAGCGGGACCTGCAGCCATGTTGTCGGGATGGAGAGTACGACCAGTACCACCGCCCGATGCTACGCTGAAGTAAGGCTTACCAGCCAACACGCGCTCTTTCTTGTATGTGCCAGCCACGGGGTGCTGGAAGCGGGTGGGGTTGGTGGAGTTACCCGTGATGGAAACATCGACATTTTCCTTCCAGAGGATAGCGACACCCTCGCGCACGTCGTCTGCACCATAGCATTTCACCTTGGCACGTGGTCCGTCAGAATACGGGGTTTCCTTGACAACTTTTACTTCGCCCGTATAATAGTCAAATTGTGTCTGCACGTAGGTAAAGCCATTGATGCGGCTGATAATCATGGCTGCATCCTTGCCAAGACCGTTGAGGATGACGCGCAGCGGTTTCTGGCGTACCTTGTTGGCTTTCTCGGCAATCTTGATGGCACCCTCTGCAGCGGCAAAGCTCTCATGACCGGCGAGGAAGGCAAAGCACTCTGTCTCGTCACGGAGTAGGCGAGCTGCCAAATTTCCGTGGCCGATACCCACCTTGCGGTCGTCAGCGACAGACCCAGGGATGCAGAAGCTCTGCAAGCCGATGCCGATGGCCTCTGCTGCCTCTGCTGCATTCTTCACGCCTTTCTTGATGGCGATGGCTGCCCCACACACGTATGCCCACTTAGCATTCTCGAAACAGATGCCTTGGGTGTCCTCACACATCTTGTAGGGGTCCACCCCCACGCTCTCGCATATCTCGTTAGCCTCCTCGATATCCTTGATACCGTTCTCGTTCAAAGCGGCGAGTACCTGCTTGATACGACGCTCATAGCTTTCAAAACTCACTTTACGAATCATAATCTTTCCTCCTTATTCTTTACGTGGGTCAATGAATTTAACTACTCCCTGCTCGGCAGTGGTGCGTCCGTAGGAACCCGTAAACTTCTTCACGGCCTCGTTGGCATCCATGCCGTTCTTGATGGCTTCCATCATCTTGCCGAGGTGAACATACTCATAACCACAAACTTGGTTGTCCTTGTCGAGGAACATCTTGGTGATGTAGCCTTCGGTCAGCTCCAGATAACGTGTGCCCTTGGCAACCGTGCCATAGAGTGTACCTGTCTGTGAACGGAGGCCCTTGCCGAGGTCTTCGAGGCCAGCGCCGATGACGAGGCCGCCCTCTGAGAAGGCACTCTGTGTACGTCCGTACACCACTTGCAGGAACAGCTCGCGCATGGCGGTGTTGATGGCGTCACATACGAGGTCGGTGTTCAATGCCTCAAGGATAGTCTTGCCTGGGAGGATCTCACTTGCCATGGCGGCGGAGTGTGTCATTCCCGTGCATCCAATGGTTTCAACGAGACATTCCTGGATGATACCGTCCTTAATGTTAAGCGACAGCTTACACGCTCCTTGTTGGGGGGCGCACCATCCAATGCCGTGGGTGTAGCCAGAGATGTCTTTGATTTCCTTGGCTTGAATCCACTTCCCCTCCTCGGGGATGGGTGCAGGTCCATGGTTGGGACCTTTAGCGACAACGCACATGTTGTCAACTTCTTTAGAATAAATCATGTTAGCTAAAATTTATAATGATAAATGAATTTGCCTTTCCATCTGTTTGCAAAAATATAAAAAATATATTTAAAAATGGCGATAGCTGTCTACATGTTATAAAACTTTAACGCTCATATCGTGACAGGCTATTCATTGCGGCATGTTTCTCACCCATTGCCCCATCTTTTAAAGATGTCTCGACGCTTTCGTGAAATACCTTTTCTGATGTCTCGTCCAAAGTTATTCCCTTGAAGAATGAACGTGATAAGATGTGGTAGCCGCAGATGCGTTCCATCGCATTGTCTGAACGGATTGCCCGTAGGGCGAGGGAAGTGATGTCGTCAATATGTTGGAACAGGTGGAATGCCGCCCATTCCGCCATCTCCTGCGTGGGGATCTGCGTTAGCCATTCCTCTGCCAACGCCAATGACATCTGCTCTGCTGGCATGATAAGTGTAGCGAGAATCTTGCATTCGCGTATGTCCTCCTGCCAAAGGGCGATTGCCAACTCCTTGTCCTTGCCGTATTCTTCGGCGATACGTTGCAAGTCCATCTGGCTCACTCCCCAATTCAGTTTGTAATGAGTCCCTTTCTGCCGCATGGATGCGGCGGTCATGCCGTTCATCAGGGGACGGAATGAGCGTTTGATGCGCTTGATTTTTTCTTCGAGGGTCATGGGGAGGTTGGGATGAATGGGGTGAATGGGGTGAGTGGAGTGGGGAGGTGGAGATGTTAGAGGAAACCGTAGTCACGGCTATAGCGGAGCATCTGGTGGGTGTAGGTCTCGGAATAATCGATTTCGATGTCCTTGATGCAGCCTTGTGAATCGATGATGGGCTTAAGCCACGGATTGATGAATCCCTTATAGGGCGCAATGTTTAAGCGACGGTATCTCTCGATGATTTCTTGGTGGAGGACAGGGTCGATATTGACGGCATATTTCTCCACCAGTTTCCGTGCGGCAGCATAGTCACCCTCGCTCTTGATGCGCTGGATTTCGGCGAGCAACTGTGCGAACAGTTCCCGCACTTTCTCGTAATTGTGGATACGGAGATAGGTTTTGTCGTTGTGCCTCACTAAAGATACGATGCCCCGAGAATGTTCATAAACCCAATGGGCAATCAATGCGCGGTTGCGCATGTGTGCCTCCTCAATCTTGTTACCGAGGGTGATGCGCGTGAGTTGCGTCATCAGACCATTCAAGAGGTATGTGTAATAATGCGACTTGTAGGCTTGCTTGTCGGGCAACAGTCCCAATTCCACCATCTTCTTGTCTGCAATATAGTAGAGACCGAATAGGTCTGCCCGTGCCTCCTCGATGGTATTGCCATACGATTTCAGAGCGTTGGGGTCTGTGTTAGGCAACAATTGCCCACTGCCATGCCCAAGGCATTCATGCAGGTCGGTATGTAGGTCATCGCATAGGTCGCTATATCGTATGATGAGTTGACGTGTCCGCTCTTCATCGATGAACTCTTCCTTGAATCCGTTGCCTTTCGCTGCCTTGTTGTATGCCTCGGTGATGTTGGAGATGGTGATACTCTTCGACCCATACCTCGCCCTGATCCAGTCGGCATTAGGCAGATTGATGCCAATTGCCATCGATGGATATTCCTCGCCACCGAGCATGGCGGCGCAGATAGCATTGGCGGTAACGCCTTTCACTACAGGCTTACGAAATCGTGGGTCGATGGGTGAGTGGTCTTCAAACCATTGCGCGTTCTCGCTGATGGTCTTTGTGCGGCGTGTCGCCACATGGTCTTTGTATTCAACTATACCCTCCCATGTTCCTTTGATGCCTAACGGGTCGCCATAAACTTCGATGAAACCGTTGATGAAGTCCACTTCTCCGTCCTGTTCCCTGAGCCATTCTATCGAGTATTGGTCAAACAAGGAGAGATCGCCTGTGCGGTAATAATCACAGAGAAGGAGTATCACTTTCCGTTGCTGCTCGTTCTCAGCCACCTCAGCAGCCTTGTTTAACCAATATAAAATGTGGTGTATCGCCTCGCCATAGAGACCATCTTCTTTCCACGTGAGTTCCTTGATTTGTCCGTTTTCCTTGACAAGCGTGGAGTTGAGACCCCATGATGGCGGCTCCTTATCGGCAGGGTTTGCCTTGGTGGCGTAATAGTCCTCCACCTCTTGTTGTGTCACTCCCTCGTAGAAATGACATGCGGAGGTGAGGATGAGATCGTCACCGTCAGCCTTGTTTACCCGCTTGGGCATGAACGAAGGGTCGAAGATGGCAGGGAATATCGCCTCCATCAGCTCCTCCCGTGTTTCTCCTTCATTGAGGAGTAGGCTCTCTATTGGGATGGAGAGGATGGCATTGCGCAGGAATGTTTCCGTAAACTTTGGGGTGAATTTCTCGCATCCATAGTGGTGGTAGATGCCATTCGAGAACCAGATCCTTTTGAGATATGTCTCCAAGGCTTCCCATTCTTGGCTTTCGGGCAATTTGTCGTGGTGAGAATAGATTGCTTCCAAGGTCTTACGAATACGAAGATTGTACTTTCCGTATTGGTCTGTGGTGATGTCACGACCGCAGAGAGCCGCCTCCGAGAGATAATATGCCAGTACCTTTTGCCGTAAGGTAAGTTCCTCAAAACCATTGAGGCGATAACGTAAGAGTTGCACGTCGGCAAACCGCTCGTCAGTATAGTTGAATGATTCCATCATTCCTTTGGTTGTGTGTGTTTAGTGGTTTTCTTCTTGCCGCTGGGTTTGCGCCCCCTCTTTTTCGGCTTTTCCGCCAATGCTGGGTGTTGTGTCAGGCTACGCAACTTGTACTCGCGGGGCGTGATGCCGTTCACCTTGAAGAATGCCGCATAGAACGATTGTCGGTTGGAGAAGCCCACCATGTCGGAGATATCCTCCATATTCAGTTCTTGGTATCGCCTGTCTGTGAGCAGACTCATGGCCTCTTCCACGCGGTATTTATTTATAAAAGAGGTGTAGTTCATGTGAAACCGCACGTTCACGACGGCAGAGATGTATCTGGTGTTTGTACCTAAATCCATGGCAAGTTGCTTGGCAGAATAGTCCTTGATCTTGTATTTCTTTTGGATGATGACGGCATCCAAAATCTTTTCTTTCAACTCGTCCATTAACTTGGGATTAACCAAAGTCCTATAAGTTGCCTCTTTTTCCTTCTTTTCGGTAATATTATACTTTGCCATACGTGTAAAGAATCATGAATGTTCATGTTGCAATGCAAAAATAAGTAATTATTTTGAAAAAAACTTGATAATTTTACTTTTTTTGCAAAAATAACGTAACTTTGTTCAAAAATTGGTGATATTGACGCATTAAAGGCTCAGAAATGGTGCAACGGTGTAGAATGTAAGAATTATACTTATGCTTGTTGTTAATAAATAGTGTACATTTTTTTTGACAAAAAACGATTGTCATTTCCATTAAAATATATCCATTTTGTAAATGAAAACGAAAATAATTTTTTTCCTCATCATCCTTGGAGGATTGACACAAGTCAAGGCGAAACATACCACCATTGTCATCTCGCTTGATGGCTTCAGATGGGACTACCCCTCGTTCTATGAAACGCCCATGTTCGATTACATGGCGCAGCAGGGTGTCGAGTCTGGTTTGATACCCTCATTCCCATCCAAGACATTTCCTAACCATTACACCATCGCTACGGGATTATACCCTGACCATCACGGTATCATTGCAAACAACTTTCTTGACACACAGACAGGAGAGGTGTTTTCGTTGAAAAACGAGGAGCAGAAGTTGAATCCCAAATACTATGGTGGCGAACCCATCTGGGTGACGGCAAAGAAACAAGGGCTGAAGACTGCCGTCTTCTATTGGCCAGGGTCGGATGTGCCGATTATGGGGATGTACCCCGACATTTACCATGTCTATGACAAAAAGCCGCGACTTACGTACAAGGAACGGATAGACGGCATCCTCGCCCAGTTGCGCAAGCCCGAGGGCGAGCGGCCAGAGTTAGTGATGGGCTATATTAACGAGCCCGATAAAAGTGGGCATAATTATGGTCCGCAGAGTTTGGAGGTTCGCAAGGCGGTGATGCTGACAGATTCGCTGATCAAATATCTATATGATGGCATCCAGTTTCTTGGGCTGGCGGATGAGGTCAACCTCATTATCCTCTCTGACCATGGTATGGCATGGGTGGAGAAAACGCATGTGGTGAATGTGGCGAGTTATCTAAAAAAAGAGTGGTATCTTGGTATAGAGGGCAACACACCCACCAATGTCTACGTCAAGAAAGGGTGTGTAAAGAAGGTTTATCAAGCTTTGCGCAACATCGATCATGCCAAGGTATGGTTGAAAGGCGATGTTCCTGAATACCTCCATTATGGTACTCACTCACGGGTGGGTGATGTGGTAGTGATGCCCGATGTGGGTTATGTGGTTTACGATGACGAAATCATTGAGGGTGGCACCCATGGTTACGACCCAACGTTGCAAGATATGCATGCTCTCTTTAGGGCGATAGGTCCCGACATTCCACATCTTCGCATTCCCCATTTCCCCAATGTCAATGTCTATCCGTTGCTTTGCCAATTGCTCGGAATTATCCCCGCACCCAACGATGGTGTCGTTCCTTTTGAAACGTTAACCCCTTCGCATTGACCGCCTATATTGTATAGTTTGACCAACCTATACGGTTATTGATATTACCAGATACTGGTAAACTGTTTACCACTATATGGTAATCCTTTTACCAAGGCTTTGGTAAATGATTTACCAAGCATGTGTAAAATATTGGTAATTGTGGGTAGGTCAGTTTCTTTTGCCATTTTTTAACGTTCAACCCACACCATTCTCATTTTATTGTTGTATTTTTGCATGAATTTTATGCACAAACGATAAATTAAATAGGTAGAGAAAGATGGAACGAACATGGAGATGGTTTGGGAAGAATGACAAAATCACGTTGGAAATGTTGCGCCAAATCGGCGTGGAAGGTATCGTGACCGCTCTGCATGATGTGCCTAATGGCGAGGTGTGGAGCCGTGAGCGCATCCGTGACTTGCGTGAATACATCGAGAGTTATGGCATGAGATGGAGCGTGGTGGAGAGCCTCCCCGTCTCGGAGAGCATCAAATACGGCGGTGCAAACCGTGACCAATTGATTGAGAACTATAAGGAAAGTCTCAAAAACCTGTCGTTGGAGGGCATCCATACGATATGCTATAATTTCATGCCCGTATTGGACTGGGCGCGTACAGACCTGTTGCACCCCAATCCTAACGGTTCCTCCAACCTCTATTTCAGCTTTGCGGAGTTTGCCTATTTCGACATCCATATCCTTAAAAGAGAAAGGGCGGAGCAAGACTGGGCGGCTTTCGGCGAGAAGTTGAACCGCGACATGGTGGGAGAGGTTGCCCAGTTGAAAGAACGTTTCACCGCCGATGACGACCGCAAATTGGTGGAAAACATCATTGTGAAGACACAGGGCTTTGTGAGCGGCAACATCAAGGAAGATGAGGAGAAACCCGTCGAGCTGTTCCGTGAGCTATTGGCATTATATAAAGGTGTGACCAAGGAGCAACTCCGAGAGAACATGCGCTACTTCCTATCCGCCATCATGCCAACGTGCGAGGAGTATGGCATGTTTATGTGCGTACACCCCGACGACCCACCATTCCCCATTTTAGGATTGCCGAGGATTGTTACTTGCGACGAGGACATTGACTGGTTCCTCCATGCCGTGGACAATCCACACAACGGACTGACGTTCTGTGCTGGCTCCTTGTCGGCAGGAGGACACAACGACCTTATCTCCCTTGCCAACAAATATGCTTCTCGCACGTGGTTTGTGCATTTGCGCTCATGCCACATCTTCCCCAATGGCGACTTCACGGAGGCAAGCCATTTGGGTGGACGTGCCGATATCATTGAGCTGGCACGTATCTTCGAGAAAACCAACCCACAACTGCCCATGCGCGTGGACCATGGCATGACGATGCTCGGCGACGAGGAACGGGGCTACAATGCTGGCTATAGCTTCCTCGGAAGGATGTTTGCCTTGGGACAGGTACAGGGCATTCTCGCCACCGTAGACCGCGAATTGGGCATTGAATACCATCAACCAGGATTTTTTGATTAATACAAGATATGAAAGACTTATTCGATATCAAGGACAATGTCGTTGTCATCACTGGCGGAACGGGCGTGTTAGGACGCGCCATCGCCAAGTATTTAGCTCTCAACAGTGCCAAGGTGGTTATCCTCGGACGTAAGGAAGAGGTGGGAAAAGCCATTGTGGAGAGCATCATCAAGGCAGGAGGCTCCTGCAAGTTCTATAAGACCGACGTGATGGATCGCGCCTCTGTGCAACGCACTTGCGACCTCATCGTGGAGAAATATGGTCGGGTGGACACATTGCTCAATGCCGCTGGCGGTAACATGAAGGGTGCTACCATCGGTCCAGACCAAAACTTCTTCGACCTCGACCCCGATGAATTTCAGAAGGTGTTGTCACTTAACCTTACGGGAACGGTCATTCCGACACAGATTTTCCTCAAACCCATGGTGGAGCAGGGCAAGGGTAGCATCATCAATTTCTCATCAATGGCGGCATTCAGGCCGATGACGAGGGTGTGCGGATATGCCGCTGCTAAGGCTGGTATTTCCAATTTCACCGCCTATATGGCAACGGAATGTGCCAAGAAGTTTGGCGAGGGCATTCGTGTAAACGCCATTGCTCCAGGTTTCTTCATAACAGAGCAGAACCGCGCCTTGCTTACTAACCCCGATGGGTCGTATACCGAGCGGGGTAAGGATGTGATTCGTCAGACACCCTTTGGTCGTATGGGCGACCCCGAAGAGCTTTGTGGCACCATCCATTACTTGATGAGCGATGCGTCGAAGTTTGTCACGGGAACGGTTGCCGTGGTGGATGGTGGCTTCAATTGCTTTGCCATGTAAGTTGTTGAGTATGTTTGATTTGCGGGCGGAGTCATGATTCCGCCCCTATATTTGCTATTCATGAAGTTAATCAACTGGGGATTTATCGGGTGTGGCGAGGTGACAGAGCGCAAGTCGGGACCTGCCTTCAATGAGGTGGAAGGCTCGCACATCGAGGCGGTGATGAGCCGAACCGAGGAACGGGCGCGGTCGTATGCCGAGCGGCATGGCGTGAAAAAGTGGTATACCGATGCCCAGGAACTCATTGATGACCCCGATGTGAATGCAATCTATGTGGCAACGCCACCGAGTAGTCATGCCACTTTCGCCATCATGGCGATGAATGCGGGCAAGCCCGTATATGTGGAGAAGCCTTTGGCGGCAACCTACGATGACTGCATACGTGTGAATTATGTCAGTCAACAGACAGGAGTGCCGTGTTATGTGGCGTATTATCGACGCTATCTTCCTTATTTCCAGAAGGTTAAGGACATCATTGACCAAGGGTTGTTGGGTACGATAACGAATGTAAGCATCCGTTTTTCTTGGCCGCCACGCGAGGAAGACCTTGATAGTGAGCATCTGCCGTGGCGAGTGCAACCCGACATTGCAGGAGGCGGTTACTTCTATGACCTTGCCGCACACCAGCTTGACTTGTTGCAATGTTTCTTTGGCATCATCGTCAAGGCACATGGCTATTGCACCAACCGTGCCCATTTGTATGATGCGGAGGACACGGTGAGTGCCTGTTTCCGCTTTGAGAATGGCTTGGTGGGGAGTGGTAGTTGGTGCTTTGTGGGACATGAGAGTGCCAAGGAGGATGTCATTGAGATTGTGGGAGACAAGGGAATGGTGGTGTTTTCGGTGTTCAATTATGACCCCATCCTGCTAACGACATCGGAGGGAACGACCTCTATTGAGGTGAAAAACCCGTCTTTCGTGCAGTTGCCTTTGATACGTTCCGTCATCGAAGACCTGCAAGGCTTTGGTCTTTGCACATGCAATAGCGTGAGTGCCACGCCCGTCAACTGGGTAATGGATCGCATCCTCGGTAAGATATAAATGTTGGTTGATGACGTGAGATGATGCCAAGGAGAGGAAGGACATGGTTGTTTGTCGTGATGATGGGGCTATCGGTTGCCGCACGAGGGAACGAAGGTTTGCCGTCAGACACCATTCTCCCCACGAAGGCAGATTCTGTGATGGCTTCTGTCCCAGTGCCAAAAGACTCGACATGGTTTGACCGACTATATGAGTTCGTGAAGGAGTTTAGCCGTATTGACCACAATTATATCGAGCGACAGAAATACAACTTCACGTTCATGATACAGAATACCAACACTTACGAGTCGTATTGGATGCGCGATGCCAATGGCCATTCCATCCGACTCTCGCCTGGTCCGAGCTATAAGGTAGGCCCTTATGTGGGGTGGAGATGGTTTTTCTTTGGTTATACCATCGACATCATTCACCCTTTCGATGCGAAGAAACGGCAGGATTTCAGTTTTAGCCTATATAGCAACCAGGTGGGTATCGACCTCTTTTATCGCAAAACGGGTAATGAATACAAAATCAAGTCGTTCTTCTTGAGCGACGAGATTGACACCCAAAAGATGCGTAACGTGGACTTTGATGGCTTTAACGCAAGCATCAAAGGAGTGAATGTCTATTATATCTTCAACCATAAGAAGTTCTCTTACCCTGCGGCTTTCGCCCAAAGTACGTGCCAACGCAGGGATGCCGCATCTTTCTTGTTAGGATTGAGCTATACGAAACATCATCTGACCTTGGATGTCAACAAGCTTGAGAAGGTCATCGATGAGCGGTTGGGCGATGAGTTGGACGGCGCTTTTGATACCAGTCTCAACGTGGCAAAAATCAGCTACACGGATATATCGGCATCTGCAGGATGGGCATACAACTGGGTCTTCGCCAAGGATTGGCTTGCCGCCGCATCGTTGTCGGCGGCATTGGGATTTAAGCGAAGCACGGGTGATAAGAACTACCAGCGGTTTTCTTTACGCGACTTTTCATTCAACAACCTGAATATCGATGGCATTGGTCGTTTCGGCTTGGTGTGGAACAATACAAAATATTACGCTGGGATGAGCTTGATCATGCACACCTATAATTACAGCAAGAGCCAGTTTTCAACCAATAGCACCTTTGGTAGCTTGAACTTCTATACGGGATTCAACTTTTAATTACAACGGACGAATGATGCGGATGCCTATTTGGGTTGGGTGTTTTTGCATGTATTCGTAGAGTGTCATCGACTCGTTCACCACTTTCTTGTGTATCTGGGAGGCATTGATGAGATGCAATCCGTCCTTGCGCCAAACGGCAAAGCCGATGTGCGACGTGTCAAGTCCCTTCTTATTGGTGACGATAGCAATGATGTCGCCGTCATGAATGGTTTGACGAAACGCATGGGTATTGGCGATTTCCGTCTTGGGAATATAGCGGTATTTCTTGCCGTTGAGGGCTTTCTCTATGTCTGATATTTCCTTTACCCATGATGGATTTTTCACCAGCATGGGGTATTTTTCCACATGTTGGCTCATATAATCAATCGCCAAAGTCTGCGTTTGCGTGAAAATGCTATCGGGTTGATGCACTTCACGAACGAAACCTAACGTGGTGTTGTCGGCAATCCAACTCGTGAAATAGTGTAGGCGAGTGGGGTAGGAGACCATACCCCCACGATAGCGAAGCATTCTCAAGCTACGGCAATAGTCATCAAAACGAGTCTGTTTGTTCTTGGCGCAAAGGGAAAGAGCCATTACCGTCTCCACAAAGGTGGTGCAATCGAGTTGCTGGAGATTGATGACAAGTCGCTCTTTGTCGTTCTTCTCCAAAGTCTTGGCTACGTATGGGATGCCCTCTAAGCGTTTGGAGAAGAACAATACCCAGTTGGTTGTCTTGTCCGCCTTGGCGGCTTCGCCCAATAGACTCACCACTTTCAGCGAGTCAGCTTTGACATATTGCGGCTCTTGTGCCTTGATGTGGCTGATGCCAACGAATAGGAACACACCTATTATATATATATATTTACGTGTCATGATTATATTCTCGTTACTTGTTTCACTCCTTTCACGGTGCGTAGCTTCTTGATTAACGCCTCCATTTTTGATGTGGCATCGACCATCACCACGAGGTTGCCGCTAAACAACCCATCATGGGAGTCGATGTTGATGCTACGCATCATGATTTTCTCTTCTTTGGAAATGATGCTTGTGATATTGTTGACGATGCCAATATCATCGTTGCCGATGATGCGGAGGGTGATAGAATATTGCGATGTTCCCTTACCACTCCATCGCGCTTTCACCACTCGATAACCAAAACGCTTGCGCAATTCGGGGGCGTTAGGACATTCCATGCGGTGAATTTTGATGCCTCCACCCGTGGTGACAAACCCAAAAATGGGGTCGCCATAGATGGGATGGCAACATTTTGCCAATGAATAATCCACGCCCTTGAGATTTTTGTCAATGACCAACACATCGTCATTGCCTTTCGTGATGGCAGCATCGGGATTCTCATAGTTGAACTCCTCAGCACTCCGCACGGGTGCTGGCGAGGTGTTGTTATGCTCGTTGCTATATACCTCCTGGTATTTCTCGATGACCGCATTCACATCAAGTTGCTCCTCGGCGATGGCTTGGTAGAAGTCGCTTGCCACCTTGAACCCCAGTTTCTTGATGGTATGCGCCATCGTGCCTTCGTCCACCTCTATCTTCTTGTTCTTGAAACGCCGCTCCAAGGTTTCCTTTGCCAAGAGTCCATCTTTCACTTGCAATTCCTTGAGTGCCATGCGAATCTTCGACTTGGCCCGTGAGGTGAACACGATATTGAGCCAGTCACGTTTGGGCTTTTGGCTATTGTGGGTGAGAATTTCCACTTGGTCGCCCGAGTGGAGGGTCTCACGGATGGGTACGGCACGTCCATTCACCCTGCCACCCACGCAACTATTGCCCACGCCCGTATGGATATGGTAGGCGAAATCAAGAACCGTGGCTCCCTTGGGAAACTTGAACAAGTCGCCCTTGGGTGTGAAGACAAACACCTCGTCCTCATATAGCCCCATCTTGAAGCTGTCCATCACCTCCAAGCTATCCCCCGCCTCGAGTGCTGAGCGTATGTTGTTGAGCCATTCATCCATGCCTCCATCCCCCTTGATGCCCTTGTAACGCCAGTGGGCAGCCAGTCCGCGCTCGGCGATGTCGTCCATGCGCTCCGTTCGTATCTGCACTTCCACCCATTTGTTCTCTGGTCCGAGTACGGTGATGTGTAGGCTCTCATAGCCATTCGACTTAGGTACGCTGAGCCAGTCACGCAAACGCTTGGGGTTGGGTTGGTACATATCGGTCACGATGGAATAGGCTTGCCAGCACTCCATCACCTCTCGCGTGTGCGTTTGCTGCTCATCGCCGTCGATGGGCTGGGTCTCAATGATGATGCGGATGGCGAAGAGGTCATAGATACCCTCAAACCCACAATGTTGTTTCTTCATCTTTTGCCAGATGGAATGGATGGACTTGGTGCGTCCCTTGATATGGAATCGCAGTCCTGCCTTCTCCAAACGCTCGCGCACGGGTTGGATGAAACGTTCGATATATGCGTCACGCGATTGCTTCGTGGCATTCAGTTTCTCACGTATCATGTAGTAAGCATCGTGTTCGAGATATTTCAACGATAGGTCTTCCAACTCGCTTTTCAACTTGTATAAACCCAATTTATGCGCAAGGGGCGCATACAGATAGCTCGCCTCCTCGCTCACTCTCCGTTTGGCTTCTTTCTCTTGGGTATCGCGGATTTGTCGCATGAGGTTCACACGGTCGGCAATCATGATGAGGATTACGCGCATGTCCTCGGCAAAAGACAATAGGAGATTGCGGAAATTCTCGCTCTCCACCACGGGACTTTTCTTGTATAACGTATGGACTTTTACCAGTCCATGCACGATGTGAGCCGTGTTTTCACCAAACTTCTCCCTGATGCTATCGATGTTGATGTCGTCTTGGTGGGTATCGTCAGGGTTGTCGTGGGGGATGGTGGCATAGAGAAGGATGGCGAGGATGCCGTCACGCTTCAGCCCAATCTCGTCTATGGCGATTTTTGCCGTCTGCAAGGCGCAGAGGATGGGATTCAGTCCAAACACGTCCCGATGCACGTTGCCTCCTTCCATGGCATTCGTGATATATCTCTCTAAGCTCTCTATGTCGTATTCCAAGAGGTATGTACCCACATTCGCCTTGATGTCGGCGATGAGTGAGCGTGTCTCTTGCCATTCCTCTTTGGAGAATTTGAATTGTTCCATTTGTCCTTATGAAGTGAGTTATCCTTAATGTATTGTTTTGCTTGAGGTCTTTCGTCTTTTCTTATTTGCTTGCAAATATACGGCATTTTTCTCAAAAAACGTATTGAATCCTTTTCCTTTTCGGTTTTTCTGATTATATTTGCACATAATTACCACAATCATGGTATTCATAATAAGATAACTATTAACATTTAATCTACCATAACATGACAGAGCAAGACCTCAAACAAATCGCTGCACGTGGCATCAGCGAGCAGCAAGTGGAACACCAACTCGAACAGTTTAAGACAGGATTCCCCTTCCTCAAATTGGAAGCAGCGGCAGCCATTGGCAATGGCATCATGACTCCCAATGCGGAACAACGAGAGGAATACATCAAGGCATGGGAAGACTACAAGGCATCGGGACGCAAAATCGTGAAGTTCGTACCCGCCAGTGGTGCCGCCTCCCGTATGTTCAAGAACATGTTTGCCTTTGTCGATGCACCTTACGATGAGCCGACAACGGATTTTGAGAAGGAGTATTTCGACAATATCAAGAAGTTCGCTTTCCGTGAAGCCCTTTGCGACCAATGCAAGAAAAACGAGGGAAAGGACATCAAGACGCTCCTCGAAGAGGGCAATTACAAGGCAATAGCCCGTAATATGCTCGCCAAGGATGGGTTGAACTATGGCAACCTGCCCAAGGGATTACTCCTTTTCCACAACTATGACGACGGCCCACGCACCCCAATGGAGGAGCATCTCGTGGAGGCAGCCCTCTATGCCAGCAGCAATGGCGAGGCGAATGTGCATTTCACCGTCAGCCACGACCATATCGAACTTTTCAAGCAGAAAGTGGCAGAGAGTGCAGGGAAATATGCTGAGCGTTACGGCGTGAAGTTCAATATCTCCTTCTCCGAGCAGAAACCGAGTACCGACACCATCGCTGCCAATCCCGACAACACGCCGTTCCGCGACGAGGATGGCTCGTTGCTGTTCCGACCGGGAGGCCATGGCGCACTCATCCAGAACCTCAATGACATCGATGCCGACGTGGTGTTCATCAAGAACATCGATAACGTGGTGCCCGACCGTTTGAAAGACGACACCGTGGAATACAAGCAAGTCATTGCGGGCATCCTCGTGGAATTGCAACAACGAGCATTCAATTACCTCCGTTTGTTGGATACGGGAATGTATTCACATGCCCAGTTGGAGGAGATCATCCGCTTCCTCAAGCGTGAATTGTGTTGCATCCGTCCCGACGTGAAGGAGTTGGAAGATGGCGACCTCGTGATTTATCTCCGCCAGAAACTCAACCGCCCGATGCGTGTATGTGGCGTGGTGAAGAATGTGGGAGAGCCAGGCGGCGGTCCGTTCCTTACCTACAACCAAGATGGCACCATCAGTTTGCAAATCCTTGAGTCGTCGCAAATCGACAAGAGCAACAAGGAATACATGAAGATGTTTACCGAAGGAACGCACTTCAATCCCGTGGATCTCGTCTGCGCCATCAAGGATTACCAAGGCAATGCGTTTAATTTGCCCGATTTCGTTGATCCCTCCACGGGATTTATCAGCTCCAAGAGCAAGGGTGGGCGCGAACTGAAAGCACTCGAGTTGCCAGGATTGTGGAATGGCGCAATGAGCGATTGGAACACCGTCTTCGTGGAAGTGCCGCTCTCCACCTTCAATCCCGTGAAGACCGTCAACGACCTTCTCCGTCCGCAACATCAATCGTGATGGATGATAATTATTCCAAATAGTCATTAAATGGAATGCTTTATGAAAAGATTAATTGTTTTTTCCATGTTCCTATGGATGGGATTTGTAATGGGTCTGTTAGTCACTTCTTGTAGTGGTGATGATGAAGATAAAAAGACGAATGAATCTGCCCCGAAAGATGTTGTCGCCATCGATCTTGGCTTGCCGAGTGGAACCAAATGGGCGAGCTGCAACGTGGGTGCCAACAAGCCCGAGGAATACGGTGGGTATTACGCTTGGGGCGAGACAGAGGAGAAAGATTATTATAATTGGAGTTCATATATCCATTGTGGCGGTACAGAGAAGACTTGTTATGATCTTGGCTCAGATATCAGCGGCACGAAGTACGATGTCGCTCACGTAAAGTGGGGCGGCAATTGGCGGATGCCCACGTACGTTGAAATGGGCGAGTTGATGGACAATTGCACGGACGTAAATACGACACTCAACGGAGTAAATTGTAGGAAGTTCACCAGCAAGATCAATGGCAATAGCATCTTCCTGCCCATTGCGGGCTTTCACGTGGATGGTGGTCTCAACGCCGTCGGCTATAGCTACTACTGGTTGTCTACGCAGAGCCCGAGACTAATGCAAAGTGCCTACCGCCTGCGCATGCACGGCATAGGATCGGGCTTCGCTGACAGGGACGACCAATTCCGCTACTACGGTTTTAGCGTTCGCCCCGTTTGTAAGTAATTAGTTCATCCTTCCCAACGCAAAAGAGACGCAACGCGAAAACGCAAACTAACGCCATCCTTCTTGACACCAGTGCGGTAAGAAGGATGGCTTCAATTTATGTCTTTCACATAGTAGACAAGGAAAACGCCACATTGCCACTTTGCCACTTTGCCACATTAAGGATTTTCCAACAATGTTTGATATACATTTGAGGTCAACGTTTTAGGAAAATTGTCAACAAAATCAGGACAGTGTCAACTTATTCAGGATAACAACAGTCAACCACATTAGGAAAATAGCAAAAAACTGTCAACCGAAATCAGGAAAAGACACCTTAATGTGGCAAAGTGGCAATGTGGCAAACCATTATCTGCTTTCTGTGCCTTGTCGGACGATGATGAATCCAAATATATGGTTTGTGGCATATAAACCTATCGTTTATGCCTTGCAAACCTATCCTTTGCCATCTGCAAATGGATGCATAGGAACACTTTAAAAGGGAAACATCTAACGCTTTTTTCATTCAATTTTTTGTTGCGTTTGTTGCGTAATTGCATAAAATATTTGACTTTTCTTTTGTTGTTGTAACATTTATTTGTATTTTTGTAACGAAATTTCATAGAAAAATGGATTGCAAGATACTATTATTTAACCTAAATAACGAGCAAGAAACAGACAGTACGAAAAAACGATTGGGCTGCTTATACAGCGACACAAGGTGAAGCAGCAGCCAAAGGGGTGAAAACTTTTACAATATATAACCAAACTGGAATCAGAGAAGTGAGTATCCCCGTCCAATTTTTGTTATTTATTTTTTGCAAATTCTATTTAAAGCGGAATAGATTTGATTTTTGAACATTATAATATAATTATGACCAGATGAAGAAGAAAAGTAAATTTTATCTATTAGGCATTTTGACATTCTTTTGCATGATGCCTAATGAATTGTTTGCCCAGAATCTGAAGGTGGAAGGAACGGTGAAAGACGAGACGGGAGAACCTCTCATCGGTGTTACCGTTCAAGTTCAGGGACTTGGTGCTGGTGCTATTACTGATATGGATGGTCATTACATCCTTGAGTCAGTAAGACGAGGAGCAACGCTTGAGTTCTCCTATGTGGGTTATCTAACCCAGGCACGCAAAGTGGAGGGCAGAATCATTGACGTGACCATGGAACCTGATCGGAAGGATTTGGAAGAGGTGGTCGTTATTGCCTATGGACAACAGAAGAAGGTTACCATTACGGGAGCCGTTTCTGCCGTGGGTGGTGAGGAGTTGCTGAAGGCACCTGTGGCCAGTGTGGCTAATGCCTTGCAAGGCAAACTCCCAGGTATGTCGGTGGTGCAGCCTTCGGGTATGCCTGGTGCCGATGAACCTGTAATTCGAGTACGTGGTACAGGCTCTCTGAATAGTGCCGAACCGCTGGTGCTGGTTGATGGTGTGGAGCGTTCATTCGGACAGCTCGACCCCAATGAAATCCAGGACATCTCTATTTTGAAGGATGCTTCGGCAACAGCCGTATTCGGTGTGCGAGGTGCTAATGGTGTCATCCTTGTTACTACAAAGCGCGGTACGCCAGGCAAGGCCTCGGTAACTGTCTCTGCGAGTACAGCCGTTCAGCAGATTTCCAAATTCGTGGACTTTGCTGACTCCTACACTTACGGAAAGATGTGGAATTATGCTGCCATCACCGATGCTTTACCCGTGAGCCAGTGGCCTGGTTCTGCTAACATCAAAGACTATACACCCTACGCCGACACTGGCATCCGATTCAGCCAAGATGTCATGGAGCATTTCCGTACTGGCGATATGCCTGTCACCTTCCCCAATACCGACTGGATTGACTATATCATGAAAGATGCTGCTTGGCAGGAGCAGGTAAACGTGAATGTGAACGGTGGCACGGAAAAAGTGAGGTATTTTGTCTCTGCTGGATTCTTGAACCAGAACTCACTCTTTGAAACCTTTTCAAAGAATGAAGATGAGACTTTCAAGTATAACCGATTCAACTATCGTGCCAACTTAGACATCAACGTTTCCAAGTATAGCCAACTTGCACTCACATTGGGAGGACGCGTTCAGAATCGTACCACGATGGGTGGTGGTGAGGGATTCCTCTTCCGCTATCTACAGGGTGCTACGCCATACGCTGGTATCGGAATTGACGATCAAGGTCGTCATGTCATTGCCGATGCTAATATCGTAGGACCTTACGACCGCGATGCCCTTTCAAATTATTATGATTTAGGTTATCAGAACGAAAGTACCAATGTGTTGAACCTCGATCTCCAGTACAAGCTCGATATGGGTTTCATCACACCGGGCTTGGATTTCAAGATCAAGGGATCCTACAATACTGATTATACGGCAAGGAAGAATCGCCAGAATGGATTCGGTACGGGTGTTACTTACGTGGCAACTCTCGATTCTGACGGGAAGGAAGTCCTCCGCAAAGAAAACATCACATGGCCGATTCCTTATAGTGAAGCCAAGTGGGGAAATCGTAATTGGTATGCCGAGGCAAGTTTCAATTACGCCCGTAAGTTTGGCTTACACAATGTGGGTGCGCTCCTTCTTTATAACCAGAGCAAGACCTATTATCCTTGGGATTCCGATGGCAGTTTGTATGAATCGATTCCTAAAGGCTATGTCGGACTGGTGGGACGACTCACCTACGACTATGACACACGCTATATGATAGACTTCAACATCGGTTACAATGGCTCGGAGAACTTTGCCGAGGGTAAACGTTACGGTACATTCCCATCATTCTCCGTAGGTTGGATTCCATCAAGTGAAAAGTTCTGGGCACCGATTAAGCCCTATATAGGTTATCTGAAACTACGTGGTTCATGGGGTAAGGTCGGTAACGACAACACCAATGGTGCCCGCTTCCTCTATTTGCCAGGTGCTTGGCAGTTCTATACGGGTTCAACGACCGTCAATCCTCAGAACCGTGGTGCCAACTTTGGTACGAGTGGTAGCTGGTTGCAAGCAGTTAAGGAGCTGACTGCTGGTAACCCGAATGTCACTTGGGAGACGGCTTCGAAGATCAATCTTGGTCTGGATGCTGCTTTCATCAATGACCGACTGACGGTGAACCTCGACCTTTTCTGGGAAGACCGTAAGGACATTTTGGTATCGAATGCTTCTCTGCTGCCAGCCGTGACCAGTCTCCCTTCGAGCTACGTCAATGAGGGTCGTGTGAAAAATCATGGCTATGAGCTGACCATGAAATGGGCTGATAAGGTAGGTGATCTCCGATATTCCGTCTCTCCAAGCATCGCCTTTGCCAGAAACAAAGTGATTGAGATGCTTGAAGTGGAGCCCATGTATGAATATCTGAAACATACTGGATTGCCAGTAGGGCAACGTTTCGGCTACGACCTGTTTGAATTCTATCAGCCAGGTACTGAAGATCGCTATAAGGCGAAATATGGTGTGGCGATACCTGATCAGAAGATCGAATTGAAATATGGTGATGCGGTCTATGTAGACCTGAATGGTGACGGTGTTATTGACGCAAATGACCAGAAGCCCCTCGGCTATACCGACAACCCAGAAGTAACATGGTCTATCAATGCCAGCCTGAATTGGAAGGGACTTGACTTTTCGATGCTTTGGGTAGGTGCCGACAATGTAAGCCGCTTATTGAACGGATATTTCCGCGACCAGTTCGGTTCGACGAATACCTCTGCTTTGGCACAATGGGTGGCTGATAACTCTTGGACGGAGGATAATCCTGGAGCCATCCTGCCGCGTATCTCGTTTACCAACCGCGTTCATAACAACCGTGATTCGCAGGCTTGGCTTATAGACTCTAAATATGTGCGTCTGAAGAATGTTGAGATTGGTTATACCATCAATAAACCTAAGTGGTTGCCACTGCTCAACTACGTGAGAATCTATGCTTCTGGCCAGAACCTTCTGACATTCGCAGACTTCAAAGGTAACGACCCCGAGGCTCCTGGCTCAGGACTTGACTTCGGTGTACGTTATCCAATGACACGTGTGTATAATTTCGGCCTACAAGTAAACTTCTAATGAATGAACATTGAAAATTGATAATTATGAAAAAGATATTTAATTACATATTGGCTTTGGGGATGGCTACTGGCATCTTCACGGCATGTGTGGACGATTTCAATGTGGGTAATGCTTTCTTGGAGAAAGCCCCTGGTGTCGACGTGAATATCGACACGGTGTTCTCCAAGGCCGAATACACTCGCAATTTCCTGTGGAGTGCATACGGACAGCTCTACTGTACCTATACTTCAGGAAATATGATGAATGGTGCACCCATAGATGTGCTCTCCGACTCTTATCATTGCTATGTTGGTTGGGGCGGACCCATCCAGAGCTACTATCCAGGAGGTCTGACCGAGGATGCCCAAGATACAGAGAATGGTAACTTCCAGGGAAAATTCTCTTATTCAACGAAGAGTGGTTTGGATAGTGATGCTGGTGGACGTGTGTCAATCTATGAGACCGTGCGCAAGTGTTGGCAGATAATCGAGAATATTGACCGTGTACCCGACATGAGCGATAGTGAGAAAAGTCGTCTGCGCGGTGAGGCCTATACCATTATGGCAAGCCGCTACTACGATGCATTCCGTAACTTCGGTGGTCTGTGTCTTGTGAATAAGGCATACCCTGTTGGAGAGAATTTCACAGACGGCCGTTCTACTGCTTGGCAGACCGTAGTGTTCATTGACTCGCTGATTCAATGTGCCATTGATGAACCCGGATACATCTGGAACATTCCCAACGAAGATATTGGCCAGTGGTCAGGTCGTCTGACACGTGCTTCTGCTCGTGCCTTACGTGCTAAGGTATGGATGTTTGCCGCTTCTCCTTTGTTCAATAACGATCAGCCTTATTTAACATACGATAAAAAACCAACTGGTTATGAGAATGAGGAACATATATGGTTTGGCAAAAAAGACCCCACATTATGGAATCGCTGCCTGCAATATTGCAATGATTTCTTCGACGACAATAAAGCCAATGGCAACTATTACCAGTTGATACAACCTGAGACACAGGACGAGGCTGGCTATCGTACGGCTTTCCGTCGTGCCTACCGTTACCGCAACAATGAAACACGTCATGAGAAACTCTTCGATGCCCATCCTACTCTCACCCTGTCTGATGGTGGATGGGGCTGGGGATGGAGAGGCTTTGCCCTTGACTGCCTCCGCCAAGGCGGTGCCGTTCCCACGAACGAGTTGATGGAATGTTTTGGTATGCAGGATGGTCGCAACTTCCCATATTCTGACATTTATGGTGCTGGCAAGAATCCTACTGGCATAGACATCTTTGCCGATCGCGACCCGCGTTTGTATGAAACGATTGTGGTTCCCAGGAGGTCGGTTCCTGCCGGATTCGATTATGCGGGTATGAACTATATGGACTCATGGGTTGGCGGTTTCTTGGAAAAGAACAGCAACGTCAGCAACAAGGATGATGTAGCATCGGGTTACTGCAAGTTCAAATGGCTGCTCGATTACTACGGCGGAAGTCGTTATGATGACGACCTCATTGGAGTACCTTATATCCGTCTGGCAGAGATGTATCTCATTAGTGCCGAGGCCAA
Source organism: Prevotella sp. (assembly GCA_017548525.1). Taxonomy (GTDB): domain Bacteria; phylum Bacteroidota; class Bacteroidia; order Bacteroidales; family Bacteroidaceae; genus Prevotella. Next base: position 23,411 of record JAFYZV010000179.1, read on the forward strand.
AGCCGAGACGGGCGACTTCAAGGGAGCCTTGGATGATTTGGATAAAGTTCGTAGCCGCGTTGGTCTTGGTCGTATAGAGAAAATGAATCCTTACTTAAACTTGGAAACCAACAAGGAGAACCTCATCAACGAAATCTTGCGTGAGCGCAATTGCGAGATTGGAGCTGAGTGTGGTGACCGCCTGTATGACATGGTTCGCCGTATGCGTCAGGATCTCTTTACCAAACCACTTCATGAAATCCGAATATATTGTCTCGATGCCGCTGGCAATCGCCTGACGGATGGTGATAACCAATATAAATCGGGTGACCCTTGGCCGAAGTTTGAATACGAGAAGCCAGAAATCGTCGTTGGACATCGCCGCTGGTGGGATCCTGGCTATTGGACTAATAAGTGGTATCTTGACCCTGTCTCTCGTATTGAGATTCAGAAGGGGTATGGACTTACACAGAATCCTGGATGGTAAATTCTAATAATAAACAATTAAGAATTATGAAACTAAGAAACATATTTATATTTATATATACCTTGGTGGGACTCTGCGGTACCCCGATGGCGGTTAGTGCCCAGGTGACGCTGAGCGACAAAGCATCGCAGAAGGTAGATTTAGGCTATGGCGTTGAGCAGTCTGAATTACTCACTACTGCCGCTACAACCACCATCACCGCAGAAGAACTACGCCGCACATCAGCCATCAGCCTGGCAGATGCCCTATATGGCAAGCTCCTTGGTCTGAATGCCTTCCAGAATACTGGTTTTAAGGGAGAGGAAGGCCGTGGCGCAACGTTTAATATCCGTGGCGTACAAACTACTGGCGAGAAAGATATTCTGATTCTTGTTGACGAAGTGGAGAGACCTATCGACCGCCTAACCGTAGAAGAGGTGGAAAGTGTTACCGTACTGAAAGACGCTGCTGCTGTGGCTCTTTACGGACACGAAGGTATCAACGGCGTGTTGTTGGTGAAGACCAAGCACGGTAGTAAAGACGGCAATTACCACTTTAAAGTTGGTGCTTCACACAAGTTTCAGTTCGATCCACGGATGGCTGATATGGTGACCGCTTACGATTATGCAAACGCCTTGAACCGTGCACGTATGAACGACGGTTTGTCTGCCGCCTATACGGAAGCCGAACTACAGAAGTTCAAGGATGGCAGCGACCCGCTGGTCTATCCAAACATCAACTGGAAAGATGAAGTGTTTAAGAACACCGCCCATGAGTCGAATGCGTATCTTTCTTTCTATGGCGGCACAGATAAAGTCCAGTATTATACACAGCTCGACTATACGGATGCTCGCGGACTCTATAAGAATCCTGATCAGGGTGATTGGAATTCGCAGTTAAGATATTCAAAGGCAAATATCCGTGCCAACGTGGACTTCGAGGTGAGCAAAACCACCAGGGTCAGCGCAAATATCCTTGGCATCTTGATGGAGACAAATGGAGTACCCAATATGAACTCAAACGACGCGTGGTGGCATCTGTACAAGGTACCTGCCTTGGCATTCCCCATTAAGACCGCGAGTGGTGTATGGGGTGGTAGCCAGACATACGGCGACTTCAACCTCTTGGCTAAGTCACAAGGTACTGGTTTCTCGAAAACCCATCAGCGCCAGATTTGGGCTAACATGACCTTGGAGCAGGACCTTGACATCATCACAAAGGGGCTGAAATTCTATATAGGTGCTTCTTACGACAACTCCTCCAACACCATTGAGAATCGCTCAAAGGGTTATCAATATGGATGGAACTACTACGATGCCAGTGGTGCTATGCAGGAGACAGTGATGGGTACGGTAGAGGACAAGTTAGTATTCAATCATTGGGTTGACACACAGTGGCGTATCGCTACCTTCAATACAGGATTTAAATATGGCATGCAGTTGAATAATGGTGACAACATCGCCGCGAACGCTAACTACAACATGAAGAGCGAGATTCGCGACGAAATTAACAACACATGGTATCGTGCCAACTGGCAACTCGCTTTACATTATGACCATGCCAACCGAATGATGGCTGATGTTGTGTTGGCAGCCAATGGTTCAAACCGTAGCTATCCTGCTAAATGGGCGTTCTCTCCGACATTAGGTTTGGGCTATATTTACGCCAACAATCCTGAAAGCAGTCTGCTTAACTATGGAAAGATTCGTCTCTCGGGTGGTATTCAGCATACTGACTACGTGCCACAGGCTGGTCTTTGGCTTGCTCGTTGGAACAATTCTCACGGACAGTTCTGGTATGGTACCAATTTCCAAAGTTCATGGGGTGCCTTCCTGACACAGTTCCCCACTGATGACTTTGCACAGGAAACCGCCTACAAGGCAAATATCGGTACCGACGTAAGGCTATTCAATTCGCTCGATGTCACGCTTGATGTGTTCTATCAGCAGCGTCGTAATATCTTGGTGAGTGCTGGTTCTCTCAACTCTGATGTGGTGGGTATCCAGTCGTCTTATGATGACAAGGGTCGCGTGGCAAGCTACGGTATGGAATTGGGTCTCCGCTATGCCAAGACTCTTGCTAACGGACTTAACCTGAATGCCGGTGCCTCATTCTCAACTGTGAAGAGCGAAATATTGGAATGGATTGAGACACCCGCCTATCCCAACCTCTCGGTAATAGACGGTCCTGCCGATGCTGAGCGAGGACTCATCGCCTTGGGCTTCTTCCAAGATCAGGCAGATATCGACAATAGCCCTATTCAACAATTTGGACAGGTGAAAGTGGGTGACATCAAATATAAGGATGTTAATGGCGACGGTGTTATCAATGAGAATGACTATGTAACACAAGATTATGGCAACACCTTCCCCTCATTGAACTATGCGTTTAATCTTGGAGCAGAGTTTAAGGGCTTTGGTATCAATGCCACCTTGCAAGGTGCAGCCCATCAAGTGAAGAACATACGCTATGTTGACGGTGTATGGGGAGCGCTCTCCGACAACCGCAACCTCTCCCAGGAATACTATGACAACTGCTTCGACATCGCTGGAGCCAATGCAAGCTATCCTCGTCTGTCAACTGAGAACGTGGCTAACAACGCTCAGAACTCCACGATATGGTATCGCAACATTAGTTGGTTGAAGCTGCGTGATTGCGAAATCTACTATAAGTTGCCTGCAAAAGTCATTGAGCCTCTGAAGGTTTCTGGTGTTAGGGTCTTCGTACAGGGTCAGAACCTCCTGTCTTTCGACAATATCGATGCCATGGATGCAGAAAATCTCAACACGGGCTATCCAGTGATGAAGAGTGTGAATTTTGGTCTTTCAGTACAATTCTAACAAATTGAAAATTGATAATTATGAAGACAATGAATATAAAGATGATTATCGGCAGACTCTGCGCCTTTTGTATTCTCTGCGTCCTCTGTGCTTCTTGTGCCGATTTGGACTATACGGAGGAGACAACCCGCGATGAGGAGTGGACATATGAATATTACGAGAATGGAATTAAGAACTTGGTGTTCGATGTCTATGCCCAAATCTATAATAATGAGTTGGCATCTAATAGTGCTTACTTCCTTGCTGGAGCTACAGATGAGGCTCAGTATGCACTTGAAACGGGAGCCGTCAATAGCTATGTGAATGGTGGATGGAGTCCAGCAAACCCTTATTCCAATACTTGGACTAAGGCATATACGGCCATAGCTGATGTCAACATGTATCTCGAGAAGCTTGACGAGACAGACATTTCAGACTGGCAGTATAACCCAGACTATAATAACTGGGTTGCTCAGATGGAGATGTTCCCCTATGAGTTGCGTTTCCTCAGAGCCTACTTCTATTTTGAGTTGTTCAAGACATACGGCGACGTACCTTTAGTGACAACCACTCTTACCAATGCGCAGGCTAATAACATAGAACGTACCTCGGCAGACCAGATTGTTAAATTCATCGTCGATGAATGTGATGCCATCGCACCCTATCTGCCTGAATCATACGGTACGGAGGTCTTTTCGGAAATTGGACGTGCAACGCGTATTGCCGTAGCAGCCCTTAAGGCTCGTACATTGCTCTATGCCGCCTCACCTCTTCACAACCCGACCAATGACAAGGCCAAGTGGATTAAGGCTGTTGAGGCTTGTAAGTATATTCTTGATAACGCCTCCATCTGGGGACTGAAACTCAGCGCATACGGTTCATTATGGGGACACGATGCGTTCTTCAATCCGGAATTGATTTTCGGTCTCGGACGTGGTGAGAGCAACGATTTCGAAATGGCTAACTATCCCGTTGGTGTGGAAAACGGTTCTTCGGGCAATTGTCCTACCCAAAGCTTGGTAGACCAGTATGAATATCAGGATAATGGTGAGACTTTTGGCCAACGCTACCCTGGCAGCATCGACCTCAACTTGGTTAATCC